>CAMFVG010000114.1 GCA_945992055.1 uncultured Clostridia bacterium | reverse complement strand
ATTTTCTTTTTCGGCAAATGATTTGACAAGTTGTGAAAATATTGTTTGTGCCTGTTCTTCGATTTTTGCAAGGTAAGGGTACAGCCTTTCCGATGTGAGTAGATTGTAATATTTTATGCGATGATGTTGTTTAAGATACTGTCTGTGTCGGTTTGCCCACACGCCGATATGTAGTTCTTTTTGTTCTTTGCCAGTAATGCAAGGCAGTTGATAATCACCTTGATTTTGATAACGCACTTTCATTTCTTTCATGGTAATCAAACCTCCGTATAAATTATTTTGTATTTCTTTTTCTTTGCTCTAATGACCTTCACAAGAACATCATCAACCCCGTCGGTATTGTTGCTTTGTGCCATTAGTCTGTTTCTCAGACTATTGAGTGAGCGGATAAGCATACTACGTTCGACATCATCAAGTGCAAGATAAAATGTAGTTTTCATAATCTTTCCTCCTTTGACTACATTGTAGCAAAAGGATTTATATTATACGAATGTGCGGATTTTTAGGCATAGAAAAAGACACCAACCTTTCGATTGATGTCTTGATTTCTACCTCTGCAATGCCACGAATGTATTAAGTTTTTTATACTTCCTTATCCACCCGTAGCATTTCATCATCTCGTTTTATTTGTGTTGTAAAAAAATATTAAGCACGTTCAACTTTGCCTGATTTTAAGCAAGAAGTACATACATACATTTTCTTTGCATTTCCGCCTTCTGTTTTCACTCTTACGGATTTTACATTTGATTTCCACATTTTTGGTGTTTTTCTATTAGAGTGACTTACGTTGTTTCCAAAATGAGCACCCTTTTCACAAATAGCACATTTAGCCATCATAGCACCTCCTAACGATATTAATAGTCATTACAGACTCACAACACAAGTATTCTAACAGAAAACAATAAAATATGCAAGCATAAATTTAATAAAATGTAGAAAGGATTTAAAGGTGTTGTAAATTTCAAAAAAACAAAGTATAATATGCTTGTTAAGTACGTCAAAATATATGATAGTAACAATATAAAATCGGAGGAACAGATATGAAAGGAAGTATGACAACAGATTTAGGTGTAATTACAATTGAACCTGAAGTGGTTGCAAAATATGCAGGAACAGTTGCAGTAGAGTGTTTTGGTATTGTGGGAATGGCAGCTGTGAGCATGAAAGACGGATTGGTTAAATTGTTAAAGAAAGAAAGCCTGACACACGGAATTCAAGTGGAAATTTCAGAAGACAATAAAATTACAATTAATTTCCATGTGATTGTTTCTTATGGTGTGAGTATTTCTGTGGTTTGTGAGAATTTAGTCAGCAATGTGAAATATAGAGTAGAAGAATTTACAGGTATGGAAGTGGATGAGATCAATATTTACGTCGAAGGCGTAAGAGTGATTGATTAAGGAGGATTGTGTTGTGGCAACGAAAACAATAAATGCAGAAATGCTTGCGAAGATGTTTTTGGCTGGCGCTGGAAATATTGAAGCCAAGAAAGAAATCATCAATGAATTAAATGTTTTCCCGGTACCTGACGGTGATACAGGAACAAATATGTCGTTGACTATTATGGCGGCAGCAAAAGAAGTGACAGCACTTCAAAATGTTGAGATGGAGACATTAGCCAAGGCTATTTCTTCAGGTTCACTTCGTGGTGCGAGAGGAAACTCTGGTGTTATTTTATCACAGTTGTTCCGTGGCTTTACAAAGGCAATCCGTGATACGCAGGAAATTGATGTAATTACACTGGCAAATGCATGTGTAAAGGCAAAAGAAACGGCATATAAGGCGGTTATGAAACCGAAGGAAGGTACAATTCTTACGGTTGCAAGAGGTATTGCAGACAAAGCGGAAGAACTTGCACAAAAAATGGATGATTTGGAAGAATTCATTCCTCAAGTGATTGCACATGCGGAAGAAGTTTTAGCTCAAACACCGGAGATGTTACCGGTACTTAAAGAAGCTGGAGTTGTAGATTCCGGTGGACAGGGACTTTTGGAAGTTATTAAAGGTGCATACGATGCGTTCCTTGGAAAAGAAATAGATTATAGCCAAATTGCACCGAGTACTTCTGTTCATCCTACTAAAATAAGTGCAGAAACAAATGCAGAGATTAAGTTTGGTTACTGTACTGAATTCATAATCATGACAGAAAAAGAGTTTACAGAAAAGGACGAGCTTTCTTTCAAAGCATATTTGGAATCTATTGGTGATTCCATTGTTTGCGTGGCGGATGATGAGATTGTTAAGATTCATGTTCATACAAATGATCCGGGTCTTGCAATTCAGAAGGCATTAACATATGGTCAACTTACCCGTATGAAGATTGACAATATGCGTGAGGAACATGAAGAAAAACTCATCAAGGAAGCAGAAAAAGCAGCTGCCCAGCAGAAAGAACAGCAAAAAGCGGAAGCAAAAGATTTTGGTTTTATTGCAGTTTCCATCGGTGAAGGTTTGAATGAGATTTTCACAGAGTTGGGCGTTGACTATATCATTGAAGGCGGTCAGACGATGAACCCGAGTACCGATGATATGTTAAAGGCTATTGATGAAGTGAATGCAAAAACTGTATTTATTTTCCCAAATAATAAAAATATTACGCTTGCAGCAAATCAAGCAAAATCTTTAGTGGAAGATAAAAATGTAATTGTAATTCCAACAAAGACAGTTCCACAGGGAATCACAGCGATTATCAATTTCATTCCGGATATGTCTGCAGAAGAGAATGAAGAAGTGATGTTAGAAGAAATCAAACGAGTAAAAACCGGTCAGGTGACTTATGCTGTTCGTGATACTTGTATTGATGAAAAAGAAATCCATAAAGATGACATCATGGGCATAGGTGATGCAGGTATTTTAGCAGTTGGAACAGATATTGCAGAGACTACAAAAGAAATGTTTGCAGAATTGGTTGATGAAGATTCAGAATTAGTTAGCATATACTATGGAGCAGATGTTTCGGAAGAAGATGCAATGAAATTAACAGAAGAAATCGAAGCTCTGTATCCGGATTTGGATGTAGATACACACTTCGGAGGACAACCGATTTATTACTATGTAGTATCGGTAGAGTAAGAAGACAAGAAGAGAGTTCGTATACGAACTCTCTTTTCTGAATAATAGGAGTTCTATATGAATGAGCAGTCGAAGATTAGCCAATTAAAGGGTGTCGGGGAAAAAACTGAAAAACTATTCCAAAAATTGAATATTTACACAGTTGGAGATTTGATTCGCTACTATCCGAGAAATTATGAGATTTACGAAACGGCAATTCCAATTAGTGAAGTGACCGAGGGAAGCGTCGTGACGATTACCGGAACCATTTATGGAAAAGTACAGATGAACAATGCAAAAAACTTGCAAATTACATCTATTCATGTAAAAGATTTAACCGGTGTCATAAAAGCGACTTGGTTCCGTATGCCGTTTTTGAAAAATACGCTTGGTCGAGGCGGCGTTATTACTTTGCGTGGACGTGTAGTAGAACGAAGAGGCAGTCTTTGTATGGAACAGCCGGAAATCTTTTTCCCGAGCGCCACCTATGAGCAAAAGGTCAATACATTGCAACCGGTCTACCCATTGACATCTGGTTTGACAAACAATGTCATTATGAAAGGGATAAGACAAGCATTAGAATATCTGGACTTAAAGAAAGAGTTTTTGCCGGCGAGCATTCGATTGGAAAACCATTTGGCAGAATATAATTATGCAATTAGACAGATTCATTTTCCGTATGATAAAGAATCGTTTTTTAAAGCAAGAGAACGTTTGGTGTTTGAAGAATTCTTAATATTTATTCTTGCACTTCGTCAAATGAAAGAGGCAAATGAAATCATATCAAATAATTTTTCGTTTATGAATGACGGAGACGTAACGCGCGTTATTGAAAATTTGCCATATGAGCTTACGAATGCACAGAAAAGAGTTTGGGAAGAAATCAAAAGTGATATGCAAGGCGAACAAATCATGTCCCGATTAGTACAGGGCGATGTGGGGTCAGGAAAAACGATTATTGCTGTGTTGGCATTGATACTTGTTGGTATGAATGGTTACCAAGGTGCATTAATGGCACCTACGGAAGTACTTGCAAAACAGCATTTTACGTTTGTTGAAAACTTGTTTCAAAAGAATCAGATTCCGCTCATCCCTATATTGCTGACTGGTTCTATGAGTGCCAAAGAAAAACGGGATGCCTACGAAAAGATTAAGTCGGGGGAAGCAAACTTAATTATAGGTACACATGCATTGATTCAGGAGAAAGTGCAGTATAAAGATTTGGCGTTGGTGGTGACAGATGAACAACATCGTTTTGGCGTAAAGCAAAGAGAAAAATTAGCGGACAAGGGTCGAATGCCACATATCCTAGTTATGAGTGCAACGCCGATACCGAGAACCCTGGCGATTATCCTTTACGGTGATTTGGACATTTCTGTGATTGATGAACTGCCGTCCAATCGTTTGCCGATTAAGAACTGTGTTGTGGATACTAGCTATAGGCAGACAGCATATGCCTTTATTCGAAAACAAGTTGAAGAAGGCAGACAGTGCTATATTATTTGTCCTATGGTGGAGGAAAGTGAGTTTTTGGAAGCCGAAAATGTCCTAGACTATGCAAGGACGTTACAGGAAAAGCTCGGTTCACAAATTAAAGTCGGACACTTACATGGCAGAATGAAACAAGTGGAGAAAGATGCTATCATGGAACAATTCGGCAACAATGAAATACAAGTTCTTGTTTCGACAACTGTTATCGAAGTGGGAATTAACGTTCCAAACGCAACCGTCATGATGGTAGAAAATGCAGAGAGATTTGGACTTGCACAATTGCATCAACTGCGCGGCCGAGTTGGTCGAGGTGAATACCAATCATATTGCATTTTTATGAGCGGTTCTAAAGATGGTACAACGAAGGAACGTCTTTCAATTCTCAATAAATCCAATGATGGGTTTTATATTGCAAGCGAAGACTTGAAACTTCGTGGTCCGGGAGATTTGTTCGGCATTCGTCAAAGTGGTGTGCTTGATTTTAAATTGGCAGATATATTCCAGGATGCAAAAATATTGCAACGAGCCAGTGAAGCAGCGATACAATTGATGAAACGCGATCCGAAATTGCAGGATGAAGAGAATCAAAATTTGAAAGCATATTTGCAACATTACATAAAAGAAGGTATGTTAGAGACTACATTGTAGAATTTCAAAAAATGGTAAAAGTTGAAACAACTTCTAGTGTAACATCCTCATTTTATCACATACTATGGATGTAACATAAAGTTACAGGAAAGTAATTTAAAGAATGAGGAGGAAATGAACATGTCAAGTCGTTCATCAAACAGAGCAGCAGTGCCAGAAGCAAAAGCTGCATTAGACAAATTCAAATATGAAGTAGCAAGTGAACTTGGAGTACCTTTGAAAGAAGGATACAATGGAGATTTAACATCTAGACAAAATGGTTCAGTTGGCGGTTATATGGTTAAGAAAATGATCGAACAGCAAGAAAGACAAATGTCTGGTAAATAAGAACAAGTTCGGGAAGGGTGCGATATATATTAATCGCACCCTTTTGTTATGTGTTAAGCAACGCTTTGTTGACATCTTTTTTTCTTCTATGTATAATTTATTCGAAAATAATCGTATGGAGCAGAAAATATGCGTGTTATAGCAGGAACTGCAAAAAGGATACAATTAAAAACTGTCGAGGGAATGGATACTCGGCCAACCACTGATCGCATTAAAGAAACACTGTTTAACATGATATCGGAATACTTGGCTGATTCTTCGTTTTTAGACCTTTTTAGTGGGAGTGGGGCAATTGGCATTGAAGCCTTAAGCCGAGGTGCAGCAGAAGCTGTATTTGTGGAGCAGAGCAAACGCGCCATGCAATGCATTCGTGCCAATTTACAAGCAACCAGGTTGGAAGAGCGTGCGAAACTATATGAAACGGATGTCATCTGCGCTTTGAATCGCATGGACGGAAAGAAACAGTTTGATTATGTTTTTATGGATCCACCATACGATCATGAGTTGGAGAAGAAAGTTTTGGAGTATTTAAGTACATCAGACTTACTGACAGAAGACGCTCTTATTATTGTGGAGGCATCTTTGGAAACGGACTTTTCCTATGCAAAGGAACTGGGATTTTCTATCGTGAAAGAAAAAATATATAAGACAAACAAACACATTTTTTTGGAAAAGGAGGCATAGAAATGCTCCGAGCAATTTATCCGGGAAGCTTTGACCCGGTAACAAAAGGACATATGGATATTATTGAAAGGGCGGCAGACATTGCAGATGAATTAATTGTAGGGGTTCTGCAAAATAAAGCAAAAACGCCGTTGTTTTCTGTGGAAGAACGTGTTACAATGTTAAGCGAAGTCACAAAAAACATGAAAAATGTCAAAATTGTTCCGTTTGAAGGACTACTAATCGACTTTGCACAGCAAATGGATGCAAAAGTAATTGTAAGAGGATTACGTGCAATTACAGATTTTGAATATGAATTACAGATGTCGCAGACAAACCGCAAACTGAATTCTGATGTGGAGACCATTTTTTTGACAACCAGCCTTGATTATTCGTACTTAAGCTCTACAACAGTGAAAGAGGTAGCCAGCTTTGGTGGTGATATTAGTCAGTTTGTACCAAAATTTGTGGCGGGAAAAATTACGGAAAAGATAAGAGAAAGAGGAGAGAATAAGAATGAGTAGCCGTATCGAACAAATTATTGAAGAAATCGAAGAATACATTGATAGTTGTAAGTTCCAGACATTGTCTACAACAAAAATCATTGTAAACAAAGAGCAGATGGATGAATTATTACGTGAGTTGCGTATGAAGACTCCGGATGAAATTAAACGTTATCAGAAAATTATTGCAAATAAGGATGCAATTCTCGCAGATGCACAGGCGAAAGCTGAAAGTATGATTGAAGAAGCTCAAATCACTACAAAAGAATTGGTAAGTGAACATGAGATCATGCAACGTGCATATGCACAGGCAAATGACATCGTTTTGGCAGCAACAGAGCAAGCACAGCAAATTTTGGACAATGCTACCAACGATGCAAATGATATTCGTATTGGTGCAATGCAGTATACAAATGATTTAATGGCAACAGCAGAGGGCATTATCGGACATACATTGGATAGCTATACTACCAAGTATGATGGATTGGTTAGTTCCCTTCGTGAGTGCTATGAAATCGTTCGTGCAAATCGTGCAGAATTAGAGATTCCGGATCAATCTGTTCGCGGTATGGAGGCAGAATTCGGTGACGACCTTATGAATTGATAAAGTTAATATATAAGAATGCAAGTAAGCTGGTTACCATAGCGGTAATCAGCTTTTGTATTATGTATGGAAAAATAGAAAGTTTTGTGTTTTGTATCATGGAATAGGTTTGAGCAATTGCGCAGATTCCGCCAAATGATGTTAGTGATAAGGTGAGCGGATAACTAAATTTTAGCGGCAAGTCCCAAGTCATAATGTAGGGAATTCCGTTTGAAATTTCCAAAAAAGGAAGGAACCAGCGGATGGGCAGATTGGCGCCTAATAGGAATAGTATGGAAAATAAAATAATGTAACCTCCCACTCTGGTAATGGTATCAAAACCATTCATGATGCTATCATCAAGCATTTCAAAATGAAAACAAAAGGTTCTGCTCGTTTCAGTTCCTATAACAGCGGATTCGTTTTTGCTTGGATAAAATTTGCGAAATAGAAAGCTACATAACATAGGTGAAATCAGAAGAATTGCAATAGTACCTGCTAATAACGATTTGTTTTGGAAATTTTGCATTACGATGAAACTGATGATGAACATTGGACTGGTATTGTTACAAAAGGAAAGCAAATATTGCCCTTCTTTTTCCGTAATCTGATTCGTAGTAATTAAATCAGCAATTACTTTTGCGCCCATTGGATAGCCACACAAAAAGCCGATTAGTATGGCATAGCAGGCTGGATGAGATACACGAAAGAATGGTTTTATTAATGGTTTTAATGCTTGCGAAATATAGTGTGCAGAGTTTGTTTTTATGAGTAAATTAGACAAGATGATAAACGGGAGTAATGAAGGCAAAATGATTTGAAACCAGAGCAAGAGCCCATTACTTGCACCTGTAAACGTTTCTTGTGGAAAGCAGAGCATTGATAGAAAAAGCAACAAGATTGCAAGAAAATAAATCGCATGTTTCATGTATACCTGCCCAAGTAGTTTTTAATATTTTATTGTGAAATTGGCGTGTTTATGACGCATATAGTAAAAGAAAAAAGGTTTTCGAATGTATAAAAAGATACTGAATTTAGTCGTGTGGATTATCGTGATGACATTTTTCATTACACTTTGGTATGGGAAACTGATGCAGGTATGCCGGGAAAGTGCCATATTGCCAGAAATATTGATGTCTGCAGAATATCGGGAACAGAAGTTAAATGAAGCGATATGTGAATCTTTGAAAGGGGAGGCTAATGCAGGGAAAAAAGTAGGACTTTATCTTCTGGATAGTGAATTTGGTTACAAGTCATACAAACAACCGTTGTCGGAAGAATTCTTTGTGCAGTTGGAAAAGAAGTGGACACATAGAATGGGCTGGAATACATACTTGGAAATGACAGAAGCGGTATGGAATGATGTGAAATATTTCCCAGTACCGGAGTTTACGGCTTCTAATCTATCTGTCTCATATGTGAATACTTGGATGTCAGAACGTACCTATGGAGGCGACAGAGGACATGAAGGCACGGATCTTATGGCGAGCAAAAATGAGAGAGGAATTTATCCGATTATTAGTATGACAGATGGGGTTGTTACAAAAAAAGGATGGTTAGAAAAGGGAGGATACCGTATTGGTATCACAGCACCTGGTGGAGCATACTTTTATTATGCACATTTGGCATCCTATGCCGATTTAGAAGTGGGAGACTCGGTGCAGGCAGGAGATATTCTAGGATATATGGGTGATAGTGGATATGGAAAGGAAGGAACCGTCGGTCAGTTTGCGGTACATTTGCATTTGGGAATCTATATTTATCCGAATGGTCAAGAAGTCAGTGTAAACCCATATTGGGTGTTAAGATATATTGAAAATAGAAAGGTAAAATGTTATACTGAAGTGTAATGCTGATACGGAGGAAAAACTATGAATTTACCAGTTGCATTTGTTGAAAAAATGAAGAATCTCCTGGGAGAAGAATTCGAGCAATATATAAAATGCTATGAGGAGAAACGTCTTTATGGTCTCCGTGTAAATACAAAAAAAATAAGTGTAGAGGAATTTCAAAATATATGTCCATTTGAAATAAAACCAATTCCTTGGATTGAAAACGGGTTTTATTATGATGGGGAAAATGTGCAGGCGGCAAAACATCCGTATTATTTTGCAGGACTTTATTATCTGCAGGAACCCAGTGCTATGACACCTGCAAATCGCCTGCCGATTGAGCCGGGGGATAAAGTGTTAGATGTTTGTGCGGCACCGGGAGGCAAAGCTACGGAACTTGGTGCAAAATTACAGGGCCAGGGTGTTTTGATGGCCAACGATATCAGTAATTCCAGAGCGAAAGGATTGTTAAAAAATCTGGAAGTTTTCGGAATCGGTAATGTGTTGGTGTTGAGTGAAG
>CAMFVG010000113.1 GCA_945992055.1 uncultured Clostridia bacterium | reverse complement strand
TCTATTGCTTCCTTTACACCTTTCCACAAAACATTCCCAAATCCGAGAAGCGGTACACTTGCACCAGCACCGGCAAATTTAGTAAAGGGTTCATAAACACCGATGAATCCCAACACTACACCTGTGCAAACTAATAATACCATTACACGGCCAGGCATCAGTTTTGTTCGATCCAATAATACTTGAACCACTGCACAAATACCTCCGCCAACTAAAAAAGCATATAAATAATCCATATTTCCTCCTAACAGTGCTCCAACACAATTCCATGCGCAATCCCCGGAACACTCTGACCTTCATTAAAACTTACAGTAGACATCAATGCACCTGTAGGCACAAATAACACTTTTTCCCATTCTCCACTCTGAATCTTCGGCAATATATACGCGGATAATGTCACTGCTGCACAACCACATCCACTACCACCTGCATTGGTATGTTGCGTCTCTTGTTCGAAAATAATTTTCCCACAATCCATATGATTATCTTTAATATCTACCCCTTCTTTATCCATTAAATCAAAAAGGATACTTTGTCCTACATATCCTAAATCACCTGTGAAAATCCGATCATAATCACTTGGCTTGCTTCCGAAATCTTTGAGATTTTGTAAAATAGTATCGCAAGCAGCAGGAGCCATGCATGCCCCCATATTTTGAGAATCCTTCAATCCATAGTCCACGATTTTTCCGACCGTAACTCCTGATACTTTTACATGACTCTTCTCTTCCCCTACTAGAAAGGCTCCACTTCCGGTCACTGTCCATTGAGATGATAAAGGTCTCTGATTTGCATATGCAAGCGGAAACCGGAATTCTTTTTCAGCACTTCCAAAATGACTGGATGTAACAGCCAACACATACTCGCCGTATCCTGCAGCAACACTCATGGACGCTAATGCCAAGGCTTCTCCTGAAGTTGAGCAAGCACCATATAGACCAAATAATGGAATGTGTAATTCTTCTAATCCCATAGATGTTGCGATTCCCTGGCGCAGCAAATCTCCACCAAACAAATATCGCACCTCTTTTGGTTCAACCTGTGCTTTTCCAAGTGCCATTAAGCAGGCCTCTTTTTGCATTTCGCTTTCTGCCTCTTCCCAGGTGTCCTGGCCAAAAAGATTTTCCTCTTCTATCAAATCAAACAATGATCCCAATGGTCCTTCCCCTTCTTTCTTTCCAACAACAGAACCACTGCTAATCACATATGGTGCACAGTCAAACAAGATACTTTGTTTTCCTTTTAACATGAATTCTTACCTTCCTCTTCCTCTCTTCTAAAACATCGTCGTAACCCAATAAATCACACCTAGCACCCAACTGGTGAATATCCCATACAAGATGACCGGTCCGGCAATGGTAAATATCTTACAACCAATCCCAAAGACCTGTCCTTCCTTCTGATATTCGATGGCAGGTGCTGCTACCGAGTTTGCAAATCCGGTAATCGGAACCAAAGCACCTGCACCTCCCCACTGCGCTATGGGCGAGTACAGATTAAGCCCTGTTAACACTACACTAATGAATACCAATATCAAAGACGTCCATGACCCTGCCATTTCTTCCTCAAGTCCTTGGCTTTTGCAAAAATTCAAGATAGCCTGTCCAACCAAACAAATGATTCCACCAACTATAAACGCCTTTACCATATTAAGATAAACATTGTTTTTAGGCGTTTTATTCTCGACATACTTTTTATAACTTTGTTGTTTCTCTTTATTCATATTGTTCCTTTCTACCATCCGAAAAAGAAATAAATGATGGACCCTATCCCTTTTCCCATGGCTATGCCCAAAATAATATAGGAAATGCCTTTCGTCAGATTAATACGTCTCGTAAAAATCGGAAAGACATTTAAAATCTCTGTCAGTGCGATTGCCCAACATCCCACAAATATACCGGAAAGCAAACCAAAAAGGCCAAGCAACCAAGAAATACCCGGAACAATCACTCTATAGGTATAGAGTATGTTTCCCACAATGCCACCTAAAGCTACCGCATCTTCATATAGCAGCACCTTACTCGCTGTATGCGTTCGATCAGCAAAATCAGAGATGACACCGAGACTGACAATAAAACCAAACAATCCACCTGCAACTATCGCACCGGAACTAAAGCCGATAAACGCCATTATGATTTGTCTGACCCACATCCTGTTCCTGCCCCTTTCTCGATTGTTCTGCTATAACTGTTGTCTGAATATCGTTTTCATATAAGCGCATTTCCACTTCAATCGGAGTGGGATCCACTGTGAATTTATGCCTGCCGAAATGATTGAAAAATACCAATATGCCCATTGTCAATCCAATACTATAAGTGGCTTCAAGGATAGAAAATCCTTCATGTGGTTTTCCAGTAAACGTTTCATATATTTGCACAAATAATTGCGATGTTCCCGAATCATTATTAAATGTCATAATGGCAAAGGCTGCCCCGACAAAACTTAACAGACAGACAAAAACCACCTTGCAACATTCCCACACTGGTTTTTGCCTCTTATTACCTTCATAAACAACAATGATATCCGGTGATCCCATACTTTGAATTTCAAGGTTTGGATACTCTTTATGGATACACTCTATGATTTTCAAGACAGAAATCACATATCGATGTTGTCCCTTGCTTGGAATCTTCATAATTTTTATGGTCTTTAACTTAGAAACAATATTCTGTTGTATACATTCCATAGTGACTAAATCTCCAAGAGTGACCTCTCTTGTTTTTACTGCGATACATTGTTCTCCTTTGATATACAACGTACAATTTGCTACTGCCATAGGTTTCCCCACGCAGTATAAGCAGAAGATATCAATGTCCCTTCCGCTTGTACCCCAGATTCTCCCAAATCATGGTAATAATATAAAATCCCTACTACAATGGCTAACATCACGACGCAGATTAAACAAATACGGACTCTTTTTTTCGCTTTTTCCATAGTTTCCACCTTCCTTTAGAAGATAGTATGTCTATTTTGTGCGAAAAGATACATCTATTTTCCCACGCAGAGTTTGCAATATTTTTTTCTCCATTCTGGAAACCTGAACCTGCGAAATTCCCAATTCTTTTCCCACTTCTGTCTGTGTCTTATTGGCAAAATATCGCATATAAATCAGTTGTCTGGCATCTTTTTCAAGATCATCTAATAATTGTTTTAAGAGAATTCGATTGAGAATTTTATCCTCCTGCGCCTCCTTTTCTTCCAGCTTGTCCAATAAGGAAACCTCGTTTCCATCCTTTTGATAAATAGGTTTGTAAAGTGATTCCACTTCATTCCCGGAATCCAACGCCATAACTAACTCCTCTTTATCGACCTGCATCGCTTCGGATAACTCTTCCAAAGTCGGATCACGTTGCAATGTTTCTTGCATTTTTTCTCGAACCATATAAGCTTTATAAGACATTTCCTTCAATGATCTACTCACCTTAATCATTCCGTCATCTCGAAGGAATCTCTTAATCTCTCCGGAAATCATTGGCACTGCATAGGTAGAAAATTTTACGTCAAATGACAAATCGAATTTATCGATGGCTTTCAAAAGACCGATGCTACCTATTTGGAACAAATCATCTGCCTCAACTCCGCGACCATAAAATCTTCTTACCACACACCATACCAAACCTACATTTTCTTCTACCAACTGTACTCTCGCCTGCTCATCCCCGTCGTGCGACTTGCGAATCAAAGCGATTGTATGGTCCATAATTCCCTTCCTTTACCGATTTCTTTGTACATTTTTACTACTGTTCCTTTCTTCGGTTCAGATTCCACAACAATATCGTCCATAAATGCTTCCATAAATGAAAATCCCATTCCCGAGCGTTCCAATTCAGGCTTCGAAGTAAAGAGTGGTTGCATAGCCTGCTCTATGTCTTCGATTCCTTTTCCGTGGTCCTCAACCTCTATGTACAAAATCTGTTCTTCCAATCTACAATGAATTCGTATCTTTTCTACTTTCTTCTCATAACCATGTATGATTGCATTGGTAACAGCTTCTGAAACAGCAGTTTTTACATCTGCCACTTCTTCCAATGTAGGATTTAATTGTGTCATAAACGCTGCCACTGCAACTCTTGCAAAACCTTCATTAACCGATTTGCTATCAAAAATCAATTCCATTTCATTCGTGTTTTTCATACTTTTTCCTCCTCATAAATCTGAATTATTTTTGTTACACCTGACATAATTAAAATTTTCTTAATCCTCTCATTCGTATTGACTGCCCACACTTCTCCCCCGAGTAGGCAAATCATGCGATAACGTCCCATAAGCACTCCAATTCCGGAACTGTCCATAAAATTGGTGTCCCGAAAATCAAAAATCACACACTTAATATGATTTTTCTCAATGAGCCGATCTGCTTTCCTTCGGATATCTTCCGCATTGTGATGATCCAACTCCTTCGGCAGAAAAATCGTCAGGCTGTTTTCCTCTACTTGATACTTCATTTATATTCCCCCTTTTTTCATGAACAAAGAGTTTGCTTGCAAACTCTCGCGCGGGGCGCGATTGCGTAGCAACATCTTCATTATACGCGCCCCTGTGCATCCACGCAGAGCGTTTTTGCTTGAAAGAAACGAAGTTTCTTATAAAATAAAAAGACATGTAATGTACTTCCATTACATGTCTCTTTTGTAATTCTCTTATTCTGATTGTTTCACTGCTGCCATTTTTTCAGATGCCCGTCTGGCAACATCTGTATCCGGATACACTGCAACCAAACGATTATATGTTTCTGTAGCTTTATCAATCTCATTCTGCTTCAAATAAATATCCGTAAGCATGAACAAGGCTTCCCCTTCTCCATATTTTTCATCCATTGCCACTACTTTTTCCAGATACTCTCTCGCTCTTTTGTAATTGACAACTTCATAACTTTTCTTGGCCGTCGGGTATAGTTCTGCACATTGTTTTGGGAAAATGTCATTTACCATACTGTCATAGGTGGCCTTTCCCACCTCACCCAAGGAGGCGGTATTGATTGCCAACAACTCATCCACTAATTTAGATCGCTTATAATTCTGGTTATTATAATGTTCAATCACACTAACCAAGGCTTCATAACTCGACTGCGTTCCCTGTGCCACTTCTTTTTCTGCTGCAGTAGCCTCGCTGTCCGCCTTGTATTTATTCAATTCCTTTGTCTGCAAATCCAATTCACTTTTTAAAGCAGCAATCTGTTCGCTGTAAACAATTATTTCTTTATTTGTTTTCGCATTCATGCTTTTTTTCATAGTTGGGACGGCAAGCAGTCCTACCACACCTGCGCCTACCACAAGACCAATCACAATGTTTAAAATCGTAAGAAGTGCAGCATTATCCTTTAAAGTAGATGAAACCGGTTGAATAATCGTTTCATTACCCAAATTATAAGAAACTGTCTGTGCTTTTTCCGTCTTTAGTTTTGCCGCCTTATCTTTATGCAATTGTTTCAATTCGTGCATATAACGCAACGTAATCTCATTTGTCGTGTCCAGGCGATGGGCCTTTCTAATCAACTGCCTTGCCTTTGCATATTGCTCTGTCTGCATATATAACAATGCCAATAGCTGATACGCTTTTAGGAAGGTAGGGTGTGCAGAAATTACCTTCTTTAATTGAATAGCTGCTAAATCTTCCCCATTCTGCTGGCAATACGCTAAACATTGATTATACTTTTTGACCGCTTGATCCACTGCATCCAATTCACTGTTGGATTCCTGCACTTTTTTAATATAATAATTGGCTATATTCCCATGCCCTTTAATATTCTTGCTGATAATCCACTCTACCAGTGCCTCCGCAACTTCTCCCCGTCCATAATACACAAGTCCTAAAAGATTACGTGATGCAATATTATCACGGTTAAATTGCAGACTTCTTCTCAAAGAAATGATTGCGCCGGACAAATCACGAATATTTGCTTTTTTCAATCCATCGTTATACCATTGATTTGAAAGGTATACTAATTTTTTCGTATATTCCACTCAATCCACCATCACTCTTTTATTTTTGTTGTACATACTCTTTGAGAATATCAGTCATATCAGTTAAATCTTCCTGATAAACCGCTTCTTCTATGTCCTCCACCTCTAGGCAAGGTTTGAATTTTTTCAATTCCTCTTCAAAATTTAACATCTTTTTCCTCTCCTAACATAATCATCATACGCACTTAATGGAGAAAAAGCAATATCTTTCCGTGCGCATTTTTCGAGGTTTCTCTACATGTAATCTATGGTGTCTCCAAAATACTGCCTCCGATATCACCCACATTCGTCTCCGGAACCACATCCTCTGATTTTAATATCAGAGTTCCATTCCGAAATACATATTCTTCAGAAGATCGGAAAATACGACTGCTCGACCCCAGTTGATTAATTACCACCGTATCGCCTTCTTCCAGACTGATTTTCTGTGACTCAATGCGCGTATCGTTGATAAACGTCGGTTTTGCCTTTTTATCTCCATTTACATAAATATAACTTCGAGGTGTCATGTTTTCGCCATAGAATACATAGGTTTCATCTAACTGTATCTCAAGTCCTGTCAACACCACATCCTTAATTCCCATTTGGAATTCTCCATCTACCTGTGGTGCATTCCTTTTACCACCGTAAACGTGTTTTTTTCCATAAAGCATGTCATATTGCAACATTTGCAAATCGATAAGATACTCTTTGCTTTGTCTTCTCGCTTGATGATAATTGAATACCGTTCCGGAATGAATACCTAATTTTCCAAACACATCCGCCATCAATTGATACGCCGGAAGATTTCTATCTTCCTTTTGTAAGCCAATATTATCCCAAACAACATAATTTGTATTAAATAGATAGCGGCTCTTCAAATCCTCTGCCTGCAATCCCATGGTCGGCAAATGGTCACCATACAGAACTAAAACAGTTGGTTCCCCACGTTCCTCTAACTCTGCCAATAAATCTGCCAAAAATTGATCCGTCGCATACAAATGATTTACAAAATATTCCCATTTCATATGGGATTCTTCATCCTCAATACCCTCCACTTGAATGAGTGGGTTCTCGATCTTGTGGTCATAAGACCCATGACCCTCTACCGTAATACCAAATACGAAATCCTGCTGCTCTGTGGAATCCAACGCATTCAAAATGTGTTCCGTCAAAACTGCATCCGTTGCCCAGCCTTCTTCCGTATACTGCAACACATTCATAAACTCTTCACTGGTATAACTGTCGAATCCCATCATATTAAACACATCTGCACGGCTATAAAAATTCCCGCCATTGTTGTGTAATGCATGGGCACCATATCCAAATTTTTGCAAAGCCGTGGCCGCACTCTCTACCGGCTCATACTTGACTTTTGTTTTATATGGATACTCTCCCGGACCAAAATAACGTAAGCTCATACCAGTCAAAACTTCAAACTCTGTATTAGCCGTTCCCGCACCTACTGATGGCACTTTAAAATATCCGGAAGAATAATTTTCCATCAAATAATGAAACGTAGGAATCGGGTCTTGTGAAGTCGTAAAGAATTCCGACTCATACGTATCAAAAAAGGATTCTAACTGCAGCACAATGACATTCGGCATATCCTCTGTCTTTCTCTCGCTGGTAGCTTCCTGCAGTTTTCCGTTTTGCGTAATTTCATTCATCTTCGATTTGCCATATCCACTTGGCTCATCGATTCCTGTGTTAAACGCACTTGCGCTAAAACAATATGGCAATCCGTAATCTTCATAGGCAAATGCAATATTTCCAAAATAATTCGAAACCACACGATTCTCGATTGCCCAATCTGTTACTTTTCCCATCGTTCCAAATGCGATGATAACCACGATAAGGGTCGGTATACGATAAATTTTTCCTGTATACTGCCCTCCGCGTCTCCACATAGCAATCAGCCACAAAATGACGGACAAAATACCTACGATAAGTAGGAATCCCTGCATACCCGTAAAATATTTTTCCAACATCGTCACTGCATCATCGATAACTTTTAAATCCTGTGCATTGAAAGGTGTAACACGTACACTTAACATATACCCATTTACACATCCAATTACTAACCAGAATACCGAAATAATAATTCTGAAAAACAGACGTCTTTTCACCAAATAAACCAGTAAGAAAGTGATAAAAATCATATATGTGTTAAAAAAGAATGGTCCCGGTGAATAAACCATATATTCCCATGATTTCACGATGCTATGACGTGAAATCGCCTCAATTGTAAAATTGAGCACACAAGACAACAATACATGTAGCAATAGTGAAAAACGATTCATCCACAAGTATATCGGTGCCATTTTCTTGGCAAACTCGCTATTTCTTCTCTTTTCCAAAATTGCTTTTCTGCGCTCTTTTCTTTTCTGGAGATACTCTTTAATATCTTCTTTGCTTATTTGTATACGTTTCATACTTTAAACCTCAATCTTTGTCGGGACTATCGGTTCTATTTCTTTAAACCTGCCAGTCTGCTCTTTACTTGTTCCATCATTTGTGTGTATTTTTCAAGTTTTGCTTTTTCTTCGTTGATTTTGGCCTCCGGTGCTTTGCTGATAAATCTTTCATTACTTAACATGCCGTTTACACGAGCAAGTTCTTTTTCCAATCTTGCTTCTTCTTTGGTTAAACGTTCAATTTCTTGCTCAAAATCTACCAATTCAGCTAGCGGCAAATACACAACGGCATCTGCCACAACAACTGAAACAGCATCTTCATCAATATTTTCCTTTCCACTCTGAATCACAATTTCACTTGCATTCATAAGCGGGGCTGCCGATACTTTCATCGATTCAAACCCTGCACACAATTCTTCGTTAGAACATACAACAAAAGTCTGTGCTTTACGACTCGGTGCTACATTCATCTCCGCACGAACATTACGTACGCCACGAATAATCTCTTTCATATGTTCCACAACATTTGCTTCTTTCGCAAAATTCCACTCTTCCTTGTATTGTGGCCAGGTAGACATCATGAGTGACTCTTCTTCCGGAACCAAAGCACTATAGATTTCTTCTGATACAAACGGCATAAACGGATGTAAGAACTTCAATCCATTTGCCAATACTGTCTTTAATGTCCAAAGTGCTGCGTTTGCTGCTTTTGGTTCTTCTTCTGCATGCCAGATACGGTATTTTGCAAGTTCGATATACCAATCACAAAATTCATCCCAGATAAAATCATAAACTTTTTGAAGTGCAATACCAAGTTCAAACTTGTCCATGTTCTCCGTAACATCTTTCGCAAGTGTATTCACTTTTGACAATACCCACTTGTCTACTACTGACAAATCTGCAAAATCCGGTGTTGTAATTTCCTTATCTTCCATATTCATCATAATGAAACGGGACGCATTCCATACTTTATTTGCAAAGTTACGGTTTGCCTCTACTCTCTCGTCATAGAAACGCATGTCATTTCCCGGTGCATTACCCGTTACAAGTGTCATACGAAGTGCATCTGCTCCATATTGTTCAATCACTTCCAATGGATCAATACCATTTCCCAGCGATTTACTCATTTTACGTCCCTGCGAATCACGTACCAAACCATGAATAAATACAGTATGGAACGGAGATTTTCCGGTATGCGCGTATGCAGAAAATACCATACGGATTACCCAGAAGAAAATGATATCATATCCGGTTACCAAAACATCTGTTGGATAGAAGTAATCTAATTCCTCTGTTTGGTTTGGCCATCCAAGTGTAGAGAACGGCCATAAGGCAGAACTAAACCATGTATCCAGTGTATCTTCATCTTGTGTAAAATGTGTGAACCCACAATGCGGACATTTTTCCGGCATATTTCTTGCCACTACAAATTCACCGCACTTATCACAGTAATAAGCCGGTATTCTGTGCCCCCACCAGATTTGTCTGGAAATACACCAGTCACGGATATTTTCCAACCAATGTAAATAAATCTTATCAAAACGTTCCGGCACAAATTTAAGTTCCCCTGTTTTTAGAGCATTAATTGCCGGTTTCGCCAATTCTTCCATTCGTACAAACCACTGTTGTTTGATTAATGGCTCTACCGTAGTATGACAGCGGTCGTGTGTTCCAACATTGTGAGAATGATCTTCAATTTTCACAAGATATCCTTGCTCCTTCAAATCTGCTACAATGGCTTTTCTCGCTTCATAGCGATCCATGCCTGCATATTTTCCACCCATCTCGTTAATGGTTGCATCATCATTCATAATATTGATTTCCGGTAGATTATGGCGTTTTCCAACCTCAAAGTCATTCGGATCATGTGCAGGTGTAATCTTAACTGCACCGGTTCCAAACTCTTTATCTACGTAGTAGTCTGCAACAATCGGAATTTCTTTATTCACTAATGGAAGTAGCACCATCTTCCCAACGATATCTTGATATCTTTCATCATCCGGATGAACTGCAATCGCAGTATCCCCAAGCATAGTTTCCGGACGTGTTGTAGCGATTTCAAGAAAACGGTCTGTCCCTACAATTGGGTATTTAATGTGCCAGAAGTGTCCGGCTTGTTCTTCATGCTCCACTTCCGCGTCCGATAAAGAAGTCTTACATACCGGACACCAGTTAATAATTCTGGAGCCTTTATAAATGTATCCCTCTTCGTACAGTTTAATAAACACTTCTTCTACTGCTTTTGAACAGCCCTCGTCCATAGTAAAACGTTCTCTGTCCCAATCGCAAGAGGTTCCCAATTTTTTCAATTGAGAGGTAATCGTTCCACCGTACTCTTCTTTCCATTCCCATGTTCTCTTAAGAAAACCTTCGCGGCCCAACTCTTTTTTATCAATTCCCTCTTTTTTTAACTGCTCTGTCACCTTAACCTCTGTGGAAATAGCAGCATGGTCTGTTCCGGGTACCCAAAGTGCATTGTATCCCTGCATTCTTTTATAACGAATTAAAATATCTTGCAAAGTATTGTCTAATGCATGTCCCATGTGTAATTTCCCCGTGATATTCGGTGGTGGCATTACAATGGTAAATGGTTTTCTACTGCGATCTACCTCTGCATGAAAATATTTCTTTTCACACCATTTTTCATATAATTTTGATTCAATCTCCTTTGGATTATAAGTTTTTTCAAGCTGTTTGCTCATCGTTTTCTCCTCCATAAAAAACTTCTCTCTGCTAAATAAAAAGCCCCTTGCATCATATGCAAAGGGCGAAAATTCGCGGTACCACCTTTATTTATACCTAATTGGTTCTATAACGTGAACCACTTCGAGATATCCTAGATTTCTTCAGATATCCGGTTCAAAAGCTACCTTCTACATTCCTCTCTTTGAATTGCCTTACAGCCTACGAGCAATTCTCTCTGATAAGCGGTTTATGTATACTCCTCTTTGTCACTACCTTTTTTCTATTTATAAACTACTGATATATTAGCTTTCAACACCACATTTGTCAAGGTTTTTCCTATTTCCCCTCCAACAAATATCCAAAAATGCGCATACTGAGTTTCATCACATTGTGTCTCAACAGATTATTCTTCACAGTCACATAATCATCACAAATCAATTGTGAAACCATCGCCTTTGTTTCCTTTGCATCCAACTCCACGGCATCCTTTTGTTCTAGGGACTCATACCGTTTTGCCATATCCTCATCAATTTCTCCGTTGTTTGCAATTACCACATCAATCTTTCGCTTGCCAAGATATTGATTTAACAATTTGACATGGTCTGATACTTTAAAGCCTTCTGTTTCTCCCGGTTGTGTAACCATATTGCAAACATACATGATTTTTCCGTGACTTCTGTCAATCGCGTTTACAATCTCATCACAAATCAAGTTTGGAATAATGCTAGTAAAAAGACTTCCCATACTAAACAGAATTAAATCTGCTTCTTCCAACGCTCTTACTGCATCTTGCGTCGGCACCGGTTCTTCCTTGTAATATACGCGATTAATTTTTTTATTATTTACCGTGATTTTGTGTTCTCCCTCGACAATACTACCGTCTTCCATTTCGCCCATTAATACCACATTATCTTCTGTCAACGGTACAACTTTTCCCTTTAAATTAAATACCTTGCTTAATGCTTCTATTCCATCCGATAAGTTACCTGTAATACCCGAAGATGCCGTCAGAAGCAAATTTCCTACGGTATGTCCATCTAAATCACTCGTTGTGCGAAATCTATAATTAAACAGTTCCATAACCAAAGGCTCCGTCTCTGACAGAGCGACCAAAACTCTTCGTATATCACCTACCGCCGGAATACTGAACTCTTCTCTCAAGGCACCGGTACTTTTTCCATCATCACACACAGATACTATGGCCGTCAAATCAACGGGGAACTCTTTCAACCCTCGAAGTAACGTAGAGGAACCCGTTCCTCCTCCAAGTACTACAACTTTCTTCTTCATACTTTTATACCTCCCTGCCATGTATAGCGTCTTGCCCCAATGCCGCTGCAAGCTCACTCACACTTTCTACTATAATATCTGCGTTGCATGCTTCATGTTCCTCTCGACTTCCATAGCCGTATGTCACACCAATCGCTGCAACTTTATTTTCCTTTGCTCCTATCACATCGTGCTCGCGATCTCCCACCATGACTGCCTTGGATTTGTCTCCCACACACGCCTGTTGCAGAGCATATGCAATCACTTCGGATTTCGCAACTCTCGTTCCATCCAAGTTACTTCCAACCACAACTTCAAAATATTTTCGCAAATCAAAGTGCTCCAGAATCGTTTCCACAAACACGGTCGGTTTGGAAGATGCCAGAATAAGATACTTTCCCCCATTGCACAACCGCGTCAACAATTCCGGAATCCCATCATAAACCATATTTTCGTATACTCCATATGGTCTAAAATATTCGCGGTATATTTCTACCGCTCGATCCCCTTCTTCTGAATTCATTCCATAATATTTCATAAAGGACTCCTTCAGGGGTGGCCCAATAAATTTACACAAAGAATTCAAATCTTCCACTTCAATCCCAAAAGCACGTAGCGCGTACGCAACCGACTTGGTAATTCCCTCTTTTGGGTCTGTCAAGGTTCCATCCAAGTCAAACAATATATACTGACAATGTTTCACTTCTTTCCTCTCCTTCTGTTCCTGCTCCAGTTTCCGATCACTTCATTCACAGTAGACACAGTTACAAATGCATTTTCATCTACTTTTTGCAAATAATTCATCAATTTGGCATATTCACTACGCGCCAAAATGGTAACCACCTCAACTTTCTCCTCTTTGTTAAAACCACCGATTGCTTGATATAAGGTGACACCCCGATTTAATTGATTCACAATAAAATCTTGAATCTGTTCATATTCTTTAGATAAAATACAGACCCGTTTTCTACGATTGAAACCATTGATGAAATTATCAAGTATAATTCCATTTGCATAGGTTGCAAGAATACCCAGTATCACAGATTTCGTATCATAAATAAAAATACCGGAAACAGCAATACACATTCCACCTAACGTAATCGCTGTCCCTAAATCCAAATGTGCATACTTATTCAGCAACTTTGCAATAATATCCATGCCTCCGGAAGAAGCATTAATATGAAACAAAATGGCCTGCCCGATTGCCACAATTAAAAGATAACAAACGGTATCAATTAAAACATCACCGGTCAATGACTGATTATGTGGAAAAATCACTTCAAATATATATTGAAATATCGGCGTAAGAATAGAAGCATACACCGTTTTTGCACCAAACTCTTTTCCTAAAAATACAAACCCAATTACTAACAGGACAGCGTTAAAGCCAAACAAGATTGTCGAGACAGAAAGCGGTGTCACACGTGATAACATTGCACTTAAACCCGAAATACTTCCGACAGATATACTGCTTGGAATCATAAAGAAAAATACTGCCACGGACACAAGAAACGTACCTACTGTCACAATTGCATACTCTTTGATTACTTTTTTCATATTGAAGATCCTTTATTCCTTAAAATTCTTTTTAATCAGCGCACGATACTCTCGATAGGCTTCTGTGCCCTGCAGCGCATCCTTCAAAGAATCTCGTACACTCTTATAATACCACCCGATTACATTCTTATCCTTCATGCGAAAACGATTCCACAATTCTTCCCCGCATTCTGGATAGTCCCGATCAATATCTCTCATATTCGAAAGTTTATCTGCCAATCCAATCATTTGAATTTCCCATGGAGCAACTTTTAATTTTTCAATTGTATGAGTTTTTCGTTCCATCCATGTTTTCGACTTATCCTCACTCTCCTGCTCAACCATCCTTGCTATACGTTCCGAGAATTGCTGTGCAATTATTTCTCCCGTAATGCCTTCACAGTCTTCAATTGTATCATGAAGAATAGCTGCACAAATCACTTCTTCATCTTCGGTCATAGTCGATACAATCTCTCCCACCTCCAGTGGATGAAGGATAAACGGTCTGTCTGCCCCTTTTCGAAATTGTCCTTCATGTGCTTGTGTTGCGAATACAATTGCTTTCTCTATCACGCTTCTATTTCCATTCCTCTCATGTTCTATACAGATTCATTATAAGCCAATTCCTTTTCATCGTCTATAAATACCTCATTTTTTTTACTTTTATTCGCATGGACTTCATTGTATAATGAAAGTGATTTATAATTGTTGGAGGTTATAAGACCATGAATAAAGAAACTGTACTTGTCACCGGTTCTTCCAGAGGAATCGGACGTGCTATCGCTCTTGCTTTTGCCAAGCAAGGTTACCATGTATTTCTAAATTGCAATCACTCGATTATTGAGGTTGAGCAAGTCCGCGCTGAAATCGAAGCAATCCCGGAAGGTTCTTGCGATGTCGTAATTGGAGATGTGGGAAATCCGGAGGCAGTAAATGACATGTTTAAAAAGATATATAAAAAATGGGATTCCCTTGACGTTTTGGTAAATAATGCAGGAATCTCACACATTGGACTTATGAATGACATGACATCAAAGGAATGGAATCGTGTCATTCAAACCAATCTTTCCTCTGTCTTTTATTGTTCCCGTGCTGCAGTTCCAAAGATGGTTTCAAAAAAAGCCGGAAAGATTATCAACATCTCGTCCATGTGGGGAACCTCCGGTGCATCTTGCGAAGTAGCATATTCTGCGGCAAAATCTGGAGTCCATGGTTTGACAAAAGCACTCGCAAAAGAACTTGCACCGAGCAATATTCAAGTAAACGCCATTGCATGTGGAGTCATCGATACGGTTATGAACCAACAATTGCGCGAGGAAGAACGGCTCGCGCTTGAGATTGAAATTCCAATGGGGCGCTTTGGAACTCCGGAAGAAGTGGCAGAACTCGTATTACAGGTAGCACAAAGTCCTGCATATCTCACTGGACAGATTATCGGAATTGACGGCGGATTTATTTAGACAAATTCCACTCATTCCCACTGTAATCTTCTGTTGAAGACTGTCAAAAAATATGATAAAATCCAACTATCAAAATACAAGAAGGTACAATATATGTTACATCTTAAAAGCTATAGCGGACACATCCGCAATTGGAAAGAACTATGTAAAAAACTTAATATTGATATGACACTTTCTCGTGAAGAACGCGAAAAAGAAATTATCTTATCCGCCTATAAAGAGTGGGGCGGCGAGATGGCACTCCACATTCACGGAATGTTTGCTTTTGCAATTCTCGATGACGAAACGAATCGTCTCTTCTGTTTACGTGATCCATTTGGAACAAAGCCTTTCTACTATTATGAAACTGCAGATAACCGTCTTCTTTATGGAAACACAATCCGTGAAATCATGGCACAGGACGGATTCGAAAAAGCACTGAATCAAAAAATGTTACAAATCTACCTTACCATGACCTATACAACAGGCGAGGAGACTTTCTTTACCGGTTTAAAGAAATTGCTACCAGGTAGATATTTAGTGCATGAAAATGGCACCACAACAATTACCCGCTATTGGAAACCGGAATTCCATCCGGATTACACAAAAACCCTGGATGAATGGTCTGATGAAATTCACGAGACCGTAAAGTTAATTATGAATGAAATCAAAGAAGACGATGAGTATGTGGAAAGCTTCCTTTCAGGCGGTGTCGATTCTTCTTATGTACTTGCTATGTCGGATGCCCCTGCATGTAATTCCTGTGGATATGACGATAGTCGCCTTGATGAGTCCGGTTTGGCAAAACAAACGGCTGAAATTTTAGATCGCAAATTTAATCGTTGCCTCATTACTCCGGAAGAATATTTTGCTGTTGTTCCTTATGTCATGTATAACATGGAGCAGCCTTTAGGCGATGCTTCCGCGGTTGCATTTGCACTCGGTTGTATTTCCACAGCAAAGCATACCAAGATTTGTTATTCCGGAGAAGGTGCAGACGAATTCTTCGGCGGATACAACATGTATCGTAACGCCGAACGCTATGGCGACAACTTAAAAACCTTCTATGTGGGCAATACGAATATCATGAAGGAAGACGAAAAGAAGGTCATTCTAAAAAAATACTATGAAGATTTCCTTCCAATTGACCTTGTGAAAGATATCTACAAAGACAATGAAGATCTGGATCCGCTTTCCAAAATGACGGATGTGGATATTCAAGTTTGGCTGGAAGGCGATATTTATTTAAATGTGGACAAGATGAGTTTAGCTGCCGGTTTGGAGGTTCGTATGCCACTTACAGACATGCGCATCTTTGACATTGCCTGCCGCATCCCTTCTGAGTTTAAAGTAAACGAAGAACAAAACAAAGTGGCACTTCGTACGGCTGCTTCCAAGGTTCTTCCGGAAGAGATTGCATTCCGCAAAAAACTGGGATTTGTTGTGCCGATTCGTATGTGGATGGCGGACGAACGTTATAACGCAGATGTTCGTAAAAAATTCCAAAGCGATATAGCTGCTGAATTCTTCAATCTGGATGCAATTAATGCAATCTTTGACGAATATATCGGTGGAAATTCTGATAACTGGCGTAAAGTTTGGACAATCTATGCATTCCTTGTATGGTATGAAGAGTATTTTGTAAAACGCTAATGAAGACGCACAAAAGGTCTTGAAACAAAATGTTTCAAGACCTTTTTATATCCATCCTAATTGTAATTCCAATACACGACAAACTTGTTCAACTGTTCGTTCTCGCGATAATAACAAGTCACTTCATTCAGCCGATATTTCCTTCCCAGATAATTGGTTGCAACTTGTAGCAAATCATTTACAATCAAATCCTTTGCCTGTTGATAAACATCGCTCCCGGAAAACTTAAAGGTAGTACTATCCCCCTGTGCATTAATCGTCCCTTTCATGGCATTCAAAATGACGTTCCTGTCCGCAGTTTCATAATACATATTGTTTAAACGATAATAGTTTAAATCTTCCGAATCACAAACCGGATAATTATAATTTTCATCCAACTTATGAGTATTAGTTATTGTTTTCTCATCACAACATAAATAATCATAGACTAGATTTTCTTCTTGCACTTGCGACTCTTGTGTTGCAAACAATGGGTCTGCCCAAGTCGTATCTACATAATAATATTTGTCGCTACATCGCACAATATTCCACGCATGCAGTTCTTCTTTTCCGGCATTTTGAGCCATTCCCGTTACATAAATATTGTAGATTCCTAATTTCTCTAATAAATATTGGGTAGCCTTTGCGTACCCCGCACAGACAGACGCCTTTCCCACAATGGAACTATATATATTCTGATTGTCCGGTGCCCCCTCTACATATTCCACACTATTTACAATATATTCGTAGATATACTTTATCTTTTCATACTCACTTATATTTTCAGGCACACTTGCCAAAATGGTTTTCGTAGCCATCTCCACTTCTGCTTGCTTCTGTTTCTTCGTTTCCAAAGAACAATTGTATGCCGGTTCTACTGTCACATAGGCATCTAGATATGCGGTTGATACGACCTCTCCGTCTGTCCAAAAAAGTTCCGGAAAATCAAAAAGGACCTCATATAAGACGGCATTAACCTGTTCCCCATCCGCACTATGTACATTAAATCCCGTCAACTGTTCACTCAAGCCCTGATACACCTCACGATATATCAAACGCTCCTCTTCAGACAGTTGTGCATAGTAAAACTTGTTTTCAAAAATCGTCTCATCTACTACCACTTCAATATAATCAACAGGAAGTAGATAGGATAAAATTTGTGGCATGGATGCACATCCGGTAAGCAACACTGTGATAAGGACAATTGACACAAATGATAACCATTTTTTCCTAAACAAACGCATCCTACTTCCTCCTTGCCGGCAATCCGATATAGGTTCCTGCCTCTTTGATATTTTTTACTACTACAGCCCCAGCTCCGATCATACAATCAGCACATACGTGAATACCGTTTATGACGGTTGCTCCGGCCCCTATCCATGTGTGTGCTCCCACGCTCACTATCCCGCACAAATGTGTTCCCACAGCTACGTGTACATAATCTCCAAGTACGCAACCATGGTCTACCGAAGCACTTGTGTTAATAATGCAACCCTTTCCGATTACACTTTCTGCATTGATAATAACTCCCGGCATAATTACTGTGCCACTTCCAATCTGAACCTTGCTTCCAAGAATGGCATTGGGGTGAATCAATGTAGCAATACTTGCACCTTTTACAATTAAGTCTTCCATGATCCGCTCTCGCATCTCACTATCCCCAATTGCCACAAAGAAATCTGCTTCATCTATAAATTTACATGCATCTTCGTTTTTCCCCACAATCGGAAATCCCATACATTCTTTCTTCTTCTCGAAATTGCATAAGAACGCAATTTCATCATATTTTTGCATTGCCATAGCAATATCTGCCACTACTTTTCCATGCCCATTGACACCGATAATGATTAATTTCTTATGCATAATTTCTCCATTCAAATATCGTGTTTCCTTTATTTATGTATATATTTATTATAACAGTATGGTTACATGCGTCAATTGTTTTGTTCCTGATTCACATGAAGATGGTTGATTATTCCAGAAAATGTAGTATAATAAGTTACATAGAGGGTAGGTCTTCAAATACTACTCTTTAAAATTTTTATGGAGCGTGATGAAAATGAAACTGATTATCAAAGACAACTACGCCGACATGAGTGCATGGGCAGCACAACATATTGCCGATGCAATTAACAACCACAAGGGAGACGGTCCTTTTGTATTAGGACTTCCAACCGGTTCTTCTCCTCTTGGCGTATACAAGAACTTAATCGAAATGAACAAAGCTGGAAAGGTAACCTTTAAAAATGTGGTGACTTTCAATATGGACGAATATGTAGGTCTTCCAAGAGAGCATGACCAAAGTTATTGGTATTTTATGCATGACAATTTCTTTAATCATATCGACATCCCTGCTGAAAACATCAACATCCTTAACGGTATGGCTGATGATCTTGAAGCAGAATGCTTACGCTATGAAGAAAAAATCGCTTCTTACGGCGGAATTGACCTTTTCCTCGGCGGTAGTGGTGTAGACGGACACATCGCATTCAACGAACCATTTACATCTCTTACATCTCGCACAGGAGTCCGTGCTTTAACACAGGATACATTGATTGCAAACTCTCGTTTCTTTGACAATGATCCTAATAAAGTCCCGAAAACAGCTCTTTCTGTTGGTGTTGGAACTGTTTGTGATTCTAGAGAAGTTCTCTTGGTTATCAACGGACACAACAAAGCACGTGCATTACGTCACTGTGTAGAAGGTGGAGTTGACCATGCATGGACAATCAGTGCGCTGCAACTTCATCCAAACGGAGTCATCGCTTGTGACGAAGCTGCTTGTGGTGAATTGAAAGTAGATACATACAAATACTTCAAAGAAATTTACAAAGACGAAAAATAAGTTTAAGCAAACAAACGCCTCTTCCGGAGAAACTTCCGGGAGAGGCGTTTTTCTTATTTATTTTATTTCACTGTAAAATGTGGTCAAAAGCATTTTTTACTATTCCCACTCATTTTTAGGATTCTTCTTTGGCTTATTTATGCCCTAAATATTATTCTAAACGGCGATTTCGCACTCACTTTTCTACTCATTATTTCATTTATCAAATTTTTTGTTGCAGAAAATGTTGCAAAATCGCCTGTGGAATAGTATCAGGTGGTTGCGAGGTAACCGCTTGTTATAACAGGTGTGCGTTTATCTTCCGCTAATCTGACGGCGGCAATAGATACGCCTTCCGAGGAATGCCAGCAGCGATGCGACGACAACGTAGATTAAAGGAACAATTTGATAGGATGTAAAATGCGTTCCAAACAGAGAAACCAACCGAATGTCAAACGTGTTCCACATAGCCAGAAAACAGGTAGGCAGATAATCCCATATCTGTCCCAATATACGATACTCTGCCGGTGGTTGAACTAGAGCTCCAGCAAGAATCATAGCTGCAGTAATAGCTATTGCAGCTATACTGCTATGAAACAGTTCAGATAGGAACATGACAAATATGCTGATCAAAAACGCAGTCACCAGCAGACAGCCGTATGCAATTAGACAGGCTTTTCCTATGGTGATATTGCCTGCATAGTTTGTGTAAAAAATTTGCATCGATGTATCAAATCCCTCAGAACCATAGATACACAGACACAGCAACCAAGTCAGTGCCGTCATAAGCAGTGCGCCAACAAATCCCACAGTAATTCCGGCGAACAGCTTGACCCAATAGAGCCGCCTTTTTCCGTTTGCAGTACACAGCATAAGCTGATCTGTTCGATGCGTGTGCTCATCAGGGAAGCTACTCGAAAGAGCGATGGCCGTAAAGAGCAGCATCATGAAACCTACGATGAGAAAATTCTCTAAGATACATCGGTATGCCTCATGGAACTGATACACAATAGGGGTTGTAATGGTATCGGCCTGTCCTTGCCAATATGCAATCTCGGCTTCGGTCAGATGGTTGTTAATGGACGATTCTTCAAACCGTCCCATCATGGTGGCATATAATGTAGCTTCATCGGGAACCCACTGTACGACTGCTTGTTTGTCCATACCGGTCCATACTCGGATCAAATTGAAGATTTCGCTGTACGGACGGGCGTAGGTCTGGTATTCTTCCGTTAAAACATAATTCGTTTCTATCGGCAAATCCTTGTAGGCGGCAAGGGTCTCCTCCAGCAGGGATTGATCTATGGGTTTGCCACTGAGCGCTTTACGGTGCGCTTGATCGATCAGATGCTGCTCGTAGTTTGTACTTATGGGTACGCCATTTGCAGAATAGGTTCCCAGTAAAGGAAACAGGATCGAAAAGGCAATGGCTGCCATGCAGACAAGAAGAGAGACCCAAAGTAACTTCTTCTGCACCAGTTTTTTCAGCTCATAACCATACATGGTAAATAGATTATTCATGGCTACCCTCCTCAAATTGCGCAAGATAGAAGCTCTCTAAATCGCCCATTTGTTCGTCCCATGTTCCGTTATAAATCAGATTCCCATCTTTCATCATGAGTACCTCATCGGCAATATGCTCTATGTCAGAAACGATATGAGTAGAGAGAAGTACGATACTGTCTTTTCCGAGCTGACCGATAAGGTTACGAAAGCGCACTCGTTCTTTAGGGTCAAGCCCTGCGGTGGGTTCGTCGAGGATCAAAAGCTTTGGGTTGTTCAGCAATGCTTGTGCGATTCCCAATCGCTGTTTCATACCTCCCGAAAACGTTTTGATCTTTTTGCGGCCCATGTCTTGCAGGCCGACCAATTCTAGAAGTTCATTTGCTCGCCGTTTAGCTGACTGCTTGGACAGCCCCTTCAATGCCGCCATATACAACAGAAAATCCATGGCAGTAAATTCCGGATAATAGCCAAAATCCTGAGGCAGGTAGCCGAGTATTGCACGATAGTCCTCCTCGCTAACGTCCATACCATCAAAAGTGATAGTACCGCTTGTGGGTTGCAGGATGCCACAGAGCATACGCATAAGGGTAGTTTTTCCGGCACCGTTCGCACCCAAAAGGCCAAAAACTCCGCTGTGCAAACGCAGGCTGACACGGTCTACTGCGATTTTGTTTTGAAATTGCTTTGTTAGTCTGTCAATGACAAGTTCCATGTATATTCCTCCGTTTGTTTTATTGCTAAATATATCTCATGCGCCATTCCTGCGAATAGGAGAACTGATACAATAAACCACCAAACAATGTAGGTATTTTGGTATATAATATCTGTGATAAAATGCAGTCCGACATTAGCTCCGCCAATCAATGCTGCAACACTCATGCATACATAAACCGTTTCTCGGCTTTGGAAGTGTCGAATGATCCATAAGCTGATGTTGACAGTCATCATATATGGTACAAGCAGATATAGTCCTGTTTGCAATAAAGAAAATCCGCTTCCGGTGTAACACAGTGGAATGGCACAGACTAAAACAATGAAATCAAGTACGCCTAAAACGCTCATTCTTGCCATTACCACACTTTTCAAAGAAAACCGGGTAGACATTTCAAATTCACTCATTCCGTATATTGTGGAGCGAGTGCTTTCCACTACTGCAAAAAGTCCTAAAATCGGCACAAACGCAGACACGATCCATAATGTATTTTCGCTGATATAATTAGCCCCGATCACCGCGGGCAGCAGCAACAGAACAGAAAACACCAATGTCATTTTCCTCATGTATGATGCCTGTACTAATATAAAGCGAAACATACTGATTCTTGGCGCGGGTAATGTTCTTAAAAATCGTATCTTTTCCTGCCGGTTTGGTTGTGGGGCTTCAAATGCTTTTTGAATGTTCCGTTTTAATTTATTATCCATTTGAAAATCCCTCCTTCAATAATTCCTCTTTCAACCATTTCAAAGATTTAGATAATTTCCGATAAACAGCAAAGCGGGATAACCCAGTGATTTTGCAAATTGCTGTAACAGATATTTCGTTTACATATCGGAAAAAAATCAATTCTTGTTCGTCTTCCGGTAATTTTGACATTATCATTCTTAATGTTAAATTACTTATCAAGTCTTCGGTTGGATCATCTATAACTTCTTCTGTTATTTCCTCTAAGCTTTCAGTCGTCCGCCTACGAAAGTGGTTTATACACAAATTCTTTGCAATTGTATATAAATAGGGCAGTTCTTTGTCACTGCCAAGATTTAATCCCTGCTTGTAAAAACGAAGAAAGGTTTCTTGTGTAATATCCTGTGCTATTTGATCATCATACATCTTGAAATAGCAATATCGGTATATTTTGTCATATTGTTCTTCAATATCCATGTTAAACAAACCTCCCTTCATAATGTTTAACGGATCAGGGGCATGAAATGTGCGGCTATTTCTAAAAAATATTTATAGGTTGAGAAAATACTTAACAAGATCACAAAGCGGCGACCGGTGCTTTGCCAGATTGCCGCTGCTTGATGACCTGCAACTATATTTCTCGATGAAACTACACCATTAAGGTAATTTACTTCCTCCGAACTTAACTTGATAGCCACTTGCAACCATTCCTTTTTATAATTTTCACACTGTGTGTTGCAAAAGTGTTGCAAAGGCATTTTCACTAAAACATAAAATGCCCGAAAGCCCTTTGTTTCAAAGGGTTTTCGGGCACTTGTAAGCCAGTAGATATTATTCCCACTCTACAAAGACTAACGCTTTTTGTTTAGGAATTATTCTCTGTAATGTTTCTCGTTCTTTTGATTATTTGATATATCCATATTATCCTGCCTATACGAGCTAATGTTATCATTTTGTTATCGGCATTGATAACACCTACTCGATAACTGTGGATAATAACTATATGTAGCATGTCAAATTATAAGCTATTTTGCTTAGAGATTCAACACAAAACTGAAATTTTACTTTTCCTTATATTCATCTGGTATTGCTATTTGAAATGTTTCACACAACAGCATCACATCATGCACATCATTTTTATCGTGTTCATATCCCAAATGAAGCATTACCTGACTCAATGGTTCAATACAAGAAACAGTTATATCTCCAACTTTTCCAATACCGGAAAAAGTTTTTGATGGAAATATATCTCCCTCATAAACAATTCCGTCATCTGTAAATTCAAAACAATGTAAATCAATGATTCTTTGTTTATCATCTTTCCAGACAGTATGACCATCCGTTGTATAATCAGTATTTACTTCCTCAAATCCATGCTGCTTAATCACATAAATATAATCATGATAATGTTTCAGTTCAACAAACAAATCAATATCATTGTGTATTCTTGATTCTCTTTTAAGAAGTGCATCAACACCCCATCCGCCATCTAAATATACTTTAATTTCGTTTTGCAAAGCATATTTTATAATTTCACATGCATCTTCTGTACGTACCATAATCTATCCTCCAAATTCAAATCTTTGTATGCTTTCCAACTCACTAAAAGCCTGAAATTTGTCAGTCTTTCATCCTTTTTGTTATCAATCACCAATTAGCTGTAATCCATTAGGATTTAGCTGATATATTTTATCGCACACCTCTTCAATATACTTTCTATCGTGAGAAATGCTAATGACAGCCCCCGGAAATTCTCGGAGCATTTTTCTTATTACCGGACCGGACAATGGTGAAAAATTTCTTGTCGGTTCATCCAGAATAAGAACATTTGCACCACTTAAGCTCATCCTCAAGAGAAGCACTTTCGCCTTTTGTCCGCCTGATAACTCCCGAATCGGATGCTCCATTTCATCTGGTGTGTATTTAAGTGAACCAAGGTATGTTCTAATTCTTGTACGCTCTTCTTTATCTCCTGTTTTATCAAGGTAATCAACCGGTGTAACATCCAAATCCAGCAGGTCTTCATAAGTTTGAGGCATATATTCTGCTTTAATGTCATTCCGATTTAGGAGTTCTTCCGCTATCTTTTTTAGAAGAGTCGTTTTTCCTGCCCCGTTGGCTCCTATCATACAGATTTTTTCTGAACCTTTTATTTTTAAATGAATTCCTTCTGCTAAAATTCTTTTGCCATCCGGAGTCACAAGCTTTGAAAGTTCATATTCTATGACCGTTTTTCCTGCGGGAATGTGTGAGTTTTCATCCCCTAATTTGACAAAGATTGCTTCTTCCTGTTCCGGCATCTGAGTCATATTTTCATCTTCTTTTTCAAATCTTCGTTCCATTGCCTTAACCGTATGCATTTTGTCCTTTAAGTTTTTGGCAACAGACGGTGCTTGTCTGGTACAACTTCTTAATGCACCTTGTACACTCTGCATAACTCTTTGATATTTTTCATCGCGAATCTTTTTCTCCCTACGGTCACTCAGTGCCCGCTGTTTTTGGATTTCAAATTTATGAAGCCGTTCTTCCACATAGCGTCTATAGGGAAGCTTTGCCACGGTATATCTCGCCTTTGTTTTTCGTATAATCTGCTCGATATGTATCACCATGTTGGCAGTACGCTCTATCAGCGTTTCATCGTGTGAAATAAAAAGCACAATGTGCTTCCAGTCATTTATGATTTTTTCCAGTAATGTAAGCGTCGCAATGTCGATGTCATTGGAAGGTTCGTCCAACAACAGCACAGAAACATCGCGAATGAAAAGCCTCATAAGTTGTGTCTTGACTTTTTCGCCTCCTGAAAGACTACCCATTGTCTGGTTACTGTAGAAAAAATCATTTTTCATTCCAAATTTTCCCGCAATAACAGACAATTCTTTAGGCGTTTTCTCCCAGAATATTTCCTCTTCAGAAAAATATTCGTATATTGTTTTTTCCTTATCTTCATCGAGCATCTCCTGCGGAAGATAACCAAGACGTTCGTGTCCCATTATCCTTTCCCCATCTGCTTCTATATAGTTTTCTACAAGCGACGGATTGTATATCCACTTCATTAATGTCGATTTCCCATTTCCCTCTTCTCCAATAATAACTGCCTTATCTCCATCATTTAGCACAAGGTTGAAATCATTAAGAATTATTCTCAGGTCTTTTTTATGTGTTAAATTTAATTTTTTTATCTGCAACATTAAAGTTTCTCCTTTTCGAAGTCTGAGCCAATTATTATTTTGAACACACAAAAACGAGTCTTTTTTGCATACGCAAAAATAGACTCGCTAAATAGACCCTTATTTCTTTTCCAAAAGGAAAACAAAGGAAATGCCTCTTGCGATAATCCAACTTAAGCGTACACAAAACAAACCTATTCTCTACAGGCTCAATAACTATATGTGTCTTACTTAAATCAAATTATCTATTAATCATTTCCTCACCTTACACAAAATGTGCCTTTCTTTCTTCTAATGGCAATACTATCATACTGTATTTTTTGTGTCAATACATTTCACCTTATGGAAGTGCAAATTAAAATTTTCACTTCCTAAGTATACATCCAACCATTACGAAATTCAATCTTTCACAACCTCTTTACAACCACAACCACAGCACTCCAGCAAACGCAGGAGCACCATACCGTAAAACGCTTATGTGTAAATCAACTCCGTTCCTACAACTTCCCTCACACAAGCCTGAATATTATTCATTCTTCCAATCCATTCGTAGGGATTATCTTTCTTTAATTGTTCCGTCACATCTTGTCTGTCGGCATATTCCTTTACCAGTCGAAGAAACATATCCTCTGCTTGCTTATCGACTTCTGCAAGATAACTATGCAGCTTTCCGCTTGTCAGCAGGTTCATATATAACACTTTATAGTGTTCCTTTAAATGCCTTGCATGTCGTTTCCCCCATAAACCAATCGGCTCTATTTCTTCTTCGGCTGGTACTGTGATGTTCGGCAATAAATAATCACCCACCTGTCTATAAGTTCCGCCCATTTCTTCAAAAATTGTCTTTGTCATTTTCCTTTTCCTCCTGTGATTTTTGTCTATCGTGATCGTGTATTATCACGCTTGCGACCTTTAACTGTTCTTGCCTGCTCCAACAAATCATCTATCTGTTTGCGACCAAAAACCTTACGGAGCAGGCTGTAATCTTTATTTTCTGCTTTTAGGATTTTGTTTTCTTCGGTCAATCTTTCATTGACTTTCTCCAAACGCTGATTGGTGCGGTATAACTGTGCATTCGCTGTATTCAGCCTATGATAGTTGTCCCACCCCTCAAAGCAGCGGGCAAGCACCGTTTTGACAAGTTGCTTCAATTTCCTTACAACCGGCTCTGCCATTTTGGTTTTATATGCCTTTGCAGTCATAAATTTCTCTGGTTCTGGCAACTGATATTTCGGTGCAGTATCAAGCTCTATTTCAAGATTTGACAGCTCGTCTTTTGCCTTATCATAGTTCAATACTCGTTCCGACAACACATCAAATTCAATCTGTTTCTGCTCGATTTTCGCACCTAATGCCGCCACTTCTTTTTCTCTTTCCTGCTTTTTATAATCCAAAACAGAAAGATGTTTTTCGTGTGTGCCTAAATGTTCCCACTCAATCCCATAACGTTCCATCACCGCCGCAAGCTGTTCTTTTTCGGACTGTATCCATTGCGACCACTCCGTATCGCCACGACTGCCGCCCTTAAAACCTTGCGTTGCAAGAGCCTGCTTTAGTGACACTCTTGTATCAAGTCCACGCTTGCTGCCTGTGGTAAAAGGTACAAAATCTATGTGCAGATGTGGTGTAGCTTCATCCATATGCAGATGAGCCGAGAACACCCGAAGCTGTGGATTTCGCTCCTGAAAACCCTGATAGTATTCATCTAAAATCTGCTTTGCCAGTTCTCCGTTTTCCGTATCGGCGTTCATATTTCCCTTACCGCCCACCTGTAAAATGATTTCGTGGAACGGTTTTTCCTGCTTGGAACTTCGGATTTTTTCATAATAATCTTTTATCTTTCGGTCTGACCTTATCTGCTTGGCATTGTATCTTTCCAATGCTTCATCAAACAATTCGTGATAAACTGTCTTTATATTTTCATTGCAGTAGTCGATATTGAGATGAGTACGAGTTCCGTCTACATTTTCTGCTCGGAACTTTCGGCTATTGTGATTGACCGAGCCTTTACCGACCATTGCACTTATCGTTCTCTGCATTTTTTCATCTCCCATCTGTAAATTTCAACATTCTCAGGTTTTGTTACTTTTGTCAAAAGTAACGCAAAAGCACTTTTGACGGGTACACCCATCAAAAATGCGACCTGTAAACAGGTTTTGCGTTCTCCGAAGGCTCTCCGAGGGGTGAGCGTGTGCCGGTGGCACACACGCCTGCGAACCGACCGAGCCAGCAGGCGAGACCAAAGAGCCGCCTTTGAAAAGGCACTCTCTGCACACTCCCCTAAACTTTATCCGGTGTCAAAGTGTGACGATGGTGACAATGTTTTTCACAGCGTGCTGCTCTCAAAAACATTGACACCTTTGACACCGTTTGTCACGCCGTCTGCTCGGTTTCTTTCCAAAGTGAAACCTTTCTTCCGTCGTGTGTGCGGCTGTTCTGATAACGGATACCGTAATCACGAAACAGCCTGCTTGCGTTGATACTGAGCCTTAAAGAAAGTACATTCGGCTTTATATCCACCGCAAGCCTTTCGCAAAGTTCCGAAGCAGTTCCTTCCCATCTGTCACTTTCCGAAAAGAGCGTATCCGCTATCTTCTCAAGCAGAGGTTCGGGCGGTTCTTTCCACATCTCCGTTTCCGATTTTGCAAAGTTCCACACCAATCGCTCGCTGTCCCTTACAAGATGGATTTTCATATCCTGCTGGTCTCTGCCAGCAACATCAAGTGTGGCATTGTTGGAAGTACGCTTGTCCTTACTGAGAACAAATGCACCGTCTGCCGCACCCATCAGACCATTCGTGCCTGAAATCATATCGAATATATCTTCCGATTTTTGTTTGCGTGTATGATGAACAATAAGCATTGAAACCTTGTAACTGTCTGCCAACGCTTTCAGCCTTGCCACAACATCATAATCACTTGCGTAGCTGTAATCTGCTCCGCCTGCTTCACGCACACGCTTTAAGGTGTCTATGATAATCAAGCCTGTGTCTGGGTGTTCCCTCATAAACCCTCTTATCTGTTCTTCCAGTCCGCCATTGACCGTTTTACATTCCGTTGCGAAATACAGATTGCCTGTCTCCTTTGCACCGAACATCTGAAACAATCGCTTCTGCAAACGTGGGTAATCATCTTCAAGGGCAAAATAAAGCACCGTTGCCTTACGCACCTTATACTCCCAAAGCGGTGTGCCTGTGCTGATATGATAGGCAAGCTGTGCCATCATAAAGCTCTTTCCCACTTTCGGGGAACCTACGAAAAGGTAAGTTCCCCTTTGGAGCAGACCGTCGATAAGTGGTGTCTGAACCTCAAACACCGTATCATACAGCGTTGTCATTGATACTGTTTTCAGATAGGAAGGGTCTAACTGTCTGAGTATTTCCCTTTGCATTTCTTCAAAAGATTGCTCGTACCCCTTGAAATCCGTATCCTGATTGACTATACTATTGTCAGTACATTTGGAAAGTGACTGTTCCGCATCTGTTGCCGCAGATACATTTGGAATAGTCATTTCTTTTTTATTCTCCATTCGCATCCTCTCCTTTCAAACCGCCGAGAATAATGGAAATCAGTTCTATTACACTCAGCAGTTCATCATCCACACCTTTTCCTGCTTCAATCCTTTTCAGTTCCGCAAGGACTGTGGCAAATTCCGTTTTCAACGCCTTATACACTCTCGGATTGCCCTGTACCACCACATCCTGATTTAAGCAACGGCGGTAACAATACTCCTGTTTTGGCAATCCTGATAGAGCTACAGCTCTGTTAATGAGTTCGTTTTCTTCGGGCGATACTCGAAACCCTACTGTGATATTCCTCCAACGATTTTTGTTATCTCTGTTCTTAGCTGACATTTTCAAAATCTCCTTTCCCTAAATCATCTAATTTTTCTGCCATCTCAATCTGCTTTGACGGAAAGAGGTGTGCGTACTGATAAGTAATATCAATACTTTCGTGACCAACTCGGTCAGCAATCGCCACCGCAGAAAAGCCCATATCAATCAAGAGTGAAATGTGGCTGTGACGGAGATCGTGAATGCGGATACGCTTCACGCCTGCCGCCTTTGCCCCTCTGTCCATCTCGTGATGAAGATAGCTTTTCGTCACCGTAAAGATACGGTCTTTCTTCTTCAATCCGTAAAGCATACCGAGATATTCTTTCATTTCCTCACACAGAAACTTCGGCATTTTAATCGTGCGGTTGCTCTTTTTCGTTTTCGGAGAAGTAATCACATCCTGCCCTTTCAAACGCTGATAGGATTTATTGATTGTGACTGTTTCCTTATCAAAGTTGAAATCTGCCGGAGTCAAAGCTAACAGCTCGCCCTCTCGGATACCGCACCAGTAAAGCATTTCAAACGCATAAAAGGAAACAGGCTTGTCCATCATCTCAAAAGAGAATTTCTTGTATTCTTCCTTTGTCCAGAACAGCATTTCCTTGTGTTCCTCACGTCCCATATTTCCCACCTTTGCCGCAGGATTGGAACGCAGTTCATAGTAGCGGACAGCGTGATTGAAAATGGCGGACAACTGATTGTGCAGCGTTTTCAGATACGTCTGTGAATAAGGCTTTTTCTTCTCATCACGATAGGCAAGCATTTCATTCTGCCAAGTAATAATCTCCTTTGTGGAAATCTCGCTGATTTTCAGTTTCCCGAAATACGGAAGTATCTTTGTGCGTATGATATGCTCTTTGGTAAGCCACGTGTTTTCCTTCAAACGGTTCTTCACATCATTGATATAAAGCTCCGTAAAGGCTTCAAAACTCATATCAAGGTCTGAAGAAGTCTGCAATTTGAACATTCTTTCCCATTCCTGTGCTTCTCGTTTGGTAGCAAAGCCACGCTTGCATTTCTGCTTGCGTTCCCCTTTCCAGTTCACATACCTTGCCATCACATACCAAGTACCGTTATCTTCATTCTTAAATACCGGCATTTACATTTCCCCCTTTCCTGCTCCGTAGAGCCTTTCGTAAAAATACTGGCGATTTACACGCCCTGCAATCGTAATAAAGCCCTTTGCTTTCAATTCCTCATTTAATTGTCTGATGAGTTTATATGCATAAGGTTTTGATACGTTTAGTTCCTGAGCCACATCTTCGGCTCGGATAAATCTGTTTTCCATATCCTTTTTCTTCCTTTCTTAAAATAATTTTTTGCTTGCCGCTTTCTCCGTGTTAAAGTTCCAACAGGCACTCCTGCTTGTCGGCAGGCGCTGTGCTGTCCCAATGCACCGCAGTACATCAGGCGCTCGCTCGTATAGGGGTTCCCGAAAAGTCGGAGACTTTTGGGGAAGAGGAGGAGCAGTGCAGCGAATGAGCTTTTGTGCTTGCACACAAGCGAACGATACGGAACTTGCTCCGACGAGGTCTTGGCGGTTTGGCTTTTCGGACGGTCATTCAGTTGTCGCATTAAGCATATTTGTTTAATTCGTAATTTATTTTACTAAACATATTTGCTATTGTCAAGTGGTTGCAAAGAAAATATTAAACATTTTTGTTTCGGTTTTTCTTGACTTCCACTAAACATTTCTGCTATACTTATTTCACTAAATATAAAAGGAGCGTATCATTATGGCTATCAGCGAAAGAATACATTTTTTCAGACTAATGCGTGGTATGACACAAAAGTATCTCGGTACAGCAATCGGTTTTCCAGAAAAGAGTGCTGATGTGCGTTTGGCACAGTACGAAACTGGTACACGCAAACCGAAAGCAGACCTTACAAATGCATTGGCACAGGTGCTTGATGTTTCTCCACAGGCTCTTGATGTTCCTGACATAGACAGCTATATCGGTCTTATGCACACTCTGTTTACCCTTGAAGATATTTACGGTCTTACTGTCAGTGAAGCAGACGGAGAGGTATGCTTAAAGGTCAACAAGGACAAAGGCAGAGAAGCATATGAACTCCTCAAAATGCTGTATGCTTGGAAAGAACAGGCAGACAAGCTATCTTCCGAAGAAATCAACAGAGAAGAATACGATAACTGGCGTTACCATTATCCAGAGTTCGACACCACACAGCGTTGGGCAAAAGTTCCATCACAGGAATTAAGTGACGCTCTCGTGGAAGCATTCAAAGACCACTTGAAAGATAAATAAGCACCTACAGGACCTGCCACTGGCAGCTCCCTACAGATGCTTTGGCAACGACAAAAAAGCCCTTAACTATGGTTATTAACCACAGCTAAGGGCTTAGTTTATAATATGGAATTTGTTCAGAGCCAAGCTCCGAACTTTAGTCTGCAAGCCACCTGTTAATTGTTCCGTTACCCATAAACCACTGGATAACAAGAATAATGGCACTTGCTATGACTGTTATCAATTTGTTATCAAAAGACTAATCGAAATCGCTGAAACCCGCATAAACACTGGCTTTTTTAAGCAACTCGATTTATTCAAACTCCACCGTTGCGGGGGGTTTGGAGGTGATGTCGTAGAGGACGCGGTTGACGCCCTTGACCTCGTTT
>CAMFVG010000112.1 GCA_945992055.1 uncultured Clostridia bacterium | reverse complement strand
GAATTTGATTTACGGACGAGATTTTGATGATGATCCGATAGAACTTTGCCAAGTTGTCGGAGAAATGGGCGAAATTACGTTCCGAGGACAAGTAATCAAATGTGACACTCGCGAAATTCGTAACGAAAAAACGATTGTTATGTTTGCCGTGACGGATTTTACAGATTCAATCATGGTAAAAATGTTTGTAAAAAACGAACAGCTGCCGGACATTTTGGACACTGTCAAGAAGGGTGCATTCTTGAAGATTAAGGGTGTCACTAATATCGATAAATATGATGGAGAATTGACGATTGCCTCCATAACAGGTGTAAAAAAAATACCGGATTTCAGAGTCTTTCGCAAGGATACCAGTCCGGAAAAACGTGTAGAATTACATTGTCACACCAAGATGAGTGATATGGATGGGGTGTCAGATGTGAAAGAAATCGTGGCCAGAGCCCATGATTGGGGACATCCTGCGATTGCAATCACAGACCACGGTGTGGTACAAGCATTTCCGGAGGCAAATCATTACATAGAAAAATTAGATAAAGAGGATCCATTTAAAGTTATTTATGGTGTGGAAGCATATTTGGTAGATGATCTGACAGACATTGCGGTCAGTGCCAACAACCAAACATTGGATGATACTTATGTTGTGTTTGATATTGAAACGACCGGCTTCAGTGCAATGGAGGATCGCATTATTGAAATTGGTGCAGTCAAAATCACAGAAGGACAGGTGGTCGACTCTTATAGCACATTTGTTAACCCAAGTATTCCAATTCCTTTTGAAATTACTAATTTAACAGGCATTTCGGACCATATGGTGATGGAAGCACCGACCATAGATATTATTTTGCCGGAATTTCTTGCGTTTGTTGGAGATGCAGTTTTGGTTGCTCATAATGCTGCGTTTGATGTTGGCTTTATGGAGCAAAATTGTGAAAATTTGGGTTTGGCGAAGCAATTCACCTATTTAGACACGGTCGCGCTTGCCAGAGTCTTGTTACCGGCACTGTCTAAATACAAATTAAATAATGTAGCCAAGGCATTGAATATTGTATTGGATCATCATCATCGTGCTGTAGATGATGCCAAAGCAACTGCGGAAATTTTCATCAAATTTATACACATGTTGAAAGAGCGTGAGATTTATACGCTGGCGGAAGTAAATCGTTTTGGGGAATTGAATCCGGATGCGGTTAAAAAATTGCCGACTTACCATGCAATTATTTTGGCTAAAAATGATATTGGGCGTGTGAACCTATATCGATTGATTTCCATGTCTCATTTGACCTATTATGCGCGAAGACCTCGCATTCCGAAAAGTGAATTTCTTCGTCACAGAGAAGGGTTGATCATAGGAAGTGCCTGTGAAGCAGGCGAGTTATACAAAGCGTTGCTGGAACATAAATCTGATGCAGTGATTGCGAAGTTGGTGAACTTTTATGATTATTTGGAAATTCAGCCACTTGGGAACAATCGTTTTATGTTGGATGACCCGAAACATGATGAAATTCAGACAATGGAAGACTTGCAAGAAATGAACCGTAAGATTGTGAAGTTGGGAGAAGAGTTTCATAAACCGGTTGTCGCAACCTGTGATGTGCATTTCTTGGAACCGCAAGATGAAGTATATCGACGAATTGTTATGGCAGGGCAGGGCTTTACAGATGCAGACAATCAAGCACCGCTGTATTTACGTACAACGGAGGAAATGTTGGAAGAGTTTTCTTATTTAGGCGCAAAAAAAGCATATGAAGTGGTTGTGACGAATACGCGCCTAATTGCGGAACAAATCGAAAAGATTGCACCAGTAAGACCGGATAAGTGTCCACCGGTTATTGAGGATTCAGACAAACAACTTCGTGAAATTTGTTATAACAAAGCACACAGTATGTATGGAGAAGAATTGCCGCAAATCGTAGTAGAACGGTTGGAACGAGAATTAAATTCCATCATTTCTAATGGGTTTGCAGTGATGTATATTATTGCACAAAAATTGGTTTGGAAATCCAATGAAGATGGTTATTTGGTTGGTTCCCGTGGTTCCGTAGGATCTTCTTTTGTGGCAACAATGGCGGGAATTACCGAGGTGAATCCATTGAGTCCGCACTACTATTGTGCGCATTGTCATTACAGCGATTTTGAATCACCGGAAGTACGTAAGTATGCCGGAGGATGTGGTTGGGATATGCCTGATAAAAATTGCCCGGTATGCGGAAAGCCACTTGTGAAAGATGGATTTGACATTCCGTTTGAAACATTTCTGGGATTCAAGGGCAATAAAGAGCCAGATATTGACTTGAATTTTTCGGGCGATTATCAGAGTAATGCACATAAATATACAGAAGTTATTTTTGGAGAAGGGCAAACCTTCCGTGCTGGTACAATTGGTACGTTAGCAGATAAGACTGCATATGGTTATGTAAAAAACTATTATGAGGAACGAGGTACAGGGAAAAGGACTTGCGAAGTTGAGCGTCTTTTACAAGGTTGTGTAGGTATTCGAAGAAGTACCGGACAGCACCCGGGTGGGATTATTGTCTTGCCAATCGGAGAAGACATTAATTCGTTTACACCGGTACAGCATCCGGCAAATGATATGACAACGGACATCATAACGACGCATTTTGATTATCATTCCATCGACCACAACTTGCTTAAATTAGATATTCTGGGTCACGATGATCCAACTATGATTAAGACATTGGAAGAAATGGTTGAACAGTTGACAGGAGAGAAATTTGTTGCAACGGACATTAAATTGGATGATCCGGGTGTTATGAAACTTTTTGAAAACACCAGTTCTCTTGGGATTACGCCGGAAGATATTGGCGGATGTCCGGTAGGGTGTCTTGGAATTCCGGAATTCGGTACGGATTTTGTTATTCAGATGGTGGTAGATACAAAGCCAAAGACCTTGTCTGATTTGATTCGTATTTCTGGATTGTCTCATGGGACGGATGTATGGCTGAATAATGCACAAGAATTTATTCGTAACGGGCAGGCCACAATTTCTACGGCCATTTGTACGCGAGATGATATTATGACCTTTTTGATTAATGAGGGAATGGATAACGAATTGTCCTTTACCATTATGGAGAGTGTTCGTAAAGGAAAAGGTTTAAAACCGGAATGGGAGAAAGCTATGACAGAAGCAGGAATTCCGGAGTGGTATCAGGAATCTTGTCGAAGAATCAAGTATATGTTCCCAAAAGCCCATGCGGCAGCGTATGTTATGATGGCATATCGAATTGCTTATTGTAAGGTATATTATCCGCTGGCTTACTATGCAGCATATTTCAGCATTCGTGCAGATGCTTTTTCTTATGAACTGATGTGTCAAGGAAAAGAGAAACTGGAGTATTACATACGTGATTACAAAAAACGCAGTGACAGTTTATCTAAGAAAGAGCAGGATACATTGAAAGACATGCGATTGGTACAAGAGATGTATGCCAGAGGATTTGAGTTTTTACCAATTGATATTTACAAATCAAAAGCAACGAGATTTCAAATCATAGATGGAAAACTATTACCGCCATTCAGTACGATAGAGGGAATGGGAGATAAGGCGGCAGATGCAGTTGAGATGGCAGCAGCTAATGGTCCGTTCCTATCTAGAGATGACTTTAGACAAAGGACTAAAGTCAGCAAAACGGTGATTGATTTTATGGCAGATTTAGGTCTGTTTGGAGATATACCAGAGTCTAATCAATTATCATTGTTTGATTTCTAATAAGGAGATTTTATGAGCAAGAAGAACACGGCATTTGGGGAATACACGAAGGTCTCGCTTGTTTTAGAGTTTCTTCGTGGAAATACACACTTTTTTATAATCAGCATTTTGACATCCATGTTTGTGGCCGGGCTTGAAATGATCTCCCCACAATTGATTCGAACTACGGTCGATAGTATTATTGGCAATGAACCATTGGAATTACCGGCATTTGTAATCAGAAGGATAGAATCCATTGGCGGAATTTCCTTTTTGCGGAGCCATATTTGGATCATCGGAGTGGCAATCACAATTGTCGCAGGACTTACGGCAGTATTCCGGTATTTGTCCAGTCTGTATAATGCAAAAGGCGCCCAGTCATTGATAAGAACAATGCGGAATCGGTTGTTTTCCCACATTCAGAAACTACCGTTTTCTTGGCATATGCAGAATCAGACCGGTGATATCATTCAACGATGTACGTCGGATGTGGAGCTAATTAAGAACTTTATTGCAGAACAGATGACCAGGGTATTTCGAATTGTTATTTTGATTGTGCTGGCTATTTGTTTTATGTTTTCTATGAATGTAAAACTAGCTATGATTGCGGTTGTGTTTGTGCCGATTACTGTGAGTTACTCGGTATATTTCCGTTCGCGTATACGGGACAGTTTTACAAATTGTGATGAAAACGAAGGTGTTTTATCTACTATCGCCCAAGAAAATTTAACCGGAGTACGCGTGGTGCGTGCATTTGGGCGGGAACGATATGAAAAAGACCGTTTTGAAAAGCAAAATCAGATTTATACAAATGCATGGATGAAGTTATGTAAAATTCTTGCATTGTTCTGGGGAGCCTGTGATTTGTTCTCAGGACTCCAATTGATGCTCATGGTAATCTTGGGTGCGGTGTTTAGTGTAAACGGAGAAATGACAGCCGGTGAATTTATTGCATTTATATCTTATAATACGATGTTGACACATCCGGTGCGTGCACTGGGAAGAATAATTTCTGAAATGAGTAAGGCGGGAGTTTCTATAGAGCGTATTCGCTATATTATGAATTCAGAAGAAGAAAAAGATAAAGAAAATGCTGTCACTCCAAATATGTATGGAGATATTGTGTTTGAACACGTAACTTTTGGATATGGGGAGGAACCGGTCCTTAAGGATATCAATTTTAAAATTCCAAAAGGCACCACCTTTGGTATTTTGGGGAGTACCGGTTCCGGAAAGTCAACACTTATGTATCTTCTGAATCGTCTGTATGATTTACCAGAAGAAAATGGGCGTATTACCATAGGCGGTGTGGATATTGCTGATATGAGGAGTGAATGGGTGCGTTCTAATGTGGGGATGGTTTTGCAGGAACCGTTTTTATTTTCCCGTACTATTGCAGAAAATATTGGAATCACGAAAAAAGACCTTTCGTTATCAGAAATTCGTAAAGCTGCAAAAATAGCATGCATTGACGATTCCGTTATGAGTTTTACACAAGAATACGACACCATAGTAGGAGAGCGAGGCGTGACTTTGTCAGGAGGGCAGAAACAACGTACGGCAATCGCAAGGATGTTGACGCAGAAGACACCGATTATGGTGTTTGATGATTCGTTGTCTGCGGTAGATGCCGATACCGATGCAAGGATTCGGCAAGAACTTCGTAATCATCTAGGGGATGCTACTGTAATTCTGATTGCCCATCGTGTGACTACCCTATTACAGGCAGATTGTATTATGGTAATGGATAAAGGACAGATTGCAGAGATGGGTTCTCATGAGCAATTGATGGAACAAAATGGGATATATCGTAAAATTTATGATATGCAGATGACATTGGCAGAGGAGGAGAAGCAAGATGAACAATAAAGAACATGTTTCCCTTCCTTTCTTTGGGATACCGAAATTATGGCAATACATTAAACCATACCGATATATCATGATTAGCATGATCGGTCTTGCTTTTTTAGGAGGCTTGGTTGATATTGTTCTTCCGTTGTTTCAACGATATGCGTTGGATCATTTTATTGAACAAGGAACCTTGAAGACAATGACGAGTTTTATTGTTGGTTATGCGTTGGTATTGATTTTTCAAGTATTGTCCAATACGATTTCAACCTATAATGCGTGTCAGATAGAAATGTATGTAGGTCGAGATATGAAACGTGCAAGTTTCAATCATTTACAAACGTTGGCGTTTTCTTATTATAATCAGAATAGTGTGGGGTATATCCATGCAAGAGTGATGAGTGATACGAACCGCATTGCGGCATTGGTATCCTGGGTTTTCATTGATGCAGTGTGGTATATTTCATATATTGTCGGTGCTCTTTTTGTCATGTTTACCATCGATTTTCAGTTGGCATTGTGGGTGTTGGGAATTGTTCCAATTGCCTCCTTGTGTGCTGCATTTTTTCAAAAGAAACTGGTGATTTTGAATCGGAAAATCCGGGAAATTAATTCGAAAATCACGGGACATTTCAATGAGGGTATTACGGGAGCAAAGACAACTAAGACACTGGTTATCGAAAAGAAAATGGAGGGAAATTTTGAAGAGACAACAGATGAGATGCATCATACTGCTGTTCGTACGGCGCATTATAATGCGTTGTTTTCTTCCATGATTTCATTTGCGGCTTCCTTGGCGCTGGCATTGGTCCTTTGGAAAGGTGGAACTATTACGTTGAAAGAAGCCATGGAATTGGGAACTTTGTCTGTATTTATGTCCTACGCTCTTGGCATGATGGAGCCAGTGCAATGGATTGTGCGTGTGATTTCGCAGCTGATTGTAGTGCAGGTGAATGTGGAACGTTTTACAAGACTTATGGAAACCGAGTCTGATGTGAGCGATACGGAAGAGGTCATTGCCAAATACGGCGATTCCTTTGAACCTAAAAGAGAGAATTGGGAACCATTGCATGGGGATATTACTTTTGAAGATGTTTCATTTATGTATCCGGATGGTGATGAATATGTTTTGGAACATTTTAATCTACATGTGCCACAAGGTACCAACGTGGCAATTGTCGGAGAGACAGGTGCAGGAAAATCTACGTTGGTCAATTTGGTCTGTCGTTTTTTTGAACCAACTTCAGGCAGGGTTTTAATTGATGGGAAGGATGCAAGAGAGCGTTCGCAATTGTGGCTACACAGTAATATCGGTTATGTACTTCAGACACCACACTTGTTTTCCGGTACGGTGCTAGAGAATTTGAAATATGGAAATCCCAATGCAACGATGGAAGAAATTGAGCGAGCAGTTAAAAGTGTATCCGCAGAAGGTGTCATTGCCCGCATGGAAAAAGGATATGACAGTGATGTGGGAGAAGGCGGTGACTTGTTGTCTACCGGTGAAAAGCAATTACTGTCTTTTGCACGAGCGATTCTTGCCAATCCACGTATCTTTGTGCTTGACGAGGCCACATCTTCGATTGACACTGTGACAGAGAAACTGATTCAGGATGCAATTGCAAGTTTGATGAAAGGCCGGACTTCATTTGTAATAGCTCATCGGTTGTCGACGATTCGACAGGCAGATGTTATTTTGGTAGTAGAAGATGGAAAAATTGTAGAGCAGGGAACACATAAAGAATTGATTGAAAAGCAAGGGGCTTATTATCATTTGTATACAAGACAATTTCAAGAGGAAGCAATGTCGCAATCTATGGAAACGGCATTTTTGAGTGAATAGAAGGGGCTGTCGAACAGCCCCTTTATTTGTCAAATTTTTGATTGAATTTATCTAACCAAAGAGCAACAATCACACCGCCTACAAGGCAGAAAATGTTAATCACGCAGGAAGCAATGGAAATGACAAAACTTTCAAATGGGATAGTCATTACCGTTGCAGCAATTACAATGCCTATAATCGCGTGAAATGCAATAGAATGATGGCGTGTAAAGAGCATGTCAACAGCTTTTGCAAATAAAATAACTGTTGCAAGGGCACCAATTCCGGCAGGAATCAGAACGCCAAAGTCAAAACTGCTAATGCCATCTACAAACGGTTGATATAAGCCGAGTGGCATCAGCAATGTGGAGAAACTCATTCCCGGTGCAATGACACTTAAGGCAAGGCAGAATCCACAGAATAAATACCAAACAAAATTCGGTGCAATTTCTACCGAGAGAATTTGCAGTGAAATCAACAATGCAAAAATGAATAGCATTGCAACTACCATAGAGATATAAGATTTTTTGCTTCGCCCTTGTTCGCCGGCTTCTTTATATAAAGACGGCAGCATACCCGCAATCAAACCTATAAAAACGCATACCGAAGGAGCCTCATATTTTTCCAATAAAAAAGCAAGCAATTTTGCGATGCCGAGAAAACCAATCACAGCTCCGATACCGTATGGTAATAATTTCGGAAAGTGTGTCCGAAACTTTCGGAAAGGGTCTGCCAAAAATTCCATAATTGTTTTATAGATACCAAAAATTACACAAAGGACTCCGCCTGAGATGCCCGGCAGTACAGCACCCAGTCCTACGAGGGAGCCTTGTATGATTTGAAAAAGAAATTTCAATATTATCACCTCATCGTTATTTTATGTAGATTATAGCATCATTTATTCTGCTTGCAAAGATACAAATTAGTACTTTAACTCGTCAAAGTGTTGTGCTATACTATATGAATAAGTTGATTTTGGAAAGGAAGAATGAACGATGTCGAATAAAAGAGTAATCATGCTTGGTAATGAAGCGATTGCCCGTGGAGCATACGAAGCAGGTGTAAAAGTATCTGCTGCATATCCGGGAACGCCAAGCACAGAGATTAGTGAGAATATTATTAAATATAAAGACCATATCTATTCGGAATGGTCACCAAATGAGAAGGTGGCGACCGAGGTTGCTATCGGTGCGAGCATGTCCGGTGTGCGTGCCATGGCATGCATGAAACATGTAGGACTGAACGTAGCATCTGACCCGCTTTATACCGTCTCATATATGGGGGTAAATGGTGGATTAGTCATTGTCGTTGCAGATGATCCGGGGCTCTACAGTTCACAAAATGAGCAAGATACCCGTATGGTTGCAAGAGCTGCGCAGGTTCCTGTATTAGAACCGGCTGACAGTATGGAAGCAAAAGAATATATGAAAGCGGCATTTCAGATAAGTGAAGTGTTTGACAGACCGGTTATCCTTCGCACTACGACCAGATTGGCACACTCCCAAGGTTTGGTTGAACTTTGTGAACGCGAAGAAATAGCAGATGTGCCATATGAAAAAAATATTGCTAAAAATGTTATGATGCCGGGGAATGCGAAAGTCCGTCATGTGGAGATTGAAAAACGCAATCTCGAGTTGGCAGAAGCAGCAAACACGATGCCGATTAATACTTTGGAAATGCAGGATACGAAGATTGGTGTAATTACAAGTGGTATTCCATATCAGTATGTGAAAGAAGCACTTCCAAATGCTTCTGTTTTGAAACTTGGTATGGTGAATCCCCTTCCGAAGAAACTCATTACAGAGTTTGCTTCTAAGGTTGAAACACTCTATATTATTGAAGAACTGGATCCTGTGATTGAAGAACAGGTAAAATCTTGGGGAATCAAAGCAATTGGCAAAGAAATATTTACCGTACAGGGTGAATACAGTGCAAATATGATTCGCAAAGCAGTCCTGAAAGAAGAACTTGGAACAAAGGCACCGGCAGTTGCACCGGGAAGACCACCAATTCTTTGCCCGGGATGTCCACACAGAAGTGTGTATTATGTATTAAACAAGTTGAAAATGCATGTGGCAGGTGATATTGGATGCTATACATTAGGTGCAGTTGCACCGCTTAGTGTTGTAGATTCTGTCATCTGTATGGGTGCTAGTATTTCCAGCCTTCACGGCATGGAAAAGGCGAAAGGAAAAGAATACATTAAGAATTGGGTAGCGGCAATCGGCGACTCTACATTTTTACATACAGGTGTTAACTCTCTGATGAATATGGTATATAACAAGTCTACCGGAACTGTGATGATTTTAGACAATTCTACAACAGGTATGACAGGTCATCAAGATCATGCGGCGACAGGAAAAACATTGATGGGTGAGCCAACGAATGCGATTGATATTCCAAATCTTTGTCGTGCAATTGGTGTAAAGAATGTGGTAGAAGTCAATGCGTTTGATATTGCAACGTTGGAGAAAGTTATAAAAGAAGAAGTTGCGAAGGATGAGGTCTCTGTTATTATCACAAAGACGCCTTGTGTCCTTTTGGACAAATCAAAGAAACCGGTATATATAGCGCATGAAGACAAATGTAAAAAATGTGGTATGTGTATGAAACCGGGATGTCCTGCAATGACCAAAAATGAAAATGGAACAATTTGCATTGATGATACAATGTGTACCGGATGTGGTCTTTGCGAAACTTTATGTAAATTCAATGCGATAGAACTTTTGAAGGCAGGTGATCAATAATGGCAACGAAAAATATTATGATTGTAGGTGTAGGAGGTCAGGGAACACTTCTTACAAGTCGTATTTTAGGTGGACTTGCCATTGCAGGCGGATATGACGTAAAGCTTTCGGAAGTGCACGGTATGGCGCAGCGTGGTGGAAGCGTTGTCACATTTGTTCGCTATGGAGAGAAAGTTGCAGAGCCGATTGTTGAAGAAGGACAGGCAGATGTAATCATTGCTTTTGAAAAGTTAGAAGCACTGCGATATTCTCACTTTCTGAAAGAAGATGGAGCATTGATTATCAATGATTGGAGAATTGATCCGATGCCGGTTGTGATTGGAGCTGCCCAGTATCCGGATCATATTATTGAAAATCTTGCGAAAGAGCATAAGGTTTACACTGTAAATGCAACAGAGGAAGCGAAGAAATTAGGAAATTCCAGAGTCTTTAATATGATTGTACTTGGGATTGCAGCACAGCACATGGATTTTCCAAAGGCATTATGGTATGAAGTGATTGAAAATACTGTACCACCAAAAACCATAGAAATTAATAAAAAAGCGTTTGAAGTAGGTTATGAATTGAAGAATTAGGGAGGCATGTATCATGGCATGGGAAGAACGATATTTTGATAAAGAGAAAGAGTGTATGAGCAGAGATGAAATGACTGCTCTGCAAAGTGAAAGACTGGTAAAACAAGTAGCCAATGTTTATAACAATGTGGCATTCTATAACAAAAAAATGAAAGAGCTAGGAGTGGAACCAGGTGATATCAAAGGAATCGAGGATATTGATAAGCTTCCTTTTACAACGAAAGAAGATTTGCGCGACCATTATCCGTTTGGACTTTTGGCGGTTCCGAAGTCTAAAGTGGCCAGAGTGCAGGGAACATCTGGAACAACCGGGAAATTGACACTGGCTTCTTACACGAAAAATGACACGGAACTTTGGGGTGAATGTGTAGCAAGATGTCTTACCATGGCAGGGCTTACGGAAGAGGATATTATCCATACTTGTTATGGATACGGACTCTTCACAGGAGGTCTTGGGATTGATTTTGGTGCCAGAAAAATGGGTGCTCTTGTAGTTCCGATGTCATCCGGTAATACACAAAGACAAATGATGTGTATGGAGGATTTTGGTGCTACAGCAATCGCATGTACGCCTTCTTATGCCCTTCATTTAGCGGAAAGCCTTCGAGATGCAGGAGTAGTAGAAAGGCTGAAATTAAAAGCGGGTGTTCTTGGTGCAGAGCCATGGACTGTAGAAATGAGAGAAAAAATTGAAGAAATCCTTGGAATCAACTGCTTTGATATTTATGGACTTTGTGAAATATTAGGGCCGGGTGTTGCGATGGAATGTATTCATCATAATGGTCTTCATATTCACGAGGATTATTTCTATCCGGAGATTTTGAATCCTGCGACTAATCAGGCTTGTGTGGATGGTGAAACAGGTGAATTAGTATTTACAACTCTCACAAAAGAGGCAATGCCGTTAATTCGTTATAGAACAAAAGACCTAACAAGTATAGACCATAGCACTTGCGAGTGCGGAAGAACACTTCCGAGAATTTCTAAATTCAAAGGACGTACGGATGACATGAAGGTTATTCGTGGGGTAAATGTATTCCCAACACAGGTTGAAACTGCACTACTTGGCATGGGTGGTGATGTGGCACCGCATTATCTGATGATTGTAGAACGTGAAGGTAATTTAGATAAATTAACTGTCATGGTAGAAGTGGATGAAAGATATTTCTCTGATGAAATTCGAGCATTAGAAGGTCTTAAAAATAAAATAGCAGGAGTCTTGAAACAGGCACTTGGAATTTCCGTTCATGTTAAATTAGTAGAACCTAAAACTATCGAACGAAGTGAAGGTAAGGCAAAACGTGTGATTGATAAGAGAAATCTGTAGAAGGAGGATTTTGAAATGATGATTAAACAATTATCGGTATTTTTGGAAAATAGAGAAGGTCGATTAGATGAAGTGTTAAAAACATTAGGTACTAACGGCGTAAACATTGTGGCATTAAGCTTGGCTGATACGGCAGATTACGGCATGCTTCGTATGATTGTTTCTGATCCGAAAAAGGGAAGAGATGTATTGAAAGAAGCAGGCATCACGTCTATGCTGACTGATGTTGTAGCACTTCGCGTACCGCACGCAACCGGTTCCCTTAGCAAAGCGATGCATGAACTGATGACAGGTGGCGTGAATGTAGAATATATGTATGCGTTTGCAAATGGTGCAGACGCTTCGGCGGTTTTAAAATCCGATGATCCGGAGAAAGTTGTAAAAATATTGAGAGAAAACGGATTTGATGTTTGGGAAGCAGACGAAGCGTATCATGCGAATGTATAATAAGTGAAAAAGAGTTTGTTTTCTATAAAGCAGAAAAAAGGAACCGATTCATCGGTTCCTTTTCTTTTTAATCTCATTCCCAAATTGCTTTTTATATATTAGCATAAATAAAAGGCTCATCTAAAGATTAAAGTTTTACTACATTAACTGCCTGTGGTCCTTTTTCGCCATCTGTTACATCATATTCAACAGCTTGTCCTTCTTCTAATGTTTTGTATCCTTCCATGTTCAAACCTGTGTAATGAACGAATACATCATTGCCTTCCTCATCAGAAATGAATCCGTAACCTTTTTGATTATTGAACCACTTAACTGTACCTTTACTCATGTTTTCTGTCCTCCATTAATTGTAACTTTAGTAAAATAATACTTTACCATACTACCACAACCAAGTGATATTGTCAATGAATTAAAAAAAGTATTGAAATAGATTTCAAATTATAAGACAATAAAGTCAGACCATGAACATAGAGGACGGAGCAAAAGATGTTTGTATTAGATGGGGAAAAAGTTTCGGATGGAACGGCCATTGGGAGAATTTATTTTTATAAAAGAGAATCATACAGTGTACAAAAAAGACAGATTCAAGACGTAGATACAGAGGTGAAACGTTTAGAAGAAGCCAAAGAAGTGGCAGTGGGAGAAATACAGGTGCTTTATGAGCAATCCATACCAAAGATAGGGCAAAATAATGCCTTGGTTTTCGGAGCCCATCAGATGATACTAGAAGATTCTGAATTTTGGCAATCTGTGATTGATATGGTGGTCGACGAATGTGTGAATGCAGAGTATGCTGTTTGGATGATTTCACAAAAAATGGAAGATAAGCTACGCAGGCAAAAGCGTGCGGAAGATATGAAAGATGTATCGGAGCGCTTGATTCGCATTTTGTCAAAGCAGGAGTTTGTTGCGTGGAAAGAAGATGTGCCGAGTATTCTTGTTGTAAACGATTTGCTACCTAGTGAAGCAGTCAGACTCAATCCCAAGAACATTTTAGGGATTGTCATGGTGGGTGGTACGCCAACATCTCATGCATCCATATTTGCTAAGGCCATGGGAATTCCAGCCATTATAGCAATGGATAAACTCTTGCAGGAGGAATGGGAAGATACGCTGGCAATTTTGGATGGTAGAGCAGGGAAATTATACCTTCAACCGGAAGGGGAAATCATCGAAAGAATGCGCAGGCAGCAGGAAGAAGAACAATGTGCACATCAACAGAAGAAAATCTTTGCGGGAAAACGGACCAAAATCTGTGTTTGTGCAAATGTAGGCAGCGATAAGGAAATTGAACTGGCACTGGAAAATGGCGCGGACGGTCTGGGACTTGTAAGGAGTGAGATTTTTTGTCTGAACCAAGGAAAACTGCTTACAGAAGAGGAACAGTTTTGTATTTACAAAAAGATTGTTGAGCAGACGAGAGGTAAGAGAGTTGTTATTCGGACTTGGGATATTGGCGGAGATAAAAAGGTAGAAGGATTGACCCGGGAAGCAGAAGAAAATCCGGCGCTTGGATTACGGGGAATTCGTTTGTGCTTGGCAAAACCGGAGATTTTTAAAAGTCAATTGCGCGCCATATTCCGGGCTTCGGCATATGGGAAGCTGGCAATTATGTTTCCGATGATTACTTCTTCGGAAGAGGTAAGAAAAATCAAAGCGATATTAGAAGAAGTGAAAGGTGAGTTAAGAAGGAGCAAACTTCCTTTTGATGAAAGTGTGACAATCGGTGCTATGTTGGAAACACCGGCCGCTGTTATGGTGAGCTGTGAACTTGCGAAAGAACTCGATTTTTTCAGTCTGGGGACAAACGACCTGATACAATATACGCTGGCCATGGATCGTCAGAATGCCGATTTGAATGTGTGCTATGATCCGGGACATCCGGCTATATGGGAAATGATCCGTATGGCAATCAAGCAGGTTCATACCGAGGGAAAGCAAATCAGTATTTGTGGAGAACTAGGAGCGGACACACGTTTTATTAAAGAATTAGTGAAGATGGGCATCGATGAATTTTCGGTTGTTCCATCAGCGATTCCTACTGTTCGGGAAATGATACTGGAAATGGAATGAGGGCTGTCAAAGTGACAACCCTCATGTTTATTTTGCAGCTTTCTTTGCAAATTCGGTATTCACCAAATTTTCATATGGTGCACGTTTGGAAAGCTCGCCGGCAGAATCTAAAATATCCTGCAAAAGTTCAAAGCTTTCTTTTTCGAAAATGAGATTCGATTTCCAGGTATCCTGATCGTAGTAGCGTTTTACGATTGTTGTAAGTGTGTCGAGATCAGTCTCTTCAAATTGTGGAGTGATGACCTGTGCAATTTCCTCCGGAGTATGTGATTGTACATAATCCATACCTTTTTGTAAGGCATTAGTAAAGCTTTGGATTACTTCGGGATTCTTTTCGATATAACTTCCTTTGGCAGAGAATGCTGTATAAGGAACGTATCCACTGTCTTCGCCCAAAGAAGCAACCACGTATCCCTTTCCTGCTTTTTCAAGAGAGGTGGCATGAGGTTCAAACTCAACCGTAAAATCCCCTTGATCTTCAGAAAAGGCAGCAGCGGTAGAGCCAAAGTCAATATTTTGGTTTATCTCTAAATCTTCTTCAGGATTTATTCCGTTTTGTTTTAGAATGTATTCAAAAACCATTTGCGGCATACCGCCCTTACGACCACCCAGAACATAAGTGTTTTTGAGATCTTCCCATTTAAAATCAAGCATTTCTTCTCTGGAAACAAGGAAGTTTCCGGCACGTTGTGTTAATTGGGCAAAGTTTACAACATAGTCGTTTGCCCCCTCGTTGTAAGTATAGATAGAGGATTCAGAACCCATAAATCCAATATCTGCTTCTCCGGAAAGGACGGCAGTCATTACTTTATCTGCGCCAAAACCGCATACTAATTCTAAATCAATTCCCTCATCTTCAAAATATCCTTCTTCAATTGCAACGTACATCGGAGCATAAAAAATAGAGTGCGCAACTTCATTTAACACGACCTTGGTGTTGCCGGTTTCTTCTTTCGGAGAACAGCCAATTAAAGAGGTAATAGCAAGTACTGTAATCAGTGCCAAAGCTATAAGACGCTTTTTCATAAGGCCTCCATGAAAAATTCTTTCTTAATACTATATGAGGGAATAAAAAAAGGGTGCTTTACTTTTCCTCATTATCTAATTTGGGAGGCTCAAAGTGATAGATAGCTTCATAGGATTCACGTTCTGCTTCTGTGCTTGCAGGAGTGGGCATGAGCCCGGTACAGTCGGTGGAAGAGGCAGCATGTGAAAGATAATCATAGGAATCGATAATTTGTTGATTGCTTTTTGTTTTCTTCATAAAGATAAAAATCCTT
>CAMFVG010000111.1 GCA_945992055.1 uncultured Clostridia bacterium | reverse complement strand
CCCTATGTATTTATTACATAGTTTGGACGTTATTTGAAATTATATATATGAAATTTAATCCATCTCACCCAAATAATAGAATCCTTTACATTCTTTCAAGTGCACATTTACAATTTTTCCGATTAAGTTCTCATTTCCCGGAAAATGCACCAAAAGATTATTACTCATTCTACCGGTAACAAGTGAATCATCATGGTCATTGATAGACTCCACCAGCACAGATTGAACCGTCCCCTCATGAACACCACATACTTCTGCCGAAATATCTTGTACTTCTTTTAGCAATCGGTCAAATCTATCCTTTACAACATCCTCCGGAATTTGATTTTCCATAGTTGCTGCAGGGGTGCCCGTACGTTTGGAATAGATGAATGTAAACGCACTGTCATAACGCACTTTTTTTATCACATCCATGGTTTCCAAAAAATCTTCTTCCGTCTCTCCCGGAAATCCAACGATGATATCTGTTGTTAATGAGATATCCGGAACTGCAGTTTTTATTTTCTGCACCAATTCCAAATATTGTTCCTTTGTATAACGACGATTCATCTTTTTCAGAATCTCCGTGCTTCCCGATTGCACAGGAAGATGAAGATGTTTACAGATTTTTTTCGATTTTTTCATCACTGCAATCAGATCATCCGAAAGATCTTTTGGATGCGAAGTCATGAAACGAATTCGTTCTAATCCTTCAATCTTCTCAATCTCCTCAAGAAGTTGTGCAAATGACATTGGTTCTTCTAAATTTTTTCCGTATGAATTTACATTTTGGCCCAAAAGCATCACTTCTACGACGCCATCTGCAACTAATCTTTCTATTTCACGAATGATATCCTTCGGGTTTCGGCTTCTCTCTCTGCCACGCACGTAAGGCACAATGCAGTAACTGCAAAAATTGTTGCAACCAAACATAATATTAACACCGGATTTAAAAGCAAACTTCCTCTCGCTTGGCAGGTCCTCCACAATTTTATCCGTATCTTTCCATATATCAATCACCATTCTTTGTGATTCATATCTCGTCACAATTAATTCTGCAAACTTATAAATATTATGAGTGCCAAAAATGATGTCCACAAACTTATAACTGGTTTTTAATTTTTCAACCACATGTGGCTCTTGCATCATGCAACCACATAGCCCAATCAGCATATGCGGATTCTTCTTTTTCATGCGCTTAAGTTGTCCCAAACGGCCATATACACGCATATTGGCATTTTCACGCACTGTACATGTGTTGTAAATGACAAAATCTGCTTTTTCTTCTACCGTCTCTTCTTGATATCCGATTTTTTCCAGAATACCAACCAATTTTTCGGAATCCCGTGCATTCATTTGACATCCAAAGGTAGTCACACAAAATGTCAATGGACGTCCCGCTTCTTTCGCAGCTTTCTGCACATATTCTTTCGCTTTTTCTATGTAGTAATACTGGCGCTCAGGTTCTTGTACCGGTATGTTAGTCATATTATCTTACCTTTCTAAATAAATTGATTTTGATGTGCATCGTATTCGTAATCAATCTGCTTTAATTTTTCAATCAAAGTTTCTTTCTCAATTTCAAACTCTTGACATAAGTCATCCAAATTGCTGTAAGAATCTCTTAATTTTGTATTTACAACACTCAAACACAGCATTGGATCTTTTGGCAACTTATTTATCATATATATGCTCCTCTGTAATTAAGACTGCCGGACGAATATCATGTCCGTCTGTCGGTATCTCATCCATAATCTGTATTTCAAAACCTAATGCTATCGTAGAACATCCGGAATGCTCTGTAAGAAATTTATCATAAAAACCTTTTCCATATCCAATACGGTTTCTATTTTTATCATAAACAGTACCCGGCATAATGACCAGCGGATTTTTTGCTTTAGCCGGTCGTATTGCCTCTGGTTCCGGAATCCCGAAGTATCCTTCCTGCAAATCCGAAAATTGTTGAATATAATAAAAATTCATTTCAGTTCCTTCTATTCTTGGTACAGCAACCGCTTTCTGCTGCTTCCATGCCCATTCTATGATAGAACGCGTTTCTACTTCATTTCTATAATTTACATAGCAATAGATAGTATTTGCATGCAAAAAGAAAGGATGTGTCACCACTTTTTGAAAGATCGCGTGGCTTTTCTCATCCCATTCTTCTACCGTCATTTGGCTTCTCATCTCAAGGACACGTTTTCTAATGTCCTTCTTTAATTCCATGTTTCTCACCTAAATTTGTAATTGTACCATCTGCCTCCTGCACGGAAATATTGTCCAACTGACCTCTTAAATTCTTTTTAAAATCATTAATAAACTCTTTTCTCAAAGCCTGTTGTTCTTGTTTTTCCTCTTCTGTAAGGCCTTCCGTCTTTGCTTTGTGATATAACTCATTAATTCTACCGATCTTTTCTTCCGTCATGTTCTTTTGTCCCTTCTAAAATCTTCTCTTATATTACACGATATCTCTCACTTCGTCTACCGCTTTTAGCTTGAATAATTTTCCAAGAATCCGTAAATTTGACCTAAAGAGTCAACTTTTATCCCTTTCTTAATTGCATCCTGCATTTTTTCAGGCAACTCATCCACACGGATGGACGTATACTCATAAACAGTCTTTTCATCTTCTTCGTATACAATAACATAGCCTTCATTTTCTTTAATATAATAATAAGTTTCTACGTTTCCTTGCGTTCTGGTTTTTTCTTCCTGTTCATATTCTTCCTGTATGCGACTATAGCTATTGCGATCGGCAATACTTAATATCAAAACAACAAGTAACGTTGCAACCAAAAAACCAATACCATATCTTCTTCTCATAAAGATTGCTCCTTTTTTGTTATACAGTATTGGTTATTTTGTTATCATTTATACGAGCAACGACAATTTTGTTTCCAACAGTAACCCTTCTCGTTTGTCGTAATCATGACGCATAGTTTCTTGAATGCATTCCCTCACAAATTGATGTGCTCTTTTTACACTTTCTTTCCAAGTGTATCCTTGTAAATACGAACAAATTGTAACAGCCGCAAACACATCTCCAGTACCGTGATATTCTGCATCTTCTGTATCAATTTCCATAAGTTCCATCTTCTCTCCAGATGAAATAACGATTCCTTTTGTTAAACTTTCCGTACAAGCACTGGTAATAACAACCGTTTGAATTCCTTGTTCATGCATTATTTCACACATTCCTTTGAATTCTTTTTGCGTAAAGAACGCTTTGTAAGGTGTACCTGTCAAAAACCCTGCTTCCGTCACATTTGGTAAAATCACATTGATATACGGACACAGTTTTTTGAATGCTTCTACGTAATTTGCATCTAACTGTGAATAAAAAGTACCATGATCCCCCATAATCGGATCCAAAAGAACAACTGCTTTTGGAAATTGCTCCACAAAATATCTGACAGCAGAGACCATTTCTACACTCCCCAAATATCCTATAAATATAGCATCAAACTGCACACTATTTTCCCGGTAATGTTTCGCACAAGCACGGATATACTCTGCGTTTACCGTTTGTCTTGCAGGTGAACTATATCCTCCGGTATGTGTAGACAAAAGAACCGTTGGAATCGGACATGCTTCTACTCCCATTGTACTGAATACTGGAAGCATATTTGTCAGCGATGCCTTTCCGACTCCACACAAACTGTGTAATAATGCAACTTTCTTTATTGGTTTCATAACTTATTCCTCATTTACAAGATGAATTTTTCTCAAAACTTTAAGCAAGGTTGTCCCTTTTGGAAACGTACGAATTTCATCTGCTTTTAAGGCGCCCAATTTTAAGAGTGCAACCAAATACACCATTGCAGCAATTAGCATTGTAATCAATGTTACTATTTTTTGTGGCATAAATAATGCTAAACCTTTACACGAAATTACAATAACAATACCCATGACAACAGCTGCTCCAAACGGAAGCAAAAAAGTTTTTTTGATTTCTTGTTTATACCCAGTTACTTTTCTCATTGCACGCGCATTTAAAACACACATAGAAAGAGAAAATACAATATTTCCAACAACCAATGCATAGATTTCCCATTTAAATACTGCCAACATCAAAAATACCGCAATCAAATGAATACCTAGCGAAATGGCTCCATGTTTTACTGGTGTTGACATTTTGTTTAGTCCTTGCAAAATGGAATTGGTAATTGTTGATAAACAATAAAATATGACTGTGACAGCACCAATGCAAAGCATATTTGCTGGAATGTCAATGTTTCCCACATAAAGCAAGGATAAAATCTGATGTGGCATGGTCATAAAAGCCACACAACTTGGAATAGCAATCAACATAACAACGCGAATGACCAAATTGATTTTCTTTCGCACTTCTTGCATTGTTCCACTTGTAATGGATGCTGTGATACTTGGAACCATGGATGCTCCAAGGGCATTGGCAACCGCTAATGGTATGTGAATGAGTGTATTATACTTACCGGTAAACATTCCCAAAAATTCTGCTGTTTCTTTTTGGGTGTGGCCTTGTGCAACCATGATACTACTAAAAATTCCCTGATCCAAAGTATCATTGATATTGTAGATAGCAGTACTTAAAATAACCGGCGCAATCGTAAGAAAAAGTACAGAATATACTCTCTTGTATCCTTCTTCAGCTTCTGTTTGATCCTGTAGCATCTGCCGTTTCATGGTCGGATAATATAATTTCATCAAAACCAATAAGAAAACCAATCCGATAAATGCTCCCGAAACAGTTCCCAATGTTCCGCCTGCCGCACCATATGCATATGGAAGTGATGGATTCGTTTTATACTCCGCAACTTTTTTCCCCATTTCCAGCAAATAGCTGGCACCGATGATACTGACAATTGCATTTACAATCTGTTCTAATATCTGTGAGACTGCTGTAGGGACCATCGTTCCTATGCCCTGAAAATATCCGCGGAACACTCCCATAATTGCAACAATAAACAATCCCGGTGCAAGCACACGAAGTGCATATGCACTCAACTTCAAAGACATAATATTCCCTGCAATAAAATCTGAAAAACAGAACACAAGAATACCAACAAATGCCCCCACAAATGTAGCAAACAACAGTGCTCCTTTTAAAATTTTATATGCGTTCTTATGTTCTCCCTTTGCAACCCTCGCAGATACAAGTTTTGAAACAGCTAAAGGCAAACTATACGACGTTAATAAAAGTGCAATATTATAGATTGAGAACGCGCATCCATAAAATCCTTGCCCTTCATCACCCAGAATATTATTGACCGGAATACGATACGCAATGCCAATTAATCTTGTTATGATTCCGGCTCCTGCCAAGATCATTCCCTGTATTAGAAAACTGTTTTCTTTTTTCTTTTGTTTCCCGTTCATATCCTACCCCTATCTAAAAATTTGCAATTTCTCCAATATTTCTTCTTGCATTCTCTCCATATCGATGCGTTCCTTTTCTTCCACATGATCATATCCAAACAAATGTAACATACTGTGCGCAATTAAAAACGCGTATTCTCGTTCAACCGAATGACCATATTCTTCAGCTTGTGAAAGCACTTTTTCTTTCGATACTACAATATCTCCCAGCATCAACTCACCTGTCTCCGGATGAAAAAACGCTTCTGTATCTTCTAAAAAGGCAAAATCGCCCGCTTTTGTATAATCAATCATTGGGAATGACAGCACATCTGTAGCCCGATCTATTTGACGAAAATCATAGTTCATTTCCCGAATTTCTTCATTCATTGTCAGAAGCAAATTCACTTCTGTTTCGTATGGACATGCCACATAATCAGATGCAGCATCAATTACTTTTATTGCAAGCTCTTCGCAAGGAAGCTCCAGCTGCAATGTCCCTTCTTCCTCAAAAAATAATGACATTATTTTCTCCTTTTTTCTTTTGCACGTTCACTCTTTTTTTCATATTCTTCATAAGCTTTTACAATTTTTTGCACCAAAGGATGTCGAACAACATCTTTACTGGTCAAACTGCACACAGCAATATCTTCGATGTTTTTCACAACTTTCGTTGCCACATCCAATCCGGAAACCATGCCTGCAGGAAGGTCTTTCTGGGTAGCATCTCCTGTAATTACCACCTTAGAACCAAAGCCAATACGAGTCAAAAACATTTTCATCTGCGCAGGTGTAGTATTCTGCGCTTCATCCAAAATAATAAATGCATTGTCAAGCGTGCGTCCTCTCATGTAGGCAAGTGGTGCAACCTCTATTAAACCTTTTTCCGAATTTTTAATAAAACTCTCTGCCCCCATAATCTGATACAACGCATCATAAAGCGGTCGCAAATACGGGTCGATTTTACTTTGCAAATCACCCGGTAGAAATCCGAGTTTCTCGCCTGCTTCAATTGCAGGGCGTGTCAAAATAATGCGTCCAATCTCATTGTTTTTAAAGGCTGTAATTGCCATAGCCATAGCCAAGTATGTCTTTCCTGTTCCTGCCGGTCCCAGTCCAAATACAATCATCTGCTTGCGAATTGCATCAACATACTTCTTTTGCCCAACTGTTTTGGGTTTGATTGGTTTTCCTTGTAATGTATGGCAGATGATATCTTTATCAATTTTAACCAGTTCTTTCTCGTTATCTTCAAATACCAAAGAAATGGCATAGTCCACATTCTGCTCAGTAATATGATTCCCGCGCTTGGATAGTTCTACCAATTGCTCCAGTACACGTTTTGCCTGATTTACACGAACAGACTCCCCGAGAATCTTAACATCCCCGTCTCTCGCAATTAAAGTAACATGAAGTGTGCGTTCTATTTTTTTCGCATATGCATCAAACTGTCCAAATATATTACCTTCGTGTTCCGCAGGTATCTCAATAAATGCTTCAAGAATACTCATGTGTATTTCCCTTCTGTTTTTTCATAGTCCTTTATATTTTAACATAGCCAAATATTAGAAATCAACGATTTTCCTAGGAACACCAACTTCTTCCTGCACGGATAAGGTTGCTTTAGATGTAGCACCCAGATTATTATGGGTGATAAAGAGTTCTTTTTCTAAAATAACCGCATTCTCGCTCTCTAATTTTTCGCAATATTGTTCAAACCTTTCATTTAATAATTTTTCCAGCTCTTTATCGCTGTATTCCATGGTTTTCCATCTATATTCCAAACATTTCTTTTGTCCTAGAAAAACAGGCAAATAAAAGTTTTCACCAATTTTAACTTGTACTTCATTTGTCTGTCTGTCAAAATTTTGATATGAAACTTTCGGCCATCCCAAATACATCTTATATGCACCGATTTTTACATAAGAAATAATTCTTTTCTTGTTTGTGTATTGTTTTTTCTTGTATTCTTTTTCTATTGTCTTCTCATATTGTCTGGTTGTTTCTATAACTATGTCCGCATCTGCAGCGACCATATGTTGTGTTGTTACTTCTTGTGCATCATTCATCACATCTACTATCCCCGAGACAAGTATATCTCCTGCTTTAACCTCACTTCCCACCCCCACCAGTGGCACACCACTTCGCGTAACAATACGTACTACAATCCCATCTTTATCGGACACGATATCGCAAGGTTCTTCTGTTACGGTTGACTCCGTGAAAGTGTCTGTATTTTCTTTCACATGTATAAAAAGTCTTGTTCCATCAATGGATGCCGATACCCAAATAATATCATCAAAATTTTTTCGAATGTCTTTGACAATCTGTTCACAATTCAGCCTGTGTTTTGCCATGCCATGTGTAATTTGCTTTGTTTCCAAATACTCCAATAAAACCTCATCCGTAATCCTCTGATTTCCTTGAAAGTCAATATTCCATATAAAAAACGTTAAACTATAAATTAATGCCAAACAGATGAAACTCCCCACAAAAAAAAGAGTACGTTTGCGATACCTATGAAAAAAAAATGGTAATCCCATACGTTCCTCTATAATTACTCTTGTTCTTGTCTTCTTCAAAATTGGCTTTAGTTTACGAAATCCCGATATTTTTATATACATTTCATACGCATTTTGCGTAGATTTCAGCCCCCAAATATAAATTTTTTTGTTTTTACACAAATTTAAAAAGCGTTCCGGTGAATATCCAACAACGCGTATTTTGAGGTACCCTTGCATATATCGCAATAATGAAATGAGCACTATACTCCTCCTTCACAAAATTCTATCATTGTAATGCAACCCACTATTTTCATTTCATCATTTGTATAATATTCCACCTGCAATCCTCTACCAATTACATGTATCTTCCCCAGTTTTGTCTGTACCCGAATCAGTTTGTCCGTATACTCCAAAATACCCCTATAGTTTTCGATACAAATTTCATTCTTCCCCGTTACTGTGAGTAACGGAACACCAAGCACAACATCTTTCGGCATTCCCGAAACATTCGTAATACGATCCTTCAGACTCTTTTTGTCCATAAAAATGCCACACATATACTTTTACACTAAATATATGTGTGGTCATTACAAATCATACATATTGCAAACAATCTTTTTACTTCAGTACTGCTTTTATCAAATCTCTCTTTTCTACCTTTTTATCTGTAATCAAATATGCTGCCTGCACTCTTTTTTTTGCCTCTAAAAGTTTTGTTTTATCATTTGCATGAATTGTAGCAAGTATATCACCTCTACTAACTGCATCTCCATGCTTCTTATTCAAGATTAAGCCAACCGTCAAATCAATCTCACTCTCTTTTGTTTCTCTACCTCCCCCAAGCAGCAACGAGATACGACCGATTTCTTCTGTTTGGATATTCGAAACATATCCGGCTTGTTCACAATGAACCTCCTCAATATATGCAGCCTTTGGCAGCAGTTCCGGATGTAAGACTTCCGCCTCGTTTCCGCCTTGAGCAACTACAAATTTCTTGAATGTTTCCAAGGCGCTTCCGTCTTTCAATGTTTGTTCTAATTTTTCTCTCGCTTCATCCAAGGTGCCTGCTCTTTCTGCAAACACAACCATATGCGCCCCTAATGTTAAGACCAACTCTTCCAAATCTTTTGGCCCCTTTCCTTGCAAGGTATCAATAGCTTCTTTCACTTCTAGAATATTCCCTACAGCATTACCCAATGGTTGATCCATATCCGAAATAATCGCGGCTGTTTTTCTGCCTGCCAGTTTCCCAATACTCACCATCTCCTGTGCAAGTTCTTTTGCATCTTCTAACGTTTTCATAAAAGCACCATCACCGGTTTTTACATCTAAAACAATTGCATCAGCCCCGGAAGCTATCTTTTTACTCATAATGCTGCTTGCAATGAGGGACATCTGATCGACGGTACCCGTCACATCACGCAAAGCATATAATTTTTTGTCAGCCGGTGCTAAATCTGCTGTTTGTCCTGCGATTGCAATATGAATTTCATTCACATTTTTAACAAAGGTTTCCTTGGAAATCTCCGTTGTAAAACCTGTAAAACTCTCTAATTTATCAATAGTTCCCCCGGTATGCCCAAGACCTCTGCCTGACATTTTTGCAACCGAAACGCCTAAAGCCGCTACCATAGGAGCCAATACAAGAGACGTTTTATCACCGACTCCACCTGTACTGTGCTTATCAACCTTGATTCCCTGAATATCTGACAAATCTAAAACATCGCCACTTTGAGCCATAGAAATTGTAAGGTTTTTGGTTTCTGTTGGAGTCATACCACGAAAACAGATTGCCATCATCATAGCCGACATTTGATAATCCGGTATGAGCCCTTTGGTATAACCTTCCACCATATAATAGATTTCTTCTTTTGAAAGTTCTTCGCCCTTCTTTTTTTTCATGATTAACTCGTACATTGTCATACTCTAATCACCCTCTTTTAAATCTTTTATTTCTTGAAAATCAGACGTTGGTACTTCGTTTTGCATAACTTTCCGTATGCATGTAATCCTCTACTTGATCCCATGGAACATTAAAACCTGCTCCGTGACTACAGAACACAGATCCGGTCGGGTTTTCCACATCACTTTCTGAATCATACCCTATCTGTCGCACCACTTCATCCGTATTATGACAAGGCTCATATCCTTTAAGCGTATGAAATAATCTGCCTCGCCCTTTGCTATACGCAACAACCTCCATTTGATATTGGCGCATATGAACAACAGGAGCTGTTCCTTTTAACACGGACATGTCACCGTCTATTTCAGGTGGCAAAAAAGTCCCTTTCATTCTTTGAATATCAGACATTGCCCGTCCTATCAATTCCGATGGCACTTCCAATTGGTATTCATAAATCGGTTCTAATAAGATCGGTTTTCCTCTTTTTAATCCCTGTCTGACTGCACGATATGTGGATTGACGGAAATCTCCTCCCTCAGTATGTTTTAAATGCGCCCTTCCATTTACCAATGTAATCTTCATGTCTGTAATGGAAGAACCTGTCAAAACACCTTTGTGTTCTTTTTCTGCCAAATGCGTCAAAATCAACCGCTGCCAGTTCCGATCTAATTCATCCTCACTAACATCTGTTGCGAAACTCAAACCACTTCCTCTTTCCGCAGGTTCCATGAGCAATCGAACCTCCGCATAATGTCGTAAGGGCTCATAATGTCCTGCGCCTTCTACGGCCTCCGCAATTGTTTCTTTATAAACAATATTTCCGGCATCAAACTCAACGTGCGTATGATATCGCTCTTGAATAAGATTCTTTAAAATCTCTGTTTGTACCTCACCCATGACCTGTGCATGTATTTCATTTAAAGTTTCATTCCAGACAATTTGTAATTCTGGTTCCTCTTCTTCCAATTGTTTTAACTTCAAAAACATCCCATGCACATCACTGTCTTTTGGGAGCTGTATCTGATAAGTCAATACCGGTTCTAATATCGGGGCAGACGAATCCTGTTCCTTTCCCAATCCTTCCCCTGCTCTTGTATGTTCTAAGCCGGTTACGGTGCAAACACTGCCTGCCTCTATCTCTGGCACAGTTGTATAATGATCCCCAGAATATATCCTTATTTGGTCTATCTTCTCTTCATCTTTTAAGAGTGTCTTTACTTTCAAAGAACCGCCTGTAATCTTGAGATGTGTAAGCCGCGTCCCTTGTTTATCTCTCGAAATTTTATAAACTTTTGCTCCAAAAACTTCTGGATATTGGGGACACCGTGTATATTCTGAAAGTCCTTTTAAAAACGTATCTACACCTTCCATCTTTAGTGCAGAACCAAAAAAGCACGGAAATATCTTTCTCTTCTGAATAGCAGACTGAATCTCCTCTTTGTCTATGCAATTATTCTCTAAATGTTGTTCCAGTAATTCTTCGTCACATAAAGCAATATTTTCATAAAATTCTTCCGAATCTTTACCTACAGAAAAATCAACACATTTATCGTCTAACCGTTTTTTTAGTTCGTATAAGATTTGCTCTTTATCGTTCCCCGGTTGATCCATCTTGTTTACAAAGAAGATGGTTGGGATATTATATTTTTGCAACAGTTTCCATAAGGTTTGCACATGTCCTTGTACACCATCAGATCCACTGATGACCAGAATGGCATAATCTAATACCTGTAGGGTTCTTTCCATCTCTGCGGAAAAATCTACATGCCCCGGAGTATCTAAGATTGTAAACTCTTTGTCAGCAAAAGAAACTTCTGCCTGCTTCGAAAAAATGGTAATTCCTCGTGAGCGTTCCAACTCATAGTTATCCAAAAAAGTATCACCATGATCAACGCGTCCTAATTTTCGAATATTACCGGTCGTATATAAAATACTTTCTGCTAATGTTGTTTTCCCTGCATCCACGTGAGCTAGGATTCCTACAACCAAATGTCTTTGTTTCATACTCTTTTTATCCTGTCTTTATGTTAAAATCGCATCATACCATGGGTTGCAAGAATGCGATCTATTAACCTTGAAGCCTCACTCCGAGTGAGTTCCTCTACCTTTTCTTTCATTGGTAGATTATGATATGTGCAAAGCATTTTCAAATATTCTATCTGTTTTGCAGTACATGGTTGCACTTTTTTTGATTTGCACTGTAACTTTTCTGGCTGAAACAATGCAGGAAATGACGCTTCAAAATCATGTGCAAGCATATGATACACTTTGGCTGTTGCCAGAGCATCATGATAGGCACGATGCGCCGATTGATTGATAATATTATAATGCGTACATAAATTCCCCAAACTTTTCGACTCCATATCCTTATGTACTTTTCTGGCAATGCGAAGCGTGTCTATTCCTTCTTTCTCAAAAGGAAATCCATATGATTCCATATATTTCTTTGTAAATTTATAATCAAACAAAATATTATGGCCAACTAAAACATGGTTTTCACAGAAATTTGCAAAATCACGAAAGATCGTTTTTGTATCTCTCGCTCCTTCTACCATCTCGTTTGTAATACCCGTAATACAGGTAATTTTACTTGAAATAGGAATCGGCGGCTTTACAAACTCCATAAAGCGCTCACAAACCTTTCCGTTTATCACCTTTAATGCACCAATTTCTATCACATAATCATTTTCTATATCAAGCCCGGTTGTTTCCAAGTCAAAAGCTACATAGTCTTTTATCATAATTTACGTAGTTCCTCTCGTAATTCACATATAATAAATTTCATCTTATTTCTCCACTATCCTTTTGTTAACGTTTCTATGACTTTTTTTGCCTTTATAAGACGAATTTGAAATTGCTCATAAAAATCCACGTTTGTGTCATATTTTTCCATGTAAAACTGTTGTAAAATAAACAAATCTATCTTTTTAACTAGCTCATCGTCTGCAATTCTTGCAATCTTACTTTGCACATCATCAATAAAGTAATGCCAATCTGCGACAAATTGTTGGTTTTTTTGCAAATCCGGTGTATCTATCCATTTTTTCACTTTTACCTTTGTCTTGTTCGGATTCTTGCATTCATGAATTTGTAAGAAATACTTAAAACTTCCGTTTTCATAGTATCTTCCCAAAGGAAACAAGCGACAGATTCCCGGCCGAAATGAATGAATCTTACATCTCCCTTCTTCATTCAAGAAGAAACAGGTATCTTTTTCTTTACCCATTTTTAGATTGGGAAGAATTACTCCTTCCTGCACCTGTAATTCAATTGCATCTGCAAGCAATTGTTCAAAAGTCATTTGAAGACCATCTATCAAACGATAAATATCAAGTGGATCTAATACAATGGATTCTCCCATTCCTTGACAACAAGCAGAACACCCCTTGCAATCATTACAATCTGCTTTAACCATATCATTCAATTCATATAAATTTCCATCTGAAATTTCTTTCATATCTACATTTCGCTTCATATTATCTTCCTATCTCTTTTTACGTAAGATATCCAATGTATGCGCACTGGCACCTAAAAGTTCCGGTCGTTCACATGTTGACAAATGATACTTTATGAACAATTCATAGGTTTCTTCATCCATGGCATTTAGCACCTGTCTCATATAGTTCGCCGGACCATCCGCAGCCACAATCTGAATTCGTTCCACATCTGCACTTTGATTGACTGCATCAATATCTTCCAGTCTTACGTAGTCATATAGATCTTCCGGTTTCGGTGTAACTCGGAAATTCTCATTCACTTTTCCATCACGAATACTGTCTTTGATGTAATTATCCTTAAAACCATGTGTTAAAATACTATATTCATTCATACAGTATGCAACCAAAATCACACCACCTGGCTTCGTGACACGCACAGCTTCTCCTAGTGCCTTCTGCTTATCCTCCATGGTGTACAAATGATACATTGGACCAAATACAAGGGTCATATCAAAGGTATCATTTTCAAATCGTTTTAGATTCAATGCAGTTCCCTGATACGCTTTCACTGTACTTTTCTTTTGCTTTAATATCCCAAGATTATATTTGACAAGTTCTATTGCAGTGACATCATATCCCTCATTTGCTAATGCTACGGAATACCTTCCGGTCCCTGCTCCTACATCCAAAATTTTTGCATCCTTTGGAAATTCTTCCAAATACTTATGGATGTATTTCATGGAAGTGATATACTCCACATTACCATGCCTTCTAGTCAATCGTTTATCTTCACAAAATTTATTATAATATGCTTCTAATTCTTTTGACATTTTTCTTCTCTCTCTAGAAATAAAGGACTAACCCAAGTTAGCCCTTTTCTTATATGTATTAATCCTCTAACACAGATGTACAATGTGGACATCTTGTTGCCTCAATCGAAATCTCTGTTTTGCAATACTGACAAACCTTCGTTGTAGGTGTTTCCGGTACTTCTTCCTCTGTTTTCTTTGCCAATTTTGCTGCCAATTCATTCATCTTATTTAAGAATTTTACAATGCAAAAAATAATCAATGCCATAATTAAGAAATTAATAATCGATGAAATGAAATTTCCATAATTCAAGGTTGCTTCTCCCGGCAACTTAAGCACATATTGCGAAAAATCTTTCCCTCCAAAAATTCCGAGAATCGGATTGATAATATCGGCTACCAAAGAATCTACAATCGCTTTAAAAGATGCACCAATGATAACACCGACTGCCATGTCCATGACGTTTCCACGGCTGATAAATGCTTTGAATTCATTCAAAAAATTTTTCATATGTATTTCTCCTCTATTTTTATGATTTAGCCTAAAATATAAGCCCATGCATACATTATAACGCATGGGCTTAAAAATAGCATCCTATTTTTTATTTTTATTTTTCAGCTTCTTTCAAAGACGTTGCAACCACTTTAGTCATAGCAAACAAAGCAAGGGCATTTGGTAATACCATCAGATAATTGAATGCATCTGTAAGCTCCCAAACCAAGTCGTTAGAAACAAGTGTTCCACAGAACACAAAAACCAATGCAATAATCATATAAATAGTTGTGCAAGCCTTTGGATTCTTCTTACCAAACAAATATACAACATTCACTTTACCGAACATATTCCAACTTAAAATAGTTGAGAACGCAAAGAAGAACAAACAAACAGCTACAAAAATTGCACCAATATTTCCTCCAAACACTGTTCCAAATGCAGTCTGCGCAAGATTTGCTTTTGTGACAACGCCTCCATCCAATGCAGATTTTAACATATCTGGTGTATGTAAAATACCATCTTTTGTATACAGTGTAGAAATAATAACAAGAGCATTCAATGTCAATACAACAAAAGTATCAATAAACACACCTGCCATTGCAACAACACCTTGGTCGTGTGCCTTTTCCACATTTGCTTGTGCATGTGCATGCGGTGTAGAACCCATACCAGCTTCATTTGAGAACAAACCACGTTTCGCACCTTGACTAATTGCTTCTTTGATCGCATAACCAATCGTACCACCAATAATAGCATTTGGTTGGAATGCGTATTGGAAAATCATACCAAATGTTGCAGGTACATATTGAATACGGCAAACCAAAATTACCAAACCGCCAAGTAAGAAAATAGCTGCCATAATCGGAACTAATTTTTCACATACAGATGCAAGACGTTTTACACCACCCAAGAAAATAAAACCGCAGATTACTACCAATACAACTCCTGCTACCCATGCCGGAATTCCAAATGCTGTTTCAATTGTAGAGCCGATGGAATTTGATTGAACCATACATCCCATAAATCCAAGAGCTAAAATGACTGCTACCGCAAAGAATCCAGCCAAGAATTTTCCAAATCCACCCTTAAATGCAGTTGTGATATAATAAACAGGTCCGCCTTGAATTTGGCCATCTTTATCAACCTTACGTGTTTTCTGCGCCAATACTGCCTCTGCATAGATCGTTGCCATGCCAAGGAATGCAATAACCCACATCCAAAAGATTGCACCAGGACCACCGGTTAAGATAGCACCGGAAGCACCTACGATATTTCCGGTTCCGACTTGTGCTGCTATTGCAGTCGCCAATGCCTGGAAGGAACTCATACCTTGTTTTTGTGCTCCACCTTTTAATGACAAGTTTCCAAATACTTTTTTCATACCTGTACCAAAATAACGAACTTGTACGAAACGCGTTTTAATGGTGTACCATAATCCCACGCCAACAAGCAAGAAAATCAATACATAATTTGAAAGATATGTATTAATGTTTTGCACAATAGGTAACAGTGTCGCTTCAATAGTTTCTAACATAATCTCTTCCTCCTAGAATAACAAAACGGAACAGCTGAAAGTTCAACTGCTCCGGAGAATCACACATCAATATACATAGTTATATCATAACTTTTATATTTTCTCTGTCCTTTTACCTGAGAGATTCAGCGGTTATACTGCCTTGCACCTTCGGTACTCAATGATTGAGCTTCTCCAGAGCCACATCCATTCTTAGTCCTCATCTAAAACTAGACACCTGAGAGTTTTACTCCTTCGGTAGGCCACAGCCATTCCCCTAAGAACTTCATCTGCCGTTATATAATTTTAATCCAATCTACCACTTTTTTCTTTATTTGTCAACATATTTTGTATGATTTTTTTACTCACCTATCATTTGACATATGAAAAACAATTTTGTAAAATTTTTCTATCACACAAAGGAGTCTTTATTATGATGAACAAACGAAAAAAGCGAAGACTGAAAAGAAGATTAAAACGGTTATTACGACTTTTTATTTTACTACTCCCTGTACTTATAATTCTTTTCGTTCTCTTATTTTTCCTAAAAGAGCGGAACAAAAAAGAAGAAAAGAAAACAAATGAAGTGGTTGCAACGATTGAGGAAAAAGAGGAGAAACCAGTTACTGCTACCATCCTCACCGCAGGAGACATTCTAATGCAGGATCCGCTCCTCGTATCATCTCATTATAAAAAGGATGCTAACGTTTTCGATTATAACTCCATTTTTAAATACATTAAGGAAGATTATAGCGCAGCCGATTTTACCGTTGTCAATTTAGAATCTACCATATCAAATGGGAATTACAGGGGATACCCAAGATTTTTAGCTCCGGCAGCCATCGCTACTGCCCTGGCACAAAATGGAACCAACGCATGCATGCTTGCAAACAATCACATTTACGACAATTATGATGATGGAATGAACATGACCATAAATGCGGTTGAAGCAAACGATATGCACTATATGGGTGTAAGAAAGTCTGTTGAGGAAAAAACGTATTTCATAAAAGACATTCAGGGAATTAAAGTCGGATTCTTTAATTATGTTTTCGATACCGGCAAGGTGAATAATAGTAATAAATCGATCAATTCCATTCCTGTAAGTGCCGCTTCCGAACCATTGATTAACACATTCAATTACGGAAACACACAGGCCCTTTATAGCGAAATACAAACAGGTCTTGCAGAGATGAAAGAACTAGGTGTGGAATATACCATTGCTTATATTCATTGGGGAAACGAGTATCAGACAACTGAAAACAGCCGCCAACAGCAAATTGCTGCCAATCTGTGCGAATTAGGTATAGATGCCCTTATCGGTGGACACCCACATGTTATTCAGCCAGTAGATTTGCTGACAAACTCCTCAGGAGACCATCAAATGATTTGCATATATTCCATAGGCAATCACTTGTCTGACCAATACAAAGAACGCATGGATTCCATGCCTACCGGTCATACGGAAGACGGATTAATGGTTAACTTAACCCTGCAAAAAAATAAAGATAATTCGGTATCGCTCATACAGGTGGATTTTATTCCCACCTGGGTATATCGAACGCCAAACATAAGTGGAACAGAAAATCCGGAATACTTTATCTTTCCACTAAAGAATCCAAATCAAATCATCAAAAAAGCCGGTGCACTTGATATTGCAACCGACGTACAGGAATCCCTTGATCGCACAAATGCAATTATTGGAAATGGCATCCAAAAAATATCAAACGCACTGCCTATTACGAACAACTAAAATAAGACTTCCACAAAAAGTGGAAGTCTTTTGTTTTAACCTCGATTCTGTGCAGCAACAAGGCTTTCCCCACAATACATTTTTCGAAGTTTCGGTTTTTCAATTTTCCCGGTAGGATTACGTGGAATATCTGCAAAGATTATCTTTTTAGGACGTTTGTATCTAGGTAATTTCATACAGAATTTCTCAACATCTTCTTCTGTACACTCAAACCCTTCTTTGATTTCAATAATTGCTGCAGCAATTTCACCTAAACGTTTATCCGGAAGACCAATGACTGCAACATCTTTTACCGCATTATATTCACGAATAAAATCTTCAATCTGCACTGGATATAAGTTTTCACCACCGCTGATAATAACATCTTTCTTTCGGTCTACAAGGAAAATAAATCCATCTTCATCTTCTTGCGCCATATCTCCGGTATATAACCATCCTTCTTCATCCATAACATCAGCAGTCGCCTGTGGGTCTCTATAATAGCATGTCATGACTCCAGGTCCAAATACGGCCAATTCACCAACTTCACCCTTCGCCACTTCATTTCTATGCTCATCCACAATCTTGGTCTGCCAACCATACCCTGCTTTTCCGATTGCACCCACTTTGTGAACATTTTCAACACCCAAATGTACGCAACCAGGACCTATGGATTCACTCAAGCCATAGTTCGTATCGTATTGGTGATTTGGAAAATATTCCATCCAACGTTTAATCAAGCTCGGAGGAACCGGTTGTGCACCAATGTGCATCAATCTCCATTGTGCCAATTCATAATTTTCTAATTGTAAATCTCCTCGATCCAACGCATCTAAAATATCCTGCGCCCACGGAACTAAAAGCCATACAATCGTACATTTTTCTTCTGAAGCAGTTCGAAGAATAACCTCCGGACTTGTACCTTTCAAAAGAACCGCTTTTCCTCCTTCTAAAAAGCTACCAAACCAATGCATCTTGGCACCGGTATGATACAGTGGTGGAATACATAAAAACACATCTTCCTTTCTTGTGCTATGGTGATTTTGCTCCACCTTGCAAGAATGCATAAGACTTGTATGATTATGTAGAATCGCTTTTGGGAAACCAGTAGTTCCCGAAGAAAAATAAATTGCCGCATCGTCATCGTCTGTCAATCGAATCATTGGCGACTGACTGGAACAGTTCATAGTCTGTGCCAAATAATCTTCCGCATACAAAGGCGTACGTTCTCCTACATAAAAAAGCAAGCGATTGGTTAGAATCTCATCCGCAATCTCTTCCACACGCCCGATAAATTCCGGTCCGAAAACTAACACATCCGCTTCGGCAAGTTCCACGCAATATTTGATTTCATCTGCTGAATAACGGAAATTTAATGGGACTGCAAGAGCACCGGTTTTTAAAATACCAAAATATATTGGCAACCACTCCAAACAATTCATTAAAAGAATTGCAACTTTGTCTCCTTTTTTAATACCTCTTTGAATCAATAAGTTTGCAAAACGATTTGCTTTTTCATTGAATACATTCCAAGTAATTTCACGTCTATAATAAGATGGAGAATTGGATTCGATCAATTCATATTCCTTCCATGTGACTCTTCTATTATCCTTGATTTCCGGATTTACCTCTACAAGGCATACCTCATCCCCATACAATTTACAATTTCGTTCTAAAATTTCTGTAATTGGCATTATCATACCTCTTTCTTATTGTATTTTTACACTTTAAAGCGTCAACGTAAAATGAATTATAGCATATACAAAAAGAAAAAGGAAGAAGAATCTTCCTTTTTTCTATAATACTTTGAACTAATAGTCTAAACAAGCACGTTCCATTACATAAGGACGCACATATGTATCTGCTACTTTTACATGTTCCGGATGCACCGCGTAAGCAGCAATATCTTCTGCCTTTTCTAATGTAGTCACAAGTGCAATATCATGTGTGCTTGAAGGAATCGGATTATTTACAAATTCAACGGTTAAAAGTCCTGGAACTTTTCCAACAAGTGCTTTTAAATTTTCCTCCATTGCTTTTTTTACCTCTGCTTTTTGTCCCTCTTCAATTTCTGGTTTGAATTTCCACATTACAATATGATTTACCATGTTTCTCCTCCTTTTATTTATAAATTTTCTTTCGTTGCTGTTTTGCTGCGATTCGTATGTAAATACTGTCAGGCAAAAATCTACTAAGCGTTACTAACGCCTTCATTTTCCAAGCCGGAACAATGGTGATCTTCTTACGAAACATTTGTGTCACTGCGTAGTTTGCACAGTAACTCGCTGTAATCCCTTTCAGTGCAAACTCTACATTGGCTACTTTATTAAACTCTGTATCCACCGGTCCCGGGCATAAGCAACCCACATAAACCTTACTCTTTCTGCGACGTAACTCTTCTGCAACTCCCTTGGTGTAACTTGTTACATACGCTTTGGTTGCATAATACGAAGACATATAAGGCCCTGCCGGTAATAATCCTGCAGATGATGCAACATTTAAAATATAACCTTTATCTTTCTTAACCATTCTATCTAAAAATAGCTTTGTAAGCAAATGCATGGCTTTCACATTTAAATCAATCATATTAAGTTCGGCATCATTTTCGATGTTTAATGTCTCACCACAATAGCCAAAGCCGGCATTATTCACAAAAACTTCGACATCCTCCTTCTGTAATTCTTGCGCTACTCGTTTGCATTCGCCCATATCGGATAAATCAGCGGTTACAATCATACATTCTGTATCTAATGTTTTTGCCAGTTCTTCCAAACGTTCTTTCCTTCTCGCTATCAGAACCAGCTTGTACCCTTCTTTTGCAAACCGTTTTGCAAATTCTGCTCCGATTCCCGAACTCGCCCCGGTAATTACTGCATATTGTTTCTCCATAATCCTCTCCTTATCAAACCTCTTTTTCTCGTTTTTCTTTTATATACTCTAAAAACTCTTTCCTTCTCACCGGAGATATCAAAACCATTCTGTGAACACCATTTTCCATATAATCAATTTGCAACCGTTTCAAAGAAAGAGATGCAGATGAAATTGGATTCTTTGTTGGTCTGATTTCCACTATATCTTTATAACAGATTCTTGCCTTTCCGTAAATACTACATGAAACAAGCATGTGCTCCGAATACAAAACATACCGAATTCTAAACAATGGAATCAGAATACCACATGTCACGACAGTACAAACTGTAATCATCCACTCTACCTTGCCTGTCTTCACAATCGGAAGAATTGTCAAATAGAGCATCCATAAGACTGTACCACCAAGAATTAAGCCGAGCCACCAATCAACAACACTTTTATATACAATTCCTTCCTCTCGTTCTTCTATCATTTGATACTTACATTCTTTTTGTTTTGTACGTCGAAGAACAAAAAGTATCATAGGGGTGAAAATTGCTACTAACACAATCGGAAAGAAAAACTTACCAAGATTATGACCGGTTGTTACACAAAGCATGATATAAGCAAACATTAATTGAATCACAAGGTTCATGCATATAACCATTGGATATACTTTGGTCAATTCTGTCTTCTCGTCCTCTTTTGTATACCTTGATAACAAGTTTGTTTTTACAACATAAACTGCAATACTCATAAGTCCTATTAAAACAGCAATACAGAACATAACCAAAATAATAGATGTCTTATCCGCCCAATTATCTACCGCACCTGCTGCGTTATAGTGAATCGCGATTCTGTCTGGAATCTGTTTCCAAAACACAAGCGGTAATATAACCGTTAATATTCCTATTAAAATCGAACTTCTATGTATAGAATTATAAAGTCTGATTTTCTTTTCTATTTTCTCCATAAAAATTTCCCTTTAAGTTTTTTTATTTATGATACGGTTCGCCATTTATTATCCGATAACTCCGATACACCTGTTCTAACAGTATCACCCTCATCAATTGATGTGGAAATGTCATTTTAGAAAAACTCAATGCAAAGTCTGATTTTTGCAACACTTCTTCTCCCAGACCAATAGACCCACCTATAATAAATGTAATATGACTAACTCCCTGTACTCCCAATTTATTTATCTTTTCTGCCAATTCTTCCGATGACAACTGTTTTCCTTTAATTTCAAGTGTTATTACGTAGGAATCTTCTTTCACATATTTTAAAATCCGCTCGGCTTCTTTGGAACGAATGACATTCTCTAAAGTCTGACTTGCATTGTCCGGCGTCTTCTCATCTGCCACTTCAACAATTTCTAGTTTGCAATATTTGCTCATACGTTTACTATATTCTTCTATTGCATCTTTTAAGTACTTTTCTTTGATTTTCCCTACAGTAACAATCGTTATTTTCATTTCATTATCCTCATAAAAAACGTTTATCCAATATAAAAATCCATAATCAGCATCGTAATAAATCCCAAAATCAGGGAATACGTTGCCATGCGTTCATATCCATGACTATGCGTCTCCGGTATCATTTCATCACTTACCACATAGATCATAGTGCCACCTGCAAAAGCCAATGCAAATGGTAAAATAGCCGTTGCCAACGATACAGCTGTAAATCCGATTAATGTTCCTGCAATTTCTATAACCCCTGTAAAACTTGCAATCAAAAATACGCGCCACTTTGACACCCCGGCCATAATGAGCGGTGATACGATAATCATACCTTCCGGGATATTCTGAAGTGCAATTCCGACAGCTACGGTAATTGCATTGCCAATATTTTCACTTCCAAAACCTACTCCTGCCGCAATTCCCTCTGGGAGATTGTGTATAGCAATAGCAATTACAAATAGCATGACTTTATTCAGCGAATTCTGTGATTCTGAATGCGTTTCTTGATCAACTCCCGTTACATGATGTAAATGAGGAGTGATTTTATCCGCAATATTTAAAAAAATGGCGCCGCTCAAAATCCCAATAACCGTAATCCAAATATTTCCTTCTTCCAAGGACGGTACAATAAGCCCTAAAACAGCTGCAGCAAGCATAATTCCTCCTGCAAATCCTAATATGGCATCGTTATATTTGTGTGGAACTCTCTGAAAGATAAAACCTATTAAAACACCAAATATGGTAGCGCCGCCTACTCCTAACGCTGTCAATACCGCTAATTGCATATCTTTTCTCCTTATCTAAAAATCTCGCTATATTATTATAGCAAATTTTTTCTGAATTGACACAAAAAAAGATGCAGTGAATCACCATTTTTTTCACTGCACCTTACTTGATTATTTATTACTCAAATATTCATGGATACCTTTTGCTCCAGCCCTTCCTGCTCCCATTGCAAGAATAACTGTTGCGGCTCCTGTAACGGCATCTCCTCCGGCATATACACCTTCTTTTGTAGTTTGGCCGTTTTCTTCATTTGCTACAATACATTTCCATTTATTTACTTCCAATCCTTCTGTTGTAGAAGAAATAAGTGGGTTTGGAGATGTTCCAAGGGACATGATAACTGTATCAAGCTCCATCTCAAATTCAGAGCCTTCCACTACTACCGGACGTCTTCTTCCTGATGCATCCGGTTCCCCAAGTTCCATTTTTACGCATTTCATACCTTTTACATATCCATTTTCATCTACCAAAATTTCTGTTGGATTTGTTAAAAGATTGAAAATAACACCTTCTTCTTTCGCATGATGAACTTCCTCTACTCTGGCTGGAAGCTCTTCCTCGCTACGACGGTAAACAATATGTACATCTGCGCCAAGGCGGAGTGCTGTTCTTGCAGCATCCATTGCCACATTCCCACCACCGATTACAGCAACCTTTGTACCAGCTGCGATTGGAGTATCGTAAGAAGAATCAAATGCTTTCATCAAGTTATTTCTGGTCAGATACTCATTTGCAGAAAATACACCATTTGCATTTTCTCCCGGAATTCCCATGAATTTAGGAAGTCCTGCACCCGAACCGATAAATACTGCTTCAAAACCTTCATCCTCGATCAATTGGTCAATGGTTGTGGATTTTCCAATCACGACGTTCGTTTCGAATTTAACGCCTAATTCCTTCACCTTGTCAATTTCTTTTGCTACAACTTTTTGTTTTGGCAAACGGAATTCCGGAATCCCATATACAAGCACACCACCGAGTTCATGCAACGCTTCAAACACCGTTACTTCATATCCCATTTTTGCCAAATCACCGGCACATGTAAGTCCTGCCGGTCCTGAACCAATGACAGCCACTCTATGACCATTTGTGCTTTCCGGCTTTTCAGGTTTAATATCATTCTCCAATGCATAATCAGCAACAAATCTTTCCAATTTACCGATAGAAACAGGTTCCCCTTTTAAGCCGCGAATACATTTTCCTTCGCATTGGGATTCCTGCGGACAAACACGGCCACATACTGCAGGAAGTGCGGAAGATTTTCCGATAATCTTATATGCCTCTTCAAATTCTCCCTCTTTTACTTTGCTGATGAACCCTGGAATATCTATAGCTACCGGACAACCTTGTACACATTTTGCATTTTTACAATTGATACATCTAGCTGCTTCTTCCATTGCTTCTTCTTTATTGTATCCATAACATACTTCTTCAAAGTTTTTCGCACGAACTTTCGGATCTTGTTCTCTTACAGGCACTTTTTTTAATACATCAGCCATTATTCGTCACCTCCACAATGTCCACATCCACCATGATGTGTATCACCTTCTTGTAATTTAAGGATTGCACGACCTTCTTTTGATTTATACATTTGTTGCCTCTTCATTGCTTGGTCAAAATCAACTAAATGACCGTCAAATTCCGGTCCGTCGACACATGCAAACTTCACTTCATCTCCAACTTGCAATCTACAAGCACCACACATGCCCGTTCCATCAACCATAATTGGGTTCATACTTACAATCGTAGGTATATTTAATTTTTTAGTTGTCAGACATGCAAATTTCATCATAATCATTGGTCCGATTGCCACACACAAATCATATTGCTTTCCTTCTTCGTTCACCAATTGTTCGATTTTGCTTGTAACAAGACCGGCATGCCCGTAAGAACCATCATCTGTACATGGATAATAATTTCCGGCAACTGCAGTCATCTCTTCTTCTAAGATCAACAAATCTTTTGTCTTGGCACCGACAATAACATCCGCCTGTACCCCATGATTATGTAACCATTTCACTTGTGGATATACCGGCGCAGCTCCTACACCACCGGCAACAAATAAAATCTTTTTGTTTTTTAACTCTTCCAGATCTTCGTTCACAAATTCAGATGCGCATCCTAAAGGCCCAACAAAATCTCTGAAGTAATCACCTTCCTCTAAAACTGCCATCTTTTGCGTAGATGCTCCCAGCGCTTGGAACACAATCGTAACGGTTCCTGCTTCTCTGTCATAATCGCAAATGGTAAGTGGTACTCTTTCGCCTTTCTCATCAATTTTTACAATGACAAACTGACCCGGTTGACAATGTTTTGCAACTCTTGGTGCTTCTACATCCATCAAATAGATATTTGTTGTCAATTCTTTTACTTTTTTAATTTGATACATCATGCGCCTCCTACACTTTTTCTTCTTTTATCTTAATCTTTTTCGTGTGAAAAATCAATATTACCGCACAGTTTGCACGCAGTTATTCATAAGCATTGCAATAGTCATCGGACCTACTCCGCCCGGAACCGGTGTGATTGCACTTACTTTTTTTGAGACATCATCAAAATCCACGTCTCCACACAACTTGCCATCTTCCTTTCGATGAATCCCTACATCGATTACCACAGCACCCTCTTTTACATACTCTGCAGTAATGAATTTCGGTTTTCCTACAGCAGCCACAAGAATATCCGCCCTTCTCGTCACTTCTTTTAAGTCTTTCGTCTTTGAATGTGCAATGGTAACCGTACCATTCTCACGAAGTAGCAAAATAGCCATTGGCTTTCCAACAATATTGCTTCTACCTACAACCACACATTCTTTACCACTGATATCAACATTCGAACGTTTCAACAATTGAATCACACCTGCCGGGGTACATGGCAAAAAACCTTTGCTTCCAATGCACATGTTTCCCACGGTTTCCGGATGAAATCCATCTACATCCTTCTCAGGAGAAATTGCTTTGATAATCGCCTCTTCCTCCATATGCTTTGGCAGTGGAAGTTGCACTAAAATTCCGTGTACCATTTCATTATGATTCAATTCGTCAATTATAGAAAGCAACGTTTCTTGCGAAATGGTTTCTTCCAGTTCATAGGACAAAGACTCAATTCCAATATATGCACAAGCCTTCTTTTTATTGTTCACATACACAGACGATGCAGGGTCATTTCCCACTTGAATCACCGCCAAGCATGGACATATACCCTTTTCTTTTAAATCTGCAACTTCCTCTTTTAACTCATTTTTGATTTGCATTGAAATTGCTTTCCCATCAATTAACTGTGCCATATTTCCTCCTAGAACAATCCGGTAATTACTCCATCTTCATTTACATCAATTCCATTAGCAGCCGGAACTTTTGGAAGCCCTGGCATAGTCATAATTGCTCCTGTAAGAGCAACTACAAAACCAGCACCTGCATTCACATACACTTCACGGATATGGATTTTGAAGTTTGATGGTCTTCCAAGTAATGTAGCATCATCCGACAAAGAATATTGATTCTTTGCCATACAAATCGGGAATTTCCCATATCCCAATTCTGTAATTTTCGCCAATTGCTTTTCTGCAGCCGGTGCATACTCTACTCCATCTGCACCGTAAATTTCTTTCGCAATTGTCTCAATCTTTTCTTTCAAAGTTGCCTCATCTTCATAAATTGGTTTGAAATTGCTTTCTTTGGTTTCCAATGTATGTACCACTTTTTCCGCCAATGCAATTCCACCTTCGCCACCTTTTGCCCAAACTTCTGATAATGCGAAGTCGCAGCCTCTTTCTTCGCAGAAGTTACGAATAAACTCATATTCAGCCTCTGTATCTGTGATGAAGGAGTTTAATGTAACTATAACCGGCACACCATATTTTTGCACATTCTCGATATGCTTCTCCAAGTTCACAATACCTTTTGCCAATGCATCCAGATTTTCTTCATTTAAATCTTTCTTCGCTACACCGCCATTATATTTGAGTGCACGTACCGTTGCTACAAGAACCACCGCATCCGGCTTCAAACCACTCATTCGACATTTAATATCCATGAATTTTTCTGCCCCAAGGTCAGCACCAAATCCTGCCTCTGTGATTGTAATATCCGCCAATTTGAGTGCCATCTTTGTTGCAATCACACTGTTACATCCATGTGCAATATTGGCAAATGGTCCTCCGTGAACCAATGCCGGTGTATGTTCCAAAGTTTGAATTAAGTTTGGTTTAATTGCATCCTTTAACAATGCAGTCATAGCACCGGTAGCATTTAACTGTTCTGCTGTTACCGGTTCTCCTGCAAAATTATAAGCAACAACAATTCTGCCAAGTCTTTGTTTCAAATCCTGTATATCATTTGCAAGGCAAAGAATTGCCATGATTTCAGATGCCACAGTAATTACAAAATGATCCTCTCGAACCATTCCATCCATCTTATTACCAAGACCAACTACCACATTACGTAGCACACGGTCATTCATATCCAAACAACGTTTCCAAACAATTTGTCTTGGATCAATTTGCAATTGATTTCCCTGTTGAATATGGTTATCTAACATCGCTGCCAAGAGATTATTTGCAGATGTAATCGCATGGAAATCACCGGTAAAATGCAAATTCAAATCTTCCATAGGCACCACCTGTGCGTATCCACCGCCTGCAGCACCACCTTTTACTCCAAAACATGGCCCAAGTGATGGTTCTCTTAATGCGATAATAGCTTTCTTTCCAATTTTCGCCATTGCTTGCCCGAGTCCCACAGATGTAGTTGTTTTTCCTTCACCGGCCGGAGTCGGGTTGATTGCCGTTACTAAAACCAATTTCCCATCCGGTCGTTCCTTAATTTCTTCTCTTAATTCATCTGACAATTTTGCCTTGTACTTCCCGTACAACTCCAAATGTTCTTCCTGGATTCCGATACTTGCTGCAACCTCTTGAATTGGTGCCATAACGGCTTCCTGTGCAATCTGAATATCTGTTTTCATCCTAAAACCTCCTCATTCCTTAATTTATCTTATACGTATTCATCTATGTATTGTTCAAATTCTTCCAGTGACATCAAAACTTTTCGCGGCTTCGTACCTTCCTCCTCACCAACGACTCCTGCATCGGCAAGTTGATCCATAATTCTTGCTGCGCGGTTAAATCCAATTTTAAACACTCTCTGAAGCATCCCTATGGAAGCTTTGTCCTTCTCAATGACAAATTTGCCCGCATCCACAAAATAAACATCTCTGTCATCTGTACTACTTGCGCTACCGACTCCACCACCCGATGTCTGTGTGGCATTCATGTGATTGGTAATTTCCTCATTGTACTCCACTTCATCTCCATGCTGGATAAGGTAGTCCACAACAGCTTGTACTTCCTGGTCGGAAACGAAACTTCCCTGAACACGTGCCGGTTTTGGATAACCTGCCGGGTAAAAGAGCATATCCCCTTTTCCAAGCAATTTCTCTGCCCCGTTCATGTCAATAATCGTTCTGGAATCCACACCGGAAGATACTGCAAATGCAATTCTAGATGGCATATTTGCTTTAATCAGTCCCGTGATGACATTTACGGATGGTCTCTGTGTCGCAAGTACCAAATGAATACCACAAGCACGGGCAAGCTGTGCCAGTCGACAAATTGCATCCTCCACTTCACCAGGTGCAACCATCATAAGGTCTGCAAGTTCATCCACGATAATTACAATTTGTGGTAATTTTTCCGGTTTGTTTTCTGATTCAATATCTTGTATGGAATCTACCTTGGCATTATAGCCTTTCAAATCACGCACGTTATATTCTGCAAATAATTGATAACGTTTCGTCATTTCAGCTACTGCCCAATTCAACGCACCTGCAGCCTTCTTTGGATCTGTAACAACCGGTATTAACAGATGCGGAATTCCATTATATACTTTTAATTCCACCACTTTCGGGTCGATCATAATCATTTTCACTTCGTCCGGACTTGCTTTGTATAAAATGCTCATAATCAGTGTGTTGATACACACCGACTTACCGGAACCAGTGGCACCGGCAATTAAAACATGTGGCATTTTGGCAATATCTGCCACGACTACTTTTCCACCAATGTCCCTTCCGGTTGCAAATGCAATCTTTGATGGATGTTCTTTGAATTCCGGAGATTCCAAAAGGTCACGCAACATAACCGCCGCATTTTCTTTGTTCGGAACCTCGATTCCTACTGCTGCCTTTCCCGGGATCGGTGCCTCAATACGTATATCTGAAGCAGCCAGATTTAATTTAATATCGTCCGCCAATCCTACGATTTTGCTTACCTTTACACCCTGCTCCGGTTGCAATTCATATCTGGTAACTGCAGGGCCGCAACTCACATTTGTAACAGCTACGTTTACATTGAAATTTTGTAATGTTTGTTCCAGTTTTCTCGCCGTTTCTTTTAAATGCGCATCCGAATCGCCCCTGGAGGCACGTCCTTTTGTAAGTAGTGACATTGGCGGAAATTTATAAGCCTTCTTCGGTTTACTGTTTTGTTTCCTGATCTCATACTCTACATGAGTTGCTTCTTTTGCAGCACTTTCACGACTTTCCTTGGTGCTTCTTCTTTTTCTTTCTGTATCCTCTTTTATCGGTTCCTCAAAATCTTCTTCCTCTGCAATTGGGGTTGCTCTGTTAATTACAATATCTGCCGCCTTTGCAGCTGTAAACAAATCTTTTTCTACACTTTTTTGAGGTTCTATCTCATGCATATCTTGCGGTTGTTTCTCCAAAGTTGTGTTGAAAGAAACACCCGAAACCACTTTGTCTGCCCGCTTTAATTCTCGCTGTTTTTCCGTCTGCTCTTTTCTCCGTATAACATCCTCTTTTGCCGTCTGGTAAACCTTTTCGCTCTCTGTTTTTACCACATTGATAAATGATTTTCCTGTCAGAATCACAATGGAAATAATGGATAATACGACTACAACAATATAGGCACCTACTGTCCCAATAGCAGGTTCAAGCAAATTCACAAACAATCCGCCTAATACTCCGCCACCATCTTTATGTACACTACAATCTTTATAAATCGCGCCAAAACTCTTTCCTGTCATGTTGTGATTTATGATTAATTGCAGTAAAGTGCATAGCATCATACTCAAGACCACGCCTGCCCCTGTTTTTACATAAGCATTGGCGTTCCCTCTATTTGACATCACAAATGTGATACCTACAAAAAGTAAAATCGGTATAATATATGCGATAAATCCAAACACACCAAACAGCATTCCCGATGCCAAATCGCCAACCTTTCCACCTAGCGAAAAGTGGCTGATTAAAAGGAATAGACAAACTGCTAATGAAAGTAAAATCACAATTTCATCTCTCAAAAAATTCTGACTTTGTTTGCTATCATTCCCAGAACGCTTTGTTTGACGTTTTGCCTTTGTACTTTGTTTCCTGGTTTTTTTAGATGTGGCCATGAAATTCCTCCTTGTCTCTTAACCATATTATTATAACATTGTTAGAAACTTATGTCATCACCATTTTTCTTTAAAACAAGGGTTTTCTCTATCATTTGGTGCAATTTGTTTAACGCATCTCTAATACCACCGACTTCATCAATAATTCCTTCTACAACCGCATCCTCCCCTTCTAACATGGTTCCCACATCTTTTACCAATTCTGTAGGATTTAGCATCAATTCTTCCACGCGTTCCTGAGAAATACGAGAATGACTCGAAATAAATCTTGTAATACGGTCCTGGGTTTTTAACATATTCAAATAACTCTGCTCCACTCCGATAAACATACCATTGGAACGTACCGGATGTACCACCATGGTTCCACTTGGAACAATAAAGGAATAATCTGTTGCTACTGCTAATGGGCCTCCAATGGAATGACTTCCCCCAAGCACCAAAGATACAGTAGGTTTGCTGAGCGATGCTATCATTTCTGCTATTGCAAGTCCCGCCTCCACGTCTCCACCTAGTGTATTGAGAAGAAATAATACTCCTTGAATGTCTGTATTTTCTTCCACTTCCGCCAATTGAGGCAATAGATGGTCATACTTCGTGGATTTCGTATTACTATTAGCCATTTCATGTCCTTCAATTTCCCCAATAATTGTAAATATTTTGATCGTATGATGCTGTTTACTGTTCGTAACTTCAATACTTCCTGTTTCTTTTATCTGTTCCTGTTTTTCCTGTTCCATTTTTCTACTACCTTTCCTTTTTTTGTAGTAGTATGTTAGGAAACATAAATTCTATACCTAAATTAAGCACCAAAAAAAGAGTCAAAAGAGAATTCTCTTCTGACCCTTTATCTTTATATTACTTCTAATGCTTGTCTTAAATCATCAATAATATCTTCGATATTTTCCGTTCCCACACTGAAACGAATCAAATCCGGTTGTACACCCGCCTCCAAAAGTTCCTGTTCATTCATTTGTCGATGGGTATGACTAGCAGGATGAAGCACACAACTTCTGGAATCTGCGACGTGTGTTACAATGGCAATCATTTTAAGTGCATCCATCATTTTCACACAGGCATCTCTTCCACCTTTTACACCAAATGTAATAACACCACAAGTGCCGTTTGGCATGTATTTCTGCGCCAAATCATAGTATTTATCTCCCGGAAGTGACGGGCAATTCACCCATGCAATCTTCTCATGGTTTTGCAAATAGTTAGCTGCCTTCACTGCATTTTCGCAGTGCCTTGGCATACGTAAATGCAAGGTTTCCAATCCGATATTCAAGAGGAATGCGTTCTGTGGGGACTGAATGGATCCCAAGTCTCTCATCATTTGTGCTGTCGCTTTTGTAATGTATGCACCTTTTCCAAAACGTTCTGTATATACAAGACCATGATAGGTCTCATCTGGAGTCGTAAGTCCCGGGAATTTTTCTGCATATGCATCCCAATCAAAATTTCCACTGTCTACGATACAGCCGCCTACTGCAGTTGCATGACCATCCATATATTTTGTGGTAGAATGTGTTACAATATCTGCACCCCATTCAAACGGTCTGCAATTAATCGGTGTTGCAAATGTATTGTCAATAATAAGTGGAACGCCATGTTCATGAGCCACTTTCGCAAATTTCTCAATATCAAGTACATTCAATCCAGGATTTGCAATGGTCTCACCCACTACTGCTTTCGTATTATCTTTAAATGCAACGCGCAATTCTTCTTCGGAGCAATCCGGATCCACAAAGGTTGCCTCAATGCCCATCTTGCGAATGGTATGCGCGTATAAATTATATGTACCTCCATAAACTGCTGAAGAACAGATAATATGGTCTCCTGCCTCTGCAATATTCATTATGGCATAGAAATTCGCTGCCTGTCCGGAAGATGTAAGCATCGCTGCTACACCACCTTCCATATCGCAAATTTTAGCCGCAACCGCATCGTTTGTCGGATTTTGCAATCTTGTATAAAAGTACCCTGAATCCTCCAAATCAAATAATTTGCCCATCGCATCACTGTTTTCATACTTAAAGGTTGTACTTTGATAAATTGGTATAACTCTCGGTTCTCCGTTTTTTGGAGTATATCCAGATTGAATACATTTCGTCTCAATTCTATAATCACTCATTTGTCTTCCTCCTATTCATCCCAGTTGTGGTAAACTTCCTGAACATCATCGTCTTCTTCCAAAAGATCTAATGTTTTCTGAATGCTCTTTAAATCCTTTTCATCGGTCAGCTCTACATAAGTCTGTGGAATCATGGTCACTTCTGCATTTACCATCGGAATACCTGCTTCCTCCAACGCCAAACGCACATCGCTGAACGCATCCGGATCTGTCAAAATTTCAAAACTGTCCTCTTCCTCAACGAAATCCTCTGCTCCTGCATCCAAAGCCGCCATCATCAAGTCATCCGCATCCATTTCGCATTCTTCTTTATCCACAATAATCTGACCTTTCTTGTCAAACATAAAAGAAACACATCCCGGAGTTCCGACATTTCCATTTCCTTTTGTAAACGCATTTCTCACATTTGATGCAGTACGATTCTTGTTATCTGTCAAAGCTTCTACGATAATTGCCGTACCATTTGGTCCATATCCTTCATATGTAACATGCTCATAGTTGGACGCATCCGCATCTCCCGCAGCTTTCTTTATACTTCTTTCGATATTGTCATTCGGCATATTGTTGGCCTTTGCTTTTGCAATGACATCTCGGAGTCTGCTATTATTTGCAGGGTCCGGTCCGCCCCCTTCTTTTACAGCTACCGCCAATTCTCTTCCGATTTTTGTAAAGATTTTTCCTTTTGCAGCATCATTCTTTTCCTTTTTATGTTTAATATTTGCAAATTTTGAATGTCCTGACATGTTTGTTCCCTCTTTTCATTTTTCTGTAAAATACTTGTACATTCTAGCACTCTTTTTCTCTTTTGTACAGTTTTAATAGCATGTTTAAAAGCTATGTATGCAGTTCGAGACTAATCCGCAATGCTTCTTCGACCTGCAACATTAATTTTTTATCCACATGACAAATGTAATCTTTCAGTCTTTGTTTATCTATGGTCCTAATTTGTTCTAATAACACCACAGAATCTTTTACCAATTGATATTTTTTCGCATCAATCTCAATATGTGTGGGAAGCTTTGCCTTATTCATTTTGGATGTAATAGCCGCACAGATAACAGTTGGACTATGTCGATTTCCCACATCATTTTGTATAATCATAACCGGTCGTACTCCACCTTGTTCGGAGCCGACAACCGGACTTAAATCTGCATAAAAAATATCTCCTCGCTTAATTTGCACAATATTCACACTCCGATTATTTAAGATAACATCATTATTTCCATCTTTTTCGGATGTATTCTAATCAGAGTCTATTTATTAGTAAAATCAGGCAAAATAATCGACTTGTTCCGATACTTTCCCATCTCTTACAAATACCCTCGGGATTCGTTTGCCCAAATCACAAATGAATTCATAATTGAATCTTCCTGACAATTCACTTAAGTCCTCTACTGTTATAGTTTCATTTCCGTCTTTCCCAATCAAAGTGACATTATCGCCAAAACTTACGCCTTCAATATCCGTTACGTCTACCATAAACTGATCCATACATACACGCCCTAAAATAGGCGCTTTTTTTCCACGGATTAGGACATATCCTACATTTGAAAGATTTCGCGGATACCCGTCTGCATAACCCACCGGAATGGTTGCAACAGTCATTGCACGGTCCGAAATAAAAGTTCCCCCATAACTGATTGGTGTTCCTTTCGGAATTTCATTCACAAAAGCCACATGACTTTTTAACGCCAACACCGGTTTTAATCTGACATTGTCCTTTTGAACCTCTTCGGAAGGGTAAAGACCGTAAGTAGAAATACCTGCCCTAACTAGGTCAAAGTTTGCTTCAGGCACATCAATAATCGCTGCACTATTCGCGCAATGCTCATATTGAAATACGACATTTTTCTCTTTTAATCTTGCAGTCATCCATTGAAACTCCTGCAATTGTTTATGGGTAAAAGTCTTGTCATTTTCATCTGCTTTTGCCATATGTGTGAAAATGCCTTCCATACAAACATTTGGCATGCTTGCGATTCTTGCAATGGACTCTACCGCATCTTCATCGACATGAAATCCAAGTCTTGTCATACCGGTATCCAATTTAATATGCATATAAGCAGTCAATTTTTCTCTTGCAGCCATCTGTGAAATCGCTTCTGCCATTTCTTCGGTATAGACATTCATGCGGATTTCATACTTTAACATTTCTAGATATTGGTCAGGAAACACGCATCCAAGAACCAACACCGGCTTTTGGATTCCTTCTGCTTTCAGAACAACTGCCTCATCCAATGTAGCTACTGCAAAACCCCATATGTAATCATATTCTTCCAACATTTGGGCAATCTGCACGGCGCCATGTCCGTAACCGTCCGCTTTGATTACCGCCATAATCTTTGTTATAGGATTTAGATTTCGTCTCATCTGCTCCATATTGGACACAATGGCATCCAAATCAATTCTTGCATATACTCTACTATATGTTTTCACCTTGTCACCTCTTATATTTGTCTTAAAATTTCACTAATATGATCTACCACATCCCCAGAAAGCACACTATACTGCCCTTTTCTTTCTGCTGCACAGTCCCCGGCCAGTCCATGTAAATAGACACCTAAGCATGCCGCCTCATAAGGACTCGCTTTCTGTGCTAGAATTCCCGAAATAACACCTGTCAGAACATCTCCTGATCCACCTTTAGCCAATGCTGAATTTCCTGTTAAATTCATAAACAGTGGGGCTTCTTTCCAGCCTACGATTGTTCTTGCATCCTTTAATACACAAATGACCGGATATTCTTTCGTAAATGTCTGAAGGTATGCAATCTTGTTTGCCTGCAATTCTTCCATCCGACACGCAAGCAATCTTGTCATCTCTTTCATATGCGGTGTTAATATAAGTGGCTGTTTTGCTTGCTTCAAAACAGACTTATCCTTTGCAATCAAGTTTAACGCATCTGCATCAACTACACAAGGGACTTCTGCATATTGTATAACATGGCTTACAATTTGTTCCGCCAAATTACTCATTCCCAGACCACAGCCGATGCCTATTACATTTGCCCACTGAAGCAATGCCTCTACTTGCTGATGATCATATTCTGTGTAAGTTGTAACAATTGCTTCCGGTAACGTTTCTTGCAAGATAACTCGATTCTCTTCATGCGTATAGATTTGAACCAATCCTGTCCCTACAGCATATGCAGCTTTTGCACATAAAAGTGCTGCACCGGACATCCCTTTATTTCCTACAATCAATAACAATTTTCCGTAAGAGCCCTTATGGGAGTTTGGAAGTCTTTTTGGAAATTTTTCTTGAAAATCCTCGAATTCGTAGGAATATGTAATATCTGTTTTTTCGGTTATAGCATCCGAATAAATTCCAATGTCAGCTATGCATAATTTCCCTACATACGGATGCCCCGGTTCCATGACCTGACCTCGTTTGGCAAACGCAAACGTTACGGTCAAATCTGCACGGAATGCAATTCCCAAAACGGCACCCGTTTCATCTTGAATCCCCGATGGCATATCCACTGACATTTTATATCCGTTCATTCGGTTTAACTGCTCAATTACATTGTAATATCGCCCTTCAACACTTCTGCTTAAACCAACTCCAAAAATTGCATCTATAATTACACTATATTCTTCCCCTTCTAAATTTTGCTTGACCGAAATATTATAATAATCTGCAATTTGCTTTTGTTGTAGGTTTTCTTTGCTTCGTTTCATCTCTTCGCCTACAAAATAAATGGATACTTGGTACCCTTTTATATGTAAAAGGCGTGCAATCGCATAACCATCCCCACCATTATTTCCACTGCCGCAAACAACAAGAACATTTTTGAAATCAACCTGTTCTGCTTCCAAAATTTCCACGGTACGAAGGGCTGCACGTTCCATCAATACCATAGAAGGAATTCCTATTTGTTCAATCGTATATCGATCTGCTTTTTGCATCTGCTTGCCGGTTAATATATATTTCATGTTTATAAAATCTCCTACCATACACAAAACGTGTAAGAAAGTATGCTTTGCACACCTACCTACACGTTTTCACTCGTTATTTTTGCAAATCACCTTTTGCATAGTGTCCTATTTTATATGACAACCTCATCAAACTGTCAGCAAGATGAACATTTTCTACAATAATACTGTCCGGTAATTTCAAATCAATATGTGCAAAATTCCAAATCCCTTTAATATCGGTATCCGATAACAATTCTGCAACCTCACCTGCATTTTCTTTTGGAACCGTCAATACTGCTATTTCAATATTGTTATCCCTAATAAAATCTTTCAATTCATCCATCATATGAATTTTAATGCCACGAATACTAATATCTTTTAACTTAGGATTTACATCAAAAATACCTTTTAGCACAAAACCGCTTGTCTCAAATGCCGCATAATTAGCCAATGCTTGTCCAAGATTTCCGGCGCCCACAATTACAAAATTATGGCTTTCATCTAATCCAAGAATTTTTCCGATTTCAGTATATAAATATTTTACATTATAACCATACCCTTGCTGACCGAAACCACCAAAGTTGTTTAAATCCTGTCTAATCTGGGAAGCTGTCACATTCATTCGTTTGCTCAAGTCACTTGAAGAAATGCGTTCGACGTTATTATCAAGCAAGTCACCAAGAAAACGATAATACCGTGGAAGCCGTTGAATGACTGCCTGTGAAATTTCTCTCTCGTCCACTTATTTCACCTTCCTATCATTTTATAACTTATGATTTATTATATAGAATTGTTGATTCAAAGTCAAACTTTTCATTGTTTTTTATCACTTTTACAGTATAATAAAAAAGTAGTCTTTTTATTCAATTTAGGAGATAAGATATGATTCTTGCATGCCATAATATTACAAAAGCTTTTGGCGACCAGATAATTGTAAAATCCGGCGCATTTCATATAGAAGAACGTGAAAAAGCTGCCCTTATCGGCTTAAATGGAGCCGGCAAATCTACGATGTTAAAAATGATCATGAAGGAAATCGATGCGGACAGTGGTGACATTATATTAGCCAAAGGAAAGACCATCGGATACTTATCACAGCACCAAGATCTATCCAGTAACCATACTATCCTGGAGGAATTAAAAACTGCAAAAGCAGAAATTATAGAATTGGAACGTCAAATTCGAACTATGGAATTAGAAATGAAACATTTTGAAGGAAAAGAGTTGGAGGAGTATCTTCACTCATATCATCGCCTTACAGAACGTTTTGAACAAGCAAATGGTTACGCGTTCCAGAGCGAACTCATCGGTGTGCTAAAAGGGTTAGGTTTTCAAGAAAATGAATTTACAAAAGAAATCAATACGCTTTCCGGCGGCCAAAAAACACGTGTGGCTTTGGGGAAACTCTTACTAACAAAGCCGGATATTTTATTGCTGGACGAGCCGACCAACCACCTGGATTTGAATTCTATTGCCTGGTTAGAAACATATTTGCTTAACTATTCCGGTGCCGTTCTGATTGTTTCGCATGACCGCTATTTTTTAGACCGCGTTGTTACAAAGGTAATTGAAATTGAAAACGGTGAATTATCGATGTTCCAAGGTAATTACAGTGAATTCGCAAAAAAGAAGAAAATTGTACGGGATGCAAAAATAAAAGCTTATCTAAATCAACAACAAGAAATCAAACATCAGGAAGCTGTCATCGAAAAACTTCGCTCCTTTAATCGCGAAAAATCGATTAAACGTGCCGAGAGTCGCGAAAAAATGTTAGAGAAGATGGAACGAATCGAAA
>CAMFVG010000110.1 GCA_945992055.1 uncultured Clostridia bacterium | reverse complement strand
TTTAATAACTGTTTGAGTGTAGGTGATGTAGAAACAACAGGAACGGATACATGGAGTGTAGCGGGAGCTCTTGTTGCAGGTATCAATACAAATGCAAACAGTATGACAGTTAACCACTCTTATGGTGTAGCAGATAAGTTGGTAGGTAAAAATTATAGTGGAACAGTACCATCAGGATATCTCAAAACCAAACAAGAACTTATCGATACAGATGTAACGGTATTATTCCCGACATCAAGTGCATGGAAGAATGTTACTGGTAAAACACCGATATTGAATGGGTTTGGAAAATAATACTGTAAAAACGAAATTAAGAAACCGTAATGCTTCGGCATTGCGGTTTCTTTTTGTGATTTTTGAAGGGAAAATCTAAAAAAAGCATAAAGACAGTTGACAAAAGAAAGTAGTAGTGATATCTTAATAACGTAGATATTAGCACTCGAAAGAAAAGAGTGCTAATAAATCAATAGGAGGTATATATGGAACTGAATCATGGATTAGATGATCGAAAACTTAAGATTTTACAGACGATTATCAAGACCTATTTGGAAACAGGTGAACCAGTTGGTTCTAGAACAATTTCTAAATATACGGATTTGAATTTGAGTTCGGCTACGATTCGCAACGAGATGGCGGATTTAGAGGATTTGGGCTATATTATACAACCTCATACATCAGCAGGACGTATTCCTTCGGATAAGGGCTATCGGCTATATGTAGATATGTTGATGGCGGAGAAGGAACAGGAAGTCATTGAAATGCGTGAGCAAATGCTTGAGAAGGCCGATAAGATGGATAAAATCTTAAAGCAAGCGGCGAAAGTACTTGCGGTAAACACAAACTACGCTACGATGGTTTCTGCACCGTCTTATAATCGTAATAAATTAAAATTCATCCAGCTGTCACAGGTTGATGAACATCAGCTCATTGCAGTGATTGTGATGGAAGGAAACATTATTAAGAATAAGATTGTTACAGTTGAAGAAACTCTTAATAATGAGATGATGTTAAAATTGAATATGCTCCTAAATACAAGTCTTACAGGATTGTCAGTAGAAGAGATTAATCTTGGTATGATTGCCAGATTAAAAGAGCAGGCGGGAGTTCACAGCGAGATAATCAGTGATGTGTTTGATGCTATTGCAAATACAATACAACCGGAAGATATGGAAATCTACACCAGTGGAGTAACAAACGTATTTAAGTATCCGGAATTGAGTGATAATCAGAGTGCACAAGAGATAATTAACGCATTCGAAGAAAAGCAACTGTTACAGGAAATTGTAACACAGGCGTTATCAAAAGAAGAAAATCATGGTATTCAGGTTTATATAGGTCAGGAAACCCCAGTACAATCTATGAAAGATTGTAGTGTGGTAACTGCCACATACGAATTGGGTGAAGGAATGCAAGGCACAATCGGTATTATCGGCCCGAAACGAATGGATTATGAACATGTAATGAAGACTTTGAAGACTCTGATGACAGAGTTGGATGAGATTTTCCATAAAGAAGAATAGAAAGGTGGAACAATCCATTGGAAGAAAACATGAATCAGGAAGTCGTGGAGGAAACTGCAGAAAAAACTGTAGAGACTGAAGAGACAAAGACAGAAAAAGAAACAAAAGAAAAGACGAAAAAGTCGAAAAAGAAGAAAGACGAGAGAGATGAGAAAATCGAAGAACTTTCAGACAAACTGTTAAGACAGATGGCTGAATTCGATAATTTCCGTAAACGTACAGAAAAAGAGAAATCTGCAATGTACGAAATCGGAGCAAAAGACATTGTTGAAAAATTGTTGCCGGTAGTTGACAACTTTGAAAGAGGGTTGCTTGCAGTGCCGGAAGAGAAAAAAGAAGATGCTTTTGTAACCGGTATGGAAATGGTATACAAACAACTGTTGACCATGTTGGAAGGTGTAGGTGTCAAACCGATTGAGGCAATTGGCCAGGAATTCAATCCGGATCTTCATAATGCAGTGATGCATGTAGAAGATGAGGAAGCAGGCGAAAATATCATCGTGGAAGAGTTCCAGAAAGGATACACATACCGCGACTCTGTAGTGAGATATAGCATGGTTAAAGTTGCAAATTAATGTTAAAAAATAATTATAATATTTTAGGAGGAATTTAAAAATGGGAAAAATTATTGGTATTGATTTAGGTACAACAAACAGCTGTGTAGCCGTTATGGAAGGTGGACAGCCAACCGTTATCGCAAACACAGAAGGAGCAAGAACAACACCATCTGTTGTTGCATTTACAAAGACAGGAGAACGTTTAGTTGGTGAGCCGGCAAAACGTCAGGCAGTAACAAATGCGGACAAAACAATTTCTTCAATCAAGAGAGAAATGGGAAGAGATTATAAAGTGACGATTGATGACAAGAAATATTCTCCACAAGAAATTTCAGCAATGATTCTTCAAAAGTTGAAAGCAGACGCAGAAGGTTATTTGGGAGAAAAAGTAACAGAAGCAGTAATTACGGTACCAGCGTATTTTAACGATGCACAACGTCAAGCCACAAAGGATGCAGGTAAAATCGCAGGACTTGATGTAAAACGTATTATTAACGAACCTACAGCAGCAGCGCTTGCATATGGTCTTGACAATGAGAAAGAACAAAAAATCATGGTATATGATTTGGGTGGTGGTACGTTCGACGTATCAATTATTGAAATTGGTGATGGCGTTATCGAGGTATTATCTACAGCCGGTGACAATAGACTTGGTGGAGATGATTTTGACCAGAAAATCGTAGATTATATCGTTGCTGATTTTAAAGCAGGTAATGGAGTGGATTTATCAGCAGATAAAATGGCTCTTCAGAGAGTTAGAGAAGCAGCTGAAAAGGCAAAGAAGGAATTGTCTACAGCTACTACAACAAATATCAACCTTCCGTTTATCAGCATGAATGCATCCGGACCACTTCACTTGGATTTGAATCTCACAAGAGCTAAGTTTGATGAGCTCACCAGTGATTTGGTGGAAAGAACAGCAGAACCGGTTAAGAGAGCGCTTTCAGATGCAGGACTTTCATCAGCAGAACTTGGTCAGGTATTGTTGGTTGGTGGTTCTACACGTATTCCTGCAGTACAGGATAAAGTAAAACAATTAACAGGAAAAGAACCGAGCAAGTCTCTTAATCCAGATGAATGTGTGGCTTTAGGAGCATCTGTTCAAGGTGGTAAATTAGCAGGAGATACTGGCGCAGGAGATATCATTCTCTTTGACGTAACTCCACTTTCATTGTCGATTGAAACAATGGGTGGAATTGCAACAAGATTGATTGAAAGAAATACTACAATCCCAACAAGCAAGAGCCAAGTATTCTCTACAGCAGCTGACAATCAAACTGCAGTAGACATCCATGTAGTGCAAGGCGAAAGACAGTTTGCAAAAGATAATAAAACACTTGGACAATTCAGATTGGACGGCATTGCACCGGCTCCACGTGGTATCCCACAAATCGAAGTTACGTTTAATATCGATGCCAATGGTATTGTAAACGTATCTGCGAAAGATTTAGGAACTGGAAGAGAGCAACACATTACAATTACTTCCGGATCAAACATGTCAGATGCAGATATTGAGAAGGCTGTGAAGGAAGCGGCAGAGTTTGAGGCTCAAGATAAGAAACGTAAAGAAGCGATTGATGCAAGAAATGATGCAGATGCTATTGTTTTCCAAACAGAGAAAGCATTAAATGATGTTGCAGATAAAGTAGATGCTACAGAAAAAGCAACAGTAGAAGCAGATATTCAAGCACTTAAGGATATTCTTGCAAAATCAACACCGGAAACAATGACAGATGCGGATGTGGAAGAAATTAAGGCTGCAAAAGAAAAACTTATGACGAGCGCACAAGGTGTGTTTACAAAGATGTATGAACAAGCTGCAGCAGCACAGCAAGCTGCACAAGGTGGCCCTACACCGGAAGCGGGTCCGGCACCGGAAGGATTTAATGGTGACGATGTAGTAGATGGTGACTATAAAGAAATTTAATACAGTTTAGCCATGTGAAAAATATCAGCATTGTATGCGTCATGCTTGCATGTTAGCAAATGGTGCTGATATTTGGCGTACGGTGTTTTGCCAAAGCGAGAAGTAGCGTGGCGGATTCGAGCTTCATGGCTGAACTGTGATGACACTATGTAAGATAGAGAGGCAGATAAGAATGGCTGAAACAAAAAGAGATTATTATGAGGTGCTTGGTGTTGATAAAAATGCCGACGCCGCAGCAATCAAAAAAGCATATAGAGCCTTAGGTAAGAAATATCATCCGGATGCTAATCCGGGAGATAAAGAAGCAGAAGCAAAATTTAAAGAATTGTCAGAGGCATATGCCGTATTAAGCGATCCGGAAAAGAAACAAAAGTATGATCAGTTCGGTCATGCAGCATTTGATGGAGGTGCAGGTGGCGCAGGTGGCTTCGGCGGTTTTGATTTTGGAAGCATGGATTTCACGGATATATTCGGGGATATTTTTGGAGATATGTTTGGGGGAAACCGTCGCTCAAGACGTTCCTACAATGGACCGATGCAGGGCGCAAATATTCGCAAAGGTGTCAGAATCACATTTGAGGAAGCAATCTTCGGGTGTGAGAAGGAAATAGAGGTTGTTATCAAGGATCCATGCAATACATGTAATGGAACCGGAGCAAAATCGGGAACAACACCGGAAACTTGTCCAAAATGTAATGGGCGTGGGCAAGTGGTATATACGACACAGTCTTTCTTTGGAACTATGCAAAATGTACAGACTTGTCCGGAATGTAATGGCTCTGGAAAGGTCATCCGTGAAAAATGTCCGGAATGTACGGGGACAGGATATGTTTCGAGCAAAAAGAAAATTTCAGTGAGCATACCTGCAGGTATTGATAATGGACAGAGCATTCGTATTCGTGAAAAAGGTGAACCGGGTATAAATGGTGGCCCGAGAGGGGATTTGTTAGTGGAAGTAACTGTATCGAGACACCCTGTTTTTGGAAGACAGGATATGCATATCTTTTCCACAGCACCTATTAGTTTTGCCCAGGCAACTTTGGGAGGAGATGTACGAATCAAAACGGTAGATGGTGATGTCCTTTATACGATTGCATCAGGGACGAAGACGGGTACAAAGGTGAGACTTCGTGGCAAAGGAGTTCCCTCACTTCGTGATAAGAAGATACGAGGAGACCATTATGTGACATTAGAAATTCAAACACCGAGCAAATTAAGTTCCGAAGCAAAGGAACTTTTGCGTAAATTTGATGAACTAACAGGGAATTCCCTGAAAGAAGCAGAAAAAGTAGGAGAAAAGAAGAACAAGAAAAAAGGCTTTATGGATAAAGTAAAGGAAGCTTTTGAAGATTAAAGGAGCGTATGAATTATGAAGATTATTGTTTCCCCAGATTCCTTCAAAGGAAGTGTGTCAGCAGTTGATGTTGCAAAGAGTATAGAAGAGGCTGTCTTAGAAGTGAATAAAGATGCAAAAACAGTGATTATGCCGGTTGCTGACGGAGGCGAGGGAACAATAGATGCAATTGCAAGTTGTGTACCGGCTGAAATACATGAGTTGTCTGTGTGTGGACCAATGGGAGAGGATGCAACTGCAAGTTATGCAACTATTGAGCAGGGAGAAGTTGCGATTATTGAGATGGCACAAGCTTCTGGATTACCTATGGTACCTGTGGATGAAAAAAATCCAATGATTGCAACCACCTATGGAACAGGTGAATTGATGAAAGCAGCTTTGGAGCGTGGATGCAGGAAGATGATTATCGGAATTGGTGGTTCGGCTACCAATGACGGCGGTGCAGGAGCCTTGATGGCGTTGGGAGCAGTCTTTAAGGATAAAAATGGTGATGCACTACCACTAGGCGGTGGTGCCCTTGCTGATTTGTATGATATTGATATGAGCGAGTTTGACCAAAGAATTTTTGACACGGAAATTACGGTGGCTTGTGATGTGACGAATCCATTGGTTGGACAAAATGGGGCATCAGCAGTATATGGTCCACAAAAGGGTGCTACGCCAGAGATGGTAGAAAAATTAGATGCAGCATTGGGAAATTTCGCAAAGGTAAGCAAAGAAACTTTAGGAGAAGATTTTAGTATTTGCCCGGGAGCTGGTGCTGCCGGTGGTCTTGGATTTGCTCTTCTTGCCTTTTGCAAAGCAAAGTTTGCGGCGGGTATTGATATCGTGCTTGATGTCTGTGGATTTGAGAAAGAACTTCAAGATGCGAATCTCGTAATTACGGGAGAGGGAAGAATCGATGGTCAATCTGTACAAGGAAAAGTGCTATATGGAATAGGAATGCGTGCGAAAGAGAAGAATGTTCCGGTTATAGCAATTGGAGGAGGCGTTCGTGAAGACAGTGATGCGCTGTTAGAATGTGGAATTTCGGCCATGTTTAGTATTGCGAATGGACCAATGACATTGGAATATGCAATGGAGAATGGAAAGACATTAATTAAGCAAGTTGCAAAAAATATTATGCGCGTATTTATGCGATAAAGAAAAGGAACCTAAATTAGGTTCCTTTTAGTTTTAAACATTTTTGTCTTCTAGTTCTACGAATCTTTGATAACAATCCGTATAATCGGTTCCGCTTGGCGTGTATGTTTTGTTTATAATAACTGCTTTTTTGCAGGCCTCCTCGACACTTTCAAAGAGGCCGGCAGCAACACCTGCAAGGATTGCTGAACCGAGACATGCTGTTTCATCATTTTTTAGTGTAACGATTCGCTTGTTACACATGTCTGATTTTATTTGTAACCAAACATCGCTTTTTGCACCGCCGCCCATAGAGCGGATTTCCTCACAATCAACACCCAGATAATCCAAATAACTCTTGAGCATGGAAGAAACCGCCTCCATGATACTGCGCACGAAATGTCCGCGAGTATGCTCTAAAGTGAGACCATGGAAGATACCTCTTGCATCTGGATTGTATTTTGGCATTGTAGAACCGCAAAGGTACGGAAGGAATGTTAGTCCGTTGCTCCCTGCATCTACTTTTTCTGCTAATACATTTAAATCATCAAATGAAAAATCTTCACAGAGATTATTGCGGAACCATTTAAGTGCCATTCCTGCAGTAGCAGAGAAGATAAGTAGTGCAAAATTTCCATCGTAGTTCATATGACAAGGAATTTTGCTTCCTTCCACATATTCCGGTGCTTTGTCCGTAGGAACAAACACGGCCATAGTTGTGCCGGTCATTTCGCTGACGATTCCGGGTTTTACAACACCGGCTCCGATTGCACCGGCAACTTGATCCATTGCACTTGTGGCAATCTTAATTCCTTTATATTCTCCAACGAGTTCACCACTGTTACATAATCGTGGTAATTGTTTTTCGGATACGCCGATAAAATCCAACATTTCATTCCACCATGCATCGTTATGAATGTCATAATAGATGGTAGAAGATTGCAATGTTTTTTCGGTAACGAATTCACCGGTTAATTTATAGAGAAGATAGTCTTCCAATAAAAAGATTTTATTGATTTTCGGCCAGATATCCTGACGATTTTCCTTTAACCAAAGAAGTTTAGCTGCCGGCCATGTAGCAATGATTTCCGGTTGTCCGGTTACTTCATATACTTTCTTTGTTCCAAAATGTTTTTCAATAGCTTCCGCTTCGGCTACAGCGCGGTTATCCAACCAAACAATTGCATCTGTCAGAGCATTTCCTTCAGAATCTGTTACAATTAAAGTTTCGCACTGAGTATCAATACTCAGTGCGAATACATCATAGTCTTTTGTAATTTCATCTAAAGCTTCTGAGAATAATACCCAGTATTGCTCTGCGGGAAATTCCACGATATTATCTGTAGCGTTTAATGTATAGTCTTTTACGACTGTTTTTACTGGGTTGGTATTTTCGTCAAAAAGCACTGCTTTAAGAGAAGTAGTACCAACGTCAACGCCTAATAAATATCTCATTATCTTCTTCCTTTTAATTGTAAATCATAGTGTAAATCGTAAGCTTTTTCATCTTCTGTGAAGATGTGATTTGTATCTACGATTTCACCGTTGTTGAATTTTCTGTCTTCAACATCCTCTGTTGTTCCCATTACAGTAACATTAACTTGTCTCTTACGAGCACGTACATGATCCCAGTCAATGAAGTAGATGTGTGCGAATTCACCAGCATCTAATTTACCGTCTTTCAATGTGATAGTTTCGCTTCTTCCAAAGAATACGCTACGAAGATGTCCGTCAGTGTTCATACTTGTAAAGTTACCAGGTTCATTTACATAACGGCCGAACTGTGCATGAAGTGGACCCGGATGACGGTATTGCCCTTCTTCAGCGTAGTCAGGAATCATTTTACGCATGATGTCAAGTAAATCATGTTGTAAATATTCTAAATCGAAAGTGTCAATGTCATGAGAACATTCCTGAACCATAACAGAACATGTTGTGTGATGAGAAACTACAGAAACAGTACCATTTTTGATTCCTGAAGCTTCGGCGATTTCTACAACTTCTCTTGAAATATCATGAAAAGTCGGAACCCATCCTCTTGATTGTAATTGAATTTCTTTTTGTACTACTTTAAAATCCATGTTGTTTTCCTCCTAAAGATAATAAATTATTTATGTAATTCATCCCACGCTTTGCGCAGTGAATACAGCATTTCTTCCACCATGGCATATGGATCTTCAGCTTTAATAATGCCGCTGGTGCATCCCGTAGCTTGAGCTCCGAGCTTGATTGTATTGTAAACGTCTTGACCGTTTGAGATACCTGCTCCCTGGAGAACCATAATATCAGGATTAATCGCACGTACCTGTTCGATAGTCTGTGTTACATAGTTTGCATCACTTGTCTGACCTGTTCCGATTAATTCAGTAGGTTCAGCAACAAGCAAGTTTGGTCCTAATTTAGCAATATTAACAATATCTTCAACTGTATCAGCACATACGATAGTAGCAAGTCCTACTTCATCTGCACGAATGATTGTTTTCTCAATTTCTTCCAATGTAAGAGGCTTTTCAGCGTGATTGAGCATAACACCAACAGCACCTGCAGCTTTTACCGCTTCCGGAAGGACAGAGCCGAGCCCTCTACCTACTGGGAGGTAATCCATGTGTTGTGCAAACACAAGAATGCGCTCCGTATTGTTAGCCAACAAACTGATGTCGGTATATTGTGGTGTCACAATAACATCTACATCATACTTCATGGCAACTTTGTCAATTACTTTTGCCAATTTCAACATGCCTTCTCCATAGAGAAATGCTTTTGGTCCAACTTCGAAAAATGGCGGTTTAATTTTAAAATCAGTATACATATTTTCGCAACCTTTCTTTTGTTATTTTGGGTGTTTTACTTCCATTTAAATTCCACCATACTAATTCTATAACGCTTTTAAATTCTTGTCAATAACTGTTATTTCACTTGACATTAAAGAGGTCTCATATTAGAATATTTGTAACTAGGTTTATTATGGAAAACGGGCCAAAGTGGCAGAATGGAGAAAATACTTATGAATAAGTTGAAAGCTGGATTTAGTCGTGTAAATGTCACTCCTATGATGGGGATTTGGTTAGAAGGATATTTCGTTCCTCGCTACGCTGAGGGCGTGTTGGATGAATTGGAGATCAATGCGTTGGCATTGGCCTGCGGAGAAGAAAGAGCTGTTTTTTTAAGTATTGATAATGCAGGTGTTAAGAGAAATGCAGTAGCAGAGTTTAAAGAGAGTATTATGGAGGCTACAGGCCTTTCAGCAGAGTCCATTTATATTCATGGAACACATACACACACTGCACCTCCAATTACAAAGGATGCGGAAGAAGTTTTAGAGCAAGAATATTATCAAACTGTAAAACGGAAGATGACCGATGCAGCAGTTATGGCTTTGGAAGATTTGAAGCCGGCCAAGATGGGATGGGGTATTGGAAAGGCTCCAAATGTTGCATTTGTCCGTCGCTACCGTATGAAAGATGGAAGCGTGAAGACAAATCCGGGAGTAAACAATCCGGATATTGTAGAACCGGTTGGTGAAATCGATGATGGTGTTAGTGTGATTCGTTTTGACCGTGAAGCTGGTGAAACCATTGTTCTTGCAAACTTTGGAAATCATCCTGATGTTGTGGGTGGATGCAAAATATCGGCAGACTGGCCGGGATTCGTAAGAAGAACAGTGGAAAAAGTGTTGGATAACACAAAATGTATTTTCTTCAATGGTTTACAAGGAGATATCAACCATGTGAATGTACACCCGACGGGTGGATATTTAAATGGTATGTTTATGGATTTTGATGACGTTTCCAGAGGGTACGAACACGCAAGGTACATAGGTCGTGTGATTACAGGCGGCGTTTTACAAGTGTTTGATAAGGTACAGTATGTCGATGTGGAAACATTAAAGTGCAAACAGCGCACAATTCAAGTGCCATCAAATATGCCGAAACCAGAGGATATGCCAGAAGCACATCGTATTAATGACTTACATAACGCAGGTAAGGATGATGAACTTCCGTATGAAGGAATGATGCTTACCACAATTGTTGCCGAAGCAGGACGCATGGTTCGATTAGAGCATGGGCCGGAAGCGTTTGAAATGGAATTATCCGGTGTGGCGATCGGAGATGTTGTGATGCTTGGTTTCCCAGGGGAACCGTTTATGGGAATTGGCAAGGCATTAAAAGAAACAGAAGGTTGGGATATGGTCGTGCCGACATGTATCACAAATGGTTACGAGGGATACTTCCCGATGTATGATGCTTACGAGCAAGGAGGTTACGAGGCGAGAAGTTCGAACTTCAGAGCAGGCGTAGACAAATTGCTTATTGACGAAGGAAGAAAATTATTGGCAGATTTGCGATAATGAGAGGTTATGATCGCAACGGAAAATATGCGTTGCGTCTTAATAAATGAAAAATGTCACCAATGAAAGGAGATTACAAAAAAATGAAAGACATTATTTATGATCCAGCAACGAAATTTGACTTTAAATGTGCTGATTATGTACCATTTAAAGACAGAGAGCTTTGCGAACGTCTTCGCCAAATCAGCGGAACGGATTTAGAAAAAAGAGAGGCATGGCATCATCCGGAATTCAACATCAAAGTTATGATGAATCCACATCCGGTTTTGATTGCAACATTATTCTCTAGATTAAAAGCTGCTTCAGAGGCTGGCAAAAAATACACAATGATTCTTGGAAATCCAGAGCCGGATACATACATTCCGCTTGCTCAATTGATTAACTACTTCCAAGTAGATTGTAGAAACTTACACATCTTCGCTATGGATGAATGGGCAGATGATATGGGACGTATCGCTCCAGAAACATACGAAGCAGGTTTTGCACACTCAATGTTGAAATACTTCGTATACCAAATTGATCCAAAATTACGTATGCCATTAGAAAACGTACACTATCCAACAACAGAAAACATTGGATATTACTCAAAAATGATCACAGAAATCGGTGAAGGTGGAGCAGATATCTGTTCTTCATCACCAGGATGGACAGGTCATATGGCATTCATTGATCCAGTACCGGAATTCATGCCAAAGGCAACAGGAGATGCTGGAATTGAAGAATGGCTTAATATGGAAGCTCGTCTTGTGAAATTACATCCGTTGACAGTAGCTCAAAACTCACTTCACGGTGTGTTTGGTCAGTCAGGATATATCCAAGCTGTACCACCATGTGCGGCTACAATCGGACCTGTTGACGTTAAGAATGCAAGAGAACGTATCGAAGTTCATGCATTGATGACAAATGGAACATTCTCATCATGGCAGAGAATGACATCACGTCTTGTACTTCACGGACCTGTAACACCAGAAGTTCCAAGTTCTATGTTACAGTTAATGAAGACTCAAGTTTTAGTTAGTGATGAACTTGCAGCTCCATTTGAATGCTGGGAAAAAGTAGGATACTAATTTTTAGATGTTCAAGCCCATCAGGCAGACACTGGTGGGCTTGTCTATTTATCAGAGAGTATGAGGGAAACTTTTGATAAATATGGAGGAACAAAATGGGAAAGTTATTTAGTTACGATAGCGGAATCATAAGAACGCTCAATAAGATTGTGGATTGTGTGTTCTTGAATTTTTTGTGGATTCTGTTTTCCATTCCGATTGTCACAGCGGGTGCTGCAACAACGGCATTATATTACACGGCTAACAAGGTGATTCGTCACGACAGAAGCCATGTTTGGCGTGAATTTTGGCATGCGTTTAAAACGAATTTCAAACAGTCTACCATTGTATGGTTGCTTATGATGGTGGCATATTGGCTGCTTATTTCAAATTGCTTGTTTTTTGTAAAAATGGTGCCAAATAAGGCAATGTTGATTTTTAATATTATTTCGATTTGTTTGGTTGTCATTTGGATGCTTCAAGTATTCCCGCATATAGCACGCTTTGAAAATAAGTTAAAAGCGATTATGAAAAATTGTGCACTTATGGGAATCCGTCATATTCTGCGCTCATTATTATTATTGTTGCTGTTTGCTGTAGCAATCGTGTTGCTTTTTATGTGGCCGATTTTAATTTTTGTATTACCAACTTTATATATGGTTATAGCATCGTTTGTTTTAGAATCTATGTATGAAAAGTATATGTCAGAAGAAGATTTAGAGTCAGAAGAGGAAAGAAATAGAGTGTTTTACAATTAAAAAAGATGTGGACTTTTGAAGTTCCACATCTTTTTTTGATTAATTATCTTCCATGCGATTATCGGTTGTATAGATTTGGCGTTTTCTTGCCATTTCATCACTTTCCAAATATTCATCGTAAGTTGTGATCTTATCAATTAATTTTCCGCCTGGAATGATTTCCATAATGCGGTTTGCAGTTGTCTGTACTACTTGGTGGTCACGAGAAGCGAAGAGTAGTACGCCTGGGAATTTTATTAATCCATTGTTAAGTGCTGTGATGGCTTCCATATCAAGGTGGTCAGTTGGCTCATCAAGAACTAGAACATTGGCTCCGGAAATCATCATTTTTGACAATAGACAACGAACTTTTTCACCACCGGAAAGCACTTTTACTTTCTTTACCCCATCTTCTCCGGAGAAAAGCATTCTTCCTAAAAATCCGCGAACATATGTGACATCCTTTTCTTCAGAGTATTGTGTTAACCATTCAACAATTGTATCCTCGTTATCAAATTCGTGTGTACTGTCTTTAGGGAAATATGCCTGCGTGGTAGTAACACCCCATTTGTAAGTTCCTTCGTCCGGCTCCATCTCACCCATTAAAATCTTAAATAATGTGGTTTTTGCAAGCTCGTTTCCACCAACAAAAGCAACCTTGTCCTCGCGTCCGATAGTGAATGATAGGTTATCTAATACCTTTACACCATCAATTGTTTTTGAAAGTCCTTCTACGGAGAGAACCTCGTTTCCGATTGAACGATTTGGCCTGAAATCAATGTAGGGATATTTTCTGCTGGAAGGGCGGATGTCTTCCAATTCGATTTTTTCCAATGCACGTTTGCGGGATGTAGCTTGCTTTGATTTTGATGCATTGGCGCTAAAACGAGAAATAAATTCTTGCAATTCTTTGATTTTTTCTTCTTTTTTACGATTTGCTTCCTTCATTTGCCGAATGATTAATTGGCTTGATTCGTACCAGAAATCATAGTTACCCGCATACAATTGGATTTTTCCATAATCAATATCTGCTATCTGGGTACAGACCTTGTTTAAGAAGTAACGGTCGTGAGATACTACGATTACAGTGTTGTCAAAATTGATTAAGAATTCTTCAAGCCAAGCAATTGCATCTAAATCCAAATGGTTGGTCGGCTCGTCTAAAAGCAAAATGTCAGGATTTCCAAACAATGCTTGTGCCAAAAGAACTTTTACTTTTTCTGGACCGGTTAAATCGCGCAAATATTTATAGTGCAAATCTGTTTCGATTCCCAACCCATTCAAGAGAGAAGCAGCATCAGATTCAGCTTCCCAACCGTTCATGGTTGCGAATTCGCCTTCTAATTCGCTGGCTTTAATACCGTCTTCTTCTGTGAAATCTTCTTTCATGTAGAGTGCATCTTTTTCCTTCATAATATCGTAAAGTCTACGATTCCCCATGATGACTGTATCGAGAACTAAATAGTCATCATACTTGAAGTGATCCTGCTGTAAAAACGAAAGACGTTCGCCAGGACTAATGATGACCTCACCCTTTGTAGGTTCTAATTTGCCGGATAAGATTTTTAGAAACGTAGATTTTCCGGCCCCATTTGCGCCGATTAATCCGTAGCAATTTCCCTCTGTAAATTTTACATTTACATCTTCAAATAAAGCTTTCTTTCCGACACGTAAAGTAACATTACTTGTGCTAATCATTTATATTTACCTCCATGGATTCATTTCCAACGGATATCTTAACATGGGACGAAATAAATAGCAAGAAAAGGCAAAAAAATGTTGAAAATCAAGTTGGGTGTGATATCATATCTATAAGTGATAATAGGTCTCTATATTAGGAGGATATAAGTATGAAAACATATCTTTTGCCGGAAACGGGCAACTTTTATAAAGCAAACCTGCACTGCCATACAACCATATCCGACGGAAACAGAACACCGGAGGAAATTAAGGACATTTATAAGCAGAAAGGGTACTCTGTTGTGGCGTTTACAGACCACAATGCATTTATTCCGCATAATGATTTGACAGATGATGACTTTTTGGCACTGAATGGTATGGAAGTGGATGTGGTAGCTACCTATGGTGCTCACGAAGAGTATGAGGTGAAACGCTGTGATTTCAGCCTAATTGCATTAGAGGACGATACGATTTTCCAACCTTTATGGCATCGTAGACTGTATCAAGAGCATATTCGTGAAGAAATTAAGGCATTGATTCAAACGGATGAAAACGAGACAAATTACCGCAGAAGTTATACAGTGGAATGTATTTCATATCTCATGCAAACAGCTAGAAAGAAAGGGTTTTATGTTATTTTAAACCATCCAACGCTTTCGCGAGAAGGATATATGAATTATACGCGATACGATGGTATGAATGCGATTGAGATGTTCAATGGAAGTAGTATACAGATGGGACATGATGATTTCAATCCACGCGTGTACGATGATATTTTAAATACCGGAAAGCGGATTTATGGTGTGGGTGCAGATGAGAACCACAATGCTATGCCAGAGGATTCGCGTTATTCTGATTCCGGACTTGCATGGACCATGATTAAAGCGGATAAGTTGGACTATAGAGCGATTACAACAGCAATGGAAAAGGGGCAATTTTATTCCACAGAAGGACCGGAAATTTATGAGATGTATATAGAAGATGACAAGTTATATGTGAAATTTTCGGAGGCAGTGCATATTATTTGTAAGACGCAGCACAGAGTCGGTCAGAGAGTTTTTGCAGAAGAGGGAAAAGCAATTACAGAAGCAGTATTTGGTTTTAACAAGGACTGGGGATACTTTAGAATTGTAATTACAGATAAGTGCGGAAGACGTGCATGCACGAATGCATATTTCCCGGAAAACATCATGTAAGTATGAATGCTAGGAGGATGGAACGTGAGAACATATCTTTTACCGAAGGGTGGTAGTTTTTATAAAGCAAATTTACATAATCACACAATGTTTTCCGACGGAATAAAAACTCCGGAGGAAATTAAGGAAGTTTATTCGAAGCATGGATACGATATTGTGGCATTTACGGACCATGATGTATTCATCCCGCACAATGATTTGACAGATGATAAGTTTTTGGCGTTGAATGGCTTTGAAATGGAGTGGATTGCATGGCGTGGAAACAATCCGATTTTAAATACAGGGCGATGTGACCTTTGTTTTATTGCATTAGATAAGGACATTGTGAAACATCCGGTATGGCATCGCACAGCATACTTGTTTGGCAATGCAGTGAATTATCGTGATATGGTGCAATTTCATGAGGAAGATCCAGATTATATTCGAGATTACACACCGGAGTGCATCAGCGAAGTGGCAAAGATTGCAAGAGACAGAGGATTTTTTGTAACGCTGAATCATGTGGGATGGTCAAGAGAAGATTACACATATTATACAAACTATGAGAATTTACATGCGCTTGAACTCTATAATGGAAGCGGTATCCTATGCGGTCATGAGGACTATACACCACGTGTGTATGATGAGATGCTGCAGAGCGGAAAGAGAATCTTTGTGATCGGCGGAGACGACAACCATGGTGCTGCACCGGAGAATCCGGGGCCATATGGAATGGGACTTGCATGGACAATGATTAAAGCAGAAAAATTAGAGTATGATGCAGTGGCCAAAGCGCTTCTAAATGGTGATATGTATGCTTCTGATGGTCCGGAAATTTATGATCTTTACATTGAGGATGGGAAGATTCATATTACATGCTCCGGGGCAGATCAAGTTTCGGTCAAATTTGATAAAAGAGTCGCTTTTTCGGCGTTGGCAGAGCATGGAGAATTGGTTACGGAGGCTACATTTGATGTGGACCCGAAATGGGGATATTTCCGCATCACAGTAAAAGATGAGCATGGAAGGGTAGCGTGTACGCGCGCGTATTTCCCGGATGAATATATGAAATAGAACAATGAGTGGTGTTTTTCAAAACAAAGAAAAATACCACTTTTCTTTTGCGGGTATAAAACTTGCAAGCCGAAATAATGTGTGCTATAATATCTAAGATTATGGGCTGAGTTGACGAGCCGAGACCACTGAAAAGACTATCAGTGGAATATGGTGGTTTTTTCAGTAGTTTCGGACAACTCGGTCAAAGAAGAAAAAGGAGAATAGATATGTTTAAACAATTTGAAATGGAATTGGCCGGCAGAACTCTTCGCGCAGATATCGGAAGAGTAGCGGCACAGGCAAATGGTGCAGTTCTTTTGCACTATGGTGACACAGTAGTGTTATCTACAGCAACAGCTTCAGAAAAGCCAAGAGAAGGAATTGATTTCTTCCCATTAAGTGTTGAATATGAAGAAAAAATGTATGCAGTGGGAAAAATCCCGGGTGGATTTAACAAAAGAGAAGGAAAAGCATCTGAAAATGCAATCCTTACTTCACGTGTAATCGACAGACCAATGAGACCATTGTTCCCGAAAGATTACAGAAACGATGTTACATTAAATAACATGGTTATGTCAGTTGACCCGGATTGTACACCGGAATTGACTGCAATGTTAGGTTCTGCTATTGCAACAGCAATTTCAGACATTCCGTTTGATGGACCGACATCTACTACACAAGTAGGATTGATTGACGGAGAATTTGTATTTAACCCGAATGCAGCGCAAAGAGCTGTATCAGATATGCAGTTGACAGTTGCATCTACCAGAGAAAAGGTTATTATGATTGAGGCCGGTGCAAATGAAGTTCCGGAAGCAAAAATGATCGAAGCAATTTTTGCTGCTCACGAAGTAAACCAGGAAGTTATTAAATTCATTGATGAAATTGTTGCAGCATGTGGAAAAGAAAAACACACATATACAAGTTGTGCAGTTCCGGAAGAATTGTTTGCGGCAATGAAAGAAATTGTAACACCGGAAGAAATGGAAGTTGCAGTCTTTACAGATGAAAAACAAGTAAGAGAAGAAAATATTCGTGTTATTACAGAAAAATTAGAAGAAGCCTTTGCTGACAACGAAGAGTGGTTGGCAATTTTAGGCGAAGCAATCTACCAATATGAAAAGAAAACAGTACGTAAGATGATTTTAAAAGATCACAAACGTCCGGATGGTAGAGCAATTGATCAAATCAGACCACTTGCAGCAGAAACAGATATTATTCCTAGAGTACATGGTTCTGCAATGTTTACACGTGGACAAACTCAAATTTGTACCGTTACAACATTGGGACCTTTATCAGAAGCTCAAAAATTAGATGGTTTAGATGAAGCAGAAACATCAAAGAGATATATGCATCACTACAATTTCCCGGCTTACTCTGTTGGTGAAACAAAACCTTCTAGAGGACCTGGACGTCGTGAAATTGGTCACGGTGCGTTGGCAGAGAGAGCATTGGTTCCGGTACTTCCTAGCGAAGAGGAATTCCCATATGCAATCCGTACAGTGTCAGAAACATTTGAGTCAAATGGTTCTACTTCACAAGCTAGTATTTGTGCATCAAGTATGTCGCTTATGGCAGCAGGTGTTCCGATCAAAGCAGCAGTTGCAGGTATTTCAGCAGGACTTGTAACAGGGGATACGGATGATGAATATTTGGTACTTACCGATATTCAAGGCTTGGAAGATTTCTTTGGAGATATGGACTTTAAGGTAGCGGGTACACATAAGGGTATTACAGCTATTCAGATGGATATTAAGATTCATGGACTCACAAGACCGATTATTGAAGAAGCAATTGCTTGTACAAAGAAAGCAAGAACATATATTTTAGATGAAGTTATGTCTAAAGCTATTGCAGAGCCACGTCCGGAAGTTGGACAGTATGCTCCGAAGATTCAATCTATGCAGATTGATCCGGCTAAAATCGGTGATGTTGTTGGACAAAGAGGAAAAACAATCAATGCCATCATTGAGCAAACCGGTGTTAAGATTGATATCACAGATGACGGTGCAGTTTCTATTTGTGGAACAGATGCAGAAAAGATGGAAGAAGCAATGAAAATGATTGCAACTATTGTAACTGACTTTGAAGCAGGTATGGTATTTGAAGGAACTGTAATCAGTATCAAGGAATTTGGTGCATTTATCGAATTTGCGCCTGGAAAAGAAGGAATGGTACACATTTCTAAAATTTCCAAAGAAAGAATCAAGCATGTAGAAGATGTTCTTACATTGGGAGACAAAGTAAAAGTTGTTTGCCTTGGAAAAGACAAAATGGGAAGAATCAGTTTCTCTATGAGAGATGTTGTAGAGGAATAGGTTTTCTGAATATAAGATGAAATAAGGAGGGTACTATCATGTCATACGTAGACGAGATTATTGAATTAGTGGTAAAGAAAAACCCGGCAGAACCGGAATTTCACCAGGCGGTAAAGGAAGTATTGGAATCACTCAGAGTTGTGATTGAAGCAAATGAGGATGCTTACAGAAGAGAAGCACTTTTGGAAAGATTGGTGGAACCTGAAAGAATCATCATGTTCCGTATTCCATGGGTAGATGACAAAGGGCAGGTGCAAGTAAACAAAGGTTACCGTGTGCAATTTAACAGTGCAATCGGACCTTACAAAGGCGGTATTCGTTTACATCCATCTGTAAACTTGGGAATTATTAAATTTTTAGGTTTTGAACAGACATTTAAAAACTCCTTAACAGGTCTTCCGATTGGTGGAGGTAAAGGTGGTTCTGACTTCGATCCGAAAGGGAAATCAGATAGAGAGATTATGGCTTTCTGTCAAAGTTTTATGACTGAACTTTGCAAACATATTGGAGCAGATACTGATGTTCCTGCAGGAGATATTGGTACAGGAGCAAGAGAAATCGGTTATATGTATGGTCAATACAAACGTATCCGCAACGTATATGAAGGTGTGCTTACAGGAAAAGGCTTAAGCTACGGTGGTTCCTTGGCGAGAAAAGAAGCAACAGGATATGGATTGTTGTACTTTACAGATGAAATGTTAAAATTAGCAGGAATCGAGCTTGCAGGAAAGACAGTTGCAATTTCAGGTTCCGGAAACGTTGCTATCTATGCGGCTGAAAAAGCAATGCAGCTTGGCGCAAAAGTGCTGACTATGAGCGATTCAAACGGCTGGGTATATGATGCAGAAGGAATTGATCTTGCTGCAATTAAAGAAATTAAAGAAGTACAAAGAGGACGCCTTACAGAATACAAAAAATATCGTCCGAATTCTGAATACCATGAGGGTCGCGGTGTTTGGACTGTGAAGGTAGACATCGCTCTTCCATGTGCAACACAAAACGAACTTCTTTTGGAAGATGCAAAGGCATTAGTTGCAAATGGTGTAACTGCAGTGGCAGAAGGTGCGAACATGCCAACTACATTGGAAGCAACACACTACTTACAAGAAAATGGAGTAATTTTTGCTCCTGGTAAAGCATCAAATGCAGGCGGTGTAGCAACTTCAGCGCTTGAGATGTCACAAAATAGCGAAAGACTTAGTTGGACATTTGAAGAAGTAGATGCAAAACTTCAAACAATTATGGTGAATATTTGTCACAATGCAGCTGCAGCAGCAGAGAAATACGGTTTCAAAGGTAACTACGTTGTAGGTGCTAATATTGCCGGATTCGAAAAGGTTGTTGATGCGATGACAGCACAAGGAATTGTTTAATTAGAAGCACAAATAAGAGAATGCGTTGTCTGTGGAAGTGCACAGATAACGCATTTTTTTGTGGTGGCGACGAGCCAAAGTCGGAGCTTGCTCGAGAATTTGGCGACCGCTTACAATCTCGGAAAGTACCTTTAGGTACTTCCGATGATTCTTTTTATAAAAAACACTTGACTTTACTCTGCTAATTCGTTAACATTAGAAAGTATTCAAAATTATTAAAAGGAGATTTTTATTATGAAAAAAATAATTACATTTTTAATGAGTGCCATTATGGTTCTTTCACTTGTGGCTTGTGGTTCTGCTAAAGAGCAGACAGATATGGAAGCTGTTAAAGAAAAGGGAGTATTGGTGGTAGGTATTACTGATTTTGCTCCGATGGATTATGAAGATGACAACGGTGAATGGATCGGATTCGATGCAGATATGGCAAAAGCATTTGCAAAGAGCCTTGGTGTAAAAGTTGAATTTGTAGAAATCGATTGGGATAACAAGGTAATGGAACTAGATGGAAAAACCATCGATTGCGTATGGAATGGTATGACATTGACAGATGAAGTGAAATCTGCAATGGATTGTTCAAATGCATATTGCAATAATGCACAGGTTGTTGTTGTAAACAAGGATGTTGCAGACAAATACAAAGACGTTGACAGTCTTTCAGGTCTTAAGTTTGCAGTGGAAGCAGGAAGCGCAGGAGAAAAAGAAGTGAATGCGTTGGAATTAGAGTGTACACCAGTGAAAGCGCAGTCTGATGCACTTTTAGAAGTGAAGAGCGGAACATCTGATGCAGCAGTTATCGACTTGCTTATGGCAGGTGCTATGATCGGTGAAGGCACAGGATATGCTGATTTGACATATACGGTAAGTCTTAACAGCGAAGAATATGGTGTTGGATTCCGTAAAGGTTCTGACCTTGTTGATGCTTTAAATAAATTCTTTGCAGATTCTTATAAAGATGGTTCTATGATGAAATGCGCAAAACAGTACGGTGTGCAAGAATCTATTATTGAGCAATAAGATATTTAGAAAGCAGGATTACATATGGAACTTATGTTGGAACAATTTCCGATTGTTGTACAGTCGTTAAATGTTGGCTTTTTGCAAACCTTGAAACTGTTCTTTGCAACTTTGATTGGGGCAGTGCCTCTAGGGCTCATTATTACGTTTGGTTCAATGTCCCGATTTAAACCATTAAGTTTTATAACGAAGATTATTGTTTGGATCGTGAGAGGTACGCCTCTCATGATTCAACTTTTGATTTTCTACTATTTTCCTGGTTTGGTGCTTGGAAAACCAATTTGGGGAAGTGGAGAAACGGGACGTTTTTTCGCGGCTGCAGTTGCATTTATATTTAACTATGCATGTTATTTTTCCGAAATATATCGCGGAGGAATACAGAGTGTCCCGGTAGGTCAGGAAGAAGCAGGCCTGGTTCTTGGTATGACAAAGAGTCAGATATTTTTCAAAGTCAAATTACTTCAGATGGTAAAACGAATTATACCACCGATGTCAAACGAGATTATCACCTTGGTAAAAGATACCTCTCTTGCCCGTATTATTGCACTTCAGGAGATTATTTGGGCAGGGCAGGCTTTTCTTAAAGGCTCGCAAGGTATTTCGGGCGCCATTTGGCCACTTTTCTTTACGGGCGTGTACTATTTGATATTCAGTGGAATTCTTACTGTTCTTCTCGGACGTTTAGAGAAAAAACTGGATTATTTTCGATAAGGGAGGTGCGTTATAGATGGCAATTTTAGAAGTTGAACATATACATAAAAGTTTTGGACGCACTGAAGTTTTGAAAGATGTTAGTTTTTCTTTAGAAAAAGGACAAGTGGTTTCCATTATTGGTTCTTCGGGCAGTGGAAAAACAACCCTTCTTAGATGTCTTAATTTTTTAGAGCATCCGGACAAAGGGGTGATTCGAGTAAATGGAGAAACACTGTTTGATGCAGGAGATTTGACGACACAACTTGAAACGCAAATTAGAAAAAAGAGATTGCATTTTGGACTGGTGTTTCAGTCCTTCAATTTGTTCCCGCAGTATACAGCATTACAGAATGTGATGTTGGCAAAGGAACTGTTGGCAGAGGAACTTCCGGATTATAAAGCAAGAAAGAAAGAAATACATAGAGAAATCAAAGAACAGGCAGTCTCTCTTTTGACACAGATGGGGTTGGAAAATCGGATGAATAATTACCCGCATCAACTCTCGGGAGGTCAGTGCCAACGTGTGGCAATTGCAAGAGCACTTGCATTAGACCCGGATATCTTATGCTTTGATGAACCGACATCAGCTTTGGATCCGGAACTTACCGGAGAGGTTTTAAAAGTAATCAAAGAATTGGCGGATAATAATCATACAATGATTATTGTAACCCATGAAATGTCGTTTGCGAAAGAGGTATCTGACCAAGTAGTGTTTATGGATGATGGGTATATTTTGGAGCAAGGAACACCAAGTCAAGTGTTTGATAGTCCGAAGGAAGAGAGGACGAAACAGTTTCTTAAAAACTACCATAGTAAATAAAAAATATTTTTCAAAAAGTGTTGACAAGTAGTGATACATAATAGTATACTAGCAAAGCGGGTTGCGAAAACAGCCCGCTTATATATGGGATCATAGCTCAGCTGGGAGAGCATCTGCCTTACAAGCAGAGGGTCATAGGTTCGAGCCCTATTGGTCCCATTTCAATCAATATATGGCGGGATAGCTCAGTTGGCTAGAGCATACGGTTCATACCCGTAGTGTCGCTGGTTCGAATCCAGTTCCCGCTACTAAAAAGAGATTCATTTGAATCTCTTTTTTTCTTTATAGCAACAGGAAAACGTGATATACTAAATTATTATAAGAATCAGAGAGAGGTTTTTTATGAGAGTTGGTTTAGGATACGATGTGCATAAATTAGTAGAAGGTAGAGATTTGATTCTCGGAGGAGTCAAGATTCCTTACGAGAAAGGGCTTTTAGGTCATTCGGATGCAGATGTTTTGGTGCATGCTATTATGGATGCACTCTTAGGTGCAGCGGCGTTTGGTGATATAGGCAAACATTTTCCGGATACAGACCCTGCGTATAAAGGTGCTGACAGTTTGAAACTGCTTGCTCATGTTGGTGAAATTTTAGACGAAAATTTCTATGTAATCGAGAATATTGATGCCACCATTGTTGCACAACGACCGAAGATGGCACCACATATTGAAAAAATGAGAAAAAATGTGTCAGAGGTACTTGGTATTGAGTTAGACCAAATCAATATAAAGGCAACCACAGAGGAAGGGCTTGGTTTCACAGGAACTGGAGAGGGGATTTCTTCACAAGCAATCTGCGCCATTGAGAAACTGACTAATTTTACAAGCTATAAGATTGAAGAGGAAGAAGGTTGTGCCGGTTGTGGAGGTTGTAGAAAACAATAAGATGAAAGATAGAAGTGTTCGTAAGTTAAAAAAAGAAGAGCATATTCAAACCAGGAAACTTTGGGAAGAAATTTTCACAGAAGACACAGAGCAGTTTTTAGATTATTATTATTCTGTCAAAATTAGAGATAATGAGATTTATGTGATAGAAGATAATGATGAGATTGTAGCTATGCTTCATCTTAATCCATATACAATGCGGATAGGGGAACAGATTTATCAGACACATTATATTGTTGCTGTTGCTACGGATGAAAGATATCGTAGAAAAGGATTCATGGCAAAATTGTTAAATCATGCCATGCAGGTGATGAAAGACAGAAACGAACCATTCACATTTTTGATGCCGGCATCAGAGGATATCTATAAACCCTTTGGCTTTACATTTGTATATAATCAGGAAAGCGGACGATTTATGGGAACAAGGGAAATAGATAGTGAAATTTGCTTTGTACTTGCCGACAAACAAGATTGTAAAGATATTGCAGTTTTTGCAAATGCTTGTTTGAAAGATAAAGATATTGTTACTTGGAGAGATACAGGGTACTATCAAACGTTGTTGGAAGAACATCAAAGTGAAAATGGTGGCATTCTTTTAGCAAAACGTAATGAAAAAATAGAAGGGGTGTTTTGTTTCTTTTCAGGAGAAAAGAAGGAAATTCGTGAGCCTTTATTTTACGAAGAGAAGATTCTTCGACAGGCTATCTTTCATATAACAAGAACGGATACAGAGGAAGTGTTGTGTGTTGGTTATGGGACAGAAAAGAAACCGATGATTATGGCGAAAGTGTTGCATCCGGAAATGATCCGGGATCTGCAAGGTAAAAAAGTTTTTCTGAATGAAGTAGTGTAAAGGTTGACAAAAGGTTCAAATTTGAATAAACTGAATAGGAAATAGGTAAAGACAGAGAACGAAGAGAGTAGTATATTTGGAACTGCCAGAGAGAAATCGTCATCGGCTGAAAGCGATTTTGGGGAAAGAATATATGAAGTGCATTCGGGAGTTGATTCGGAGAACTATAAGTAACCGGATACGGAGGACACACGTTACGTGTTTTGAGTGAAGAAAGAAATTTCTTTATTAGAGTGGAACCGCGGATATACTTCGTCTCTAGTTTTAGAGGCGAAGTTTTTTTACTTTATAGGAAACTTATACAATGAAGGAGGTAATCATGAAAGTATTTAACACATTATCTATGAAAAAAGAGGAATTTGTTCCGGTAGAAGAAGGAAAGGTTAAAATGTATGTATGCGGACCGACCGTATACAACTTTATCCATATTGGAAATGCAAGACCTATGATTGTTTTTGATACTGTAAGAAGATATTTTGAATACAAAGGTTATGATGTTAATTTTGTATCCAACTTTACAGATGTGGACGATAAAATTATCAAGAAGGCCATCGAGGAAGGAAGAACAGCGGATGAGGTATCCAAGCAGTTCATTGAAGAATGTAAAAAAGATATGGCAGGCATGAATGTGAAACCAGCTACAAAACACCCACTTGCTACGGAAGAGATCGATGGAATGATTGAGATGATTCAGAAATTGATTGATACCGGATATGCATATGAGAAGAATGGGACAGTGTATTTCCGTACCAGAAAATTTGAAGATTACGGGAAATTATCGCATAAAAATTTAGATGATTTACAGTCTGGTGGCCGTTCACTTTTGGTAACCGGAGAAGATGAGAAAGAGGATTCTTTAGACTTTGTGCTTTGGAAACCGAAAAAAGAAGGTGAACCGGCATGGAATTCACCGTGGTGTGACGGTCGTCCAGGATGGCATATAGAATGTTCTGTTATGTCTAAAAAGTACTTAGGCGAGCAAATTGATATTCATGCAGGTGGAGAGGATCTTGTATTCCCACATCATGAGAATGAGATTGCTCAAAGTGAAGCGGCAAATGGAAAAGAATTTGCAAAGTATTGGATGCATAATGCGTTTTTGAATATTGACAACCATAAGATGTCAAAATCTCTCGGCAATTTTAGAACAGTCCGCGAGATTAGCGAGCAATATGATTTGCAGGTACTTCGTTTCTTCATGTTGAGTGCTCATTATCGTAGCCCATTGAATTTCAGCGCAGACCTTATGGAAGCATCCAAGAATGGTTTGGAACGTATTCTTACCGCTGTGTCAAATCTCAAATACTTGAGTGGCACTGTGGAAATACAGACTATGACTGCGGAAGAAAAGGAAGCATTTGAAAAAACGAAAGAATTTGTAACAAGCTTTGAAAATGCAATGGAGGATGACTTTAATACAGCCGATGCAGTATCTTCAGTGTTTGAACTTGTAAAGTATGCAAATACAACAGCAAATGGCGAAAGCTCCAAAGAATATGTAGATGGTTTAAGAGCAGTTATTGTAAAATTGTCAGATGTCTTGGGACTTATTGTAGAAAAAGAAGAGGAACTTCTTGCTGAAGATGTGGAAAAATTAATTGAGGAACGTCAAATGGCAAGAAAGGAACGAAACTTCCAAAGAGCAGATGAAATTCGCAATGAATTATTAGAAAAAGGGATCATTTTAGAGGATACCCGTGAAGGAGTAAAATGGAGAAAAGCATAGAATTTGATTCATACATGCGCGAAGTTTTTCAAATGGAAGAGGTGGATATACAAACGTATTCGCCTCTTACATTAGCGTATATCGGAGATTGTGTATTTGATTTAATTATTAAAAATATCATGATTAGCCATGGAAACAAGCAGGTAAATAAACTCCATAAAGACACCAGTAATTTGGTACAGGCCTCCACGCAGTCTTTGATGATGCGGGTAATGCAGGAGCATCTGACAGAGGAAGAGCGTGCTATATATAAACGGGGACGGAATGCGAAATCGGTTTCTCCGGCCAAGAATCAATCAATTACTGACTATCGAAGGGCAACAGGATTTGAGGCTCTTTTAGGTTATTTATATTTGAAAAAAGACTGGAAAAGGTTAATTGATTTAGTGAAAATCGGATTGGATAGTTTGGAAAGGGAATAGAAATATGAACGAGGACGTAAAGGTTCAAAATTTGATAATAGAAGGGCGCAATGCGGTCATAGAGGCATTTCGTTCCGGAAAGCCGATAGATAAGCTGTTTGTATTAGACGGATGCCAGGATGGGCCGGTGCGTACTATTGTGCGAGAAGCAAAAAAACATGATACTATTCTGAATTTTGTTTCAAAAGAACGCTTAGATCAGTTGTCGGAGACAAAAAAACATCAAGGCGTAATTGCTTATGCGGCAGCGTATGAGTATTCAGAATTGGAAGATATTTTTCTGCTGGCAGAGGCAAAAGGCGAAGACCCATTTGTGATTTTGTTAGATGGCATTGAAGACCCACATAATTTAGGAGCTATTATTCGTACCGCAAATCTGGCAGGTGCACATGGCGTGATTATTCCCAAGAGGCGAGCGGTGGGACTTACGGCAACGGTTGCAAAAACTTCTGCAGGGGCAATCAATTACACGCCTGTTGTGAAAGTGACCAATCTGGCAAAAACCATGGAGGAATTAAAAGAAAAAGGTCTTTGGTTTGTTTGTGCTGATATGGGTGGAGAGTCCATGTATCGTCTGAACTTGACCGGACCGATTGGATTGGTTGTTGGAAACGAAGGTGAAGGTGTAGGGCGCCTTGTGAAAGAAAAATGTGATTTTATCGCATCTATTCCTATGAAAGGTGATATCGATTCTTTGAATGCATCTGTGGCAACGGGTGTGTTAGCATATGAAATCGTGAGACAACGTTTAAAATAGTATGAAGAAATTTGAAACGATGGCGGATGAACAATTGATCCGGAAATTGCGTGAAGGGGAATCTGAAATTACAGATTTTATTGTAGATAAATACAAGTTTTTGGTCAAAAAGAAAGCAAAAGCAATGTTTTTACTTGGCGGAGAGAATGACGATCTGATTCAAGAAGGAATGATTGGCCTGTTTAAAGCAGTCCGTGACTATGATTTGAAGCAGGACATGTCTTTTGCAAGCTTTGCAGACTTATGTGTGTCCAGACAGATGTACACGGCCATTAAGTTGTCGCAAAGGCAGAAACACATGCCACTCAATTCCTATGTGTCGTTATATGCTGTTGGTGATGAGAGTGTAGAGGAACGCCAGACGCCACTGATTGATCAACTTCAGAATAATAAAGATAACAATCCGGAAGATTTGTTCCTGGACAAAGAATATTTTCATACGATAGAACAGGAATTAAGTCAGAGATTGAGTGCATTTGAAGGAAGAGTTCTGCATTTACATTTGATGGGAGAGGATTATCGTTCGATTGCAAAATTGTTGGACAAAAGCCCGAAATCAATCGATAATGCCCTACAAAGAATTAAACAGAAAGTGTTTGACATTCTATCAAACGTATTGTAGTATATTAGAGGACTGTCAAAGACAGTAGGCTGTTGTGGCGCAGTCGGTAGCGCGTCGCCTTGGTAAGGCGGAGGTCACGGGTTCAAGTCCCGCCAACAGCTTTTGAGTGAGAGACACTGCATTGCAGTGTCTTATTTTTATATAACTTCTTCGACAATACTTGTTCATTTTTGCATTTTGTGATAAAATTATTAGATAATGTAGAGACTTGATTTTGAGGAGGGCTACTATGGAAAAAGAAGTAGTTTCAAAAAATTTTATAGAGCAAGAGATTGAAAAAGATTTAAGAGATGGTGTGTATGACACCGTGTGTACCAGATTTCCTCCGGAACCGAATGGATATCTTCATATCGGACATGCCAAATCTATTTTATTAAACTATGGATTGGCACAAAAATACAATGGAAAGTTTCATATGCGTTTTGACGATACCAATCCAACAAAAGAAAAGATTGAATTTGTAGAGTCAATCAAAGAAGATATACAATGGTTGGGAGCGGATTGGAAGGATAATTTGTTCTTTGCTTCTGATTATTTTGAAGTAATGTACGAGTGTGCTGTAAAGCTGATTAAAAAAGGCAAAGCTTATGTTTGTGATCTTTCACCGGAAGAAATCCGTGAATACAGAGGAACACTTACAGAGCCTGGTAAGAATAGTCCGTTCCGTGAACGTACTGTAGAAGAAAATCTGGAGCTTTTTGAAGCTATGAAAGACGGCAAGTTTGAGGATGGCGAAAGGGTGCTTCGTGCAAAGATTGATATGGCTTCACCAAATATCAACATGCGTGACCCTATTATTTATCGTGTGGCACATATGACTCACCATAACACAGGAGACAAATGGTGCATTTATCCAATGTATGATTTTGCGCATCCAATAGAGGATGCAGTAGAAAAGATTACGCATTCCATTTGCACCTTGGAATTTGAAGACCATAGACCGCTTTATGATTGGGTAGTAAAAGAGTGTGAGTTTAATCCGGCACCTAGACAGATTGAATTTGCAAAATTGTATTTGACCAATGTTGTAACAGGTAAGAGATATATTAAGAAACTAGTAGAAGAAGGCATTGTGGACGGATGGGATGATCCGAGACTCGTTTCCATTGCAGCACTTCGAAGACGTGGATTTACACCGGAATCTTTAAAAATGTTTGTTGAACTGTGTGGTGTGTCAAAGAGCAACAGTTCCGTTGATTATGCCATGCTTGAATATTGTATTCGTGAAGATTTGAAGATGAAGAAGCCGCGTATGATGGCCGTTCTTGATCCGATCAAGTTGATTATTGATAACTATCCGGAAGGACAGGTTGAATATTTGGATGTTGCAAACAATCTTGAGAATGAGGAATTAGGTTTTAGAAAAGTTCCATTCTGTAGAGAATTATACATTGACAGAGAGGACTTTATGGAAGAACCTCCGAAGAAATATTTCCGATTGTTCCCGGGAAATGAAGTGCGTTTGATGCATGCATATTTTGTGAAATGTGAAAGTTTCGTGAAGGACGAAAGCGGGAAAGTAACAGAGATTCATTGTACTTATGATCCGGAGACAAAATGTGGTACAGGATTTACCGGACGTAAAGTGAAAGGAACGATTCATTGGGTTCCGGCGCCGTATGCAACGAAAGCAGAAGTGCGTCTGTATGAAAACATTGTAGATGAAGAAAAAGGAGTTTATAATAAAGAAGATGGTTCTCTTAATTTGAATCCGAATTCTTTGACTGTGCTCAAGAACTGCTATTTAGAGCCGAGTTTTGATGGAGTCAAGGCTTATGATAGTTTCCAATTCGTAAGAAATGGTTATTTCTGCGTGGATGCAAAAGATTCCAAGCCTGATGCGTTGGTGTTTAACCGCATTGTTTCATTGAAGAGCTCATTTAAATTACCAAACTAAATCTTAGGGGGCAAAAGAGCAGTCTTTTGTCCCTGTTTTAATAGGGCAATATATGAATGAATTAACAATTAATTTAAATGAAAAACTACATATACCGTTGTATGAACAGATTTATCAATACATCAAAGATGATATTTGTTCTGCAAGAATGTCCTGTGGGGAGAAGTTGCCTTCCACAAGAGCGCTGGCACAATATTTGGAAGTAAGCCGCAGCACTGTTGAAATGGCTTATGAACAGTTGCTCTCGGAAGGGTTCATCGAGACTATGCCACGAAAAGGATATTATGTTTCGGAATTGGAAGGAGTATATCGTCAGAATTTTTCCGGTGAAAAATATTCGAAGGTTCGTGGGAAAGAAACGAAAAAGTATGATTATGATTTCAACCCTAATGGGATTGATCTTTATAGCTTTCCATACAATATTTGGAGAAAAATATCTAAGGAAATTTTAATAGATGATAGGTCGGAGCTATTTAAGAGTGGCGATTCCCAGGGAGAAGAGGATTTTCGATATGCCATTCAGAATTATTTGCACCAGGCCAGGGGTGTGAATTGTACAGTAGATCAGATTGTTGTGGGTGCCGGAAATGAATACCTTTTGATGTTGCTAGGCATGATCTTTGGCAAAAATCAAAAGATCGCGTTTGAAACGCCGACTTACAAGCAAGCATATCGACTTTTTGAAAAACTTTCATATGAAGTTACAACAGTGGATATGGATCAGTATGGAATGCAAGTAAACAAATTGCGCGAGTCTGGAGCGAATCTTGCATATGTGATGCCATCGCATCAATATCCGTTGGGGATTGTAATGCCGATAAAACGAAGATTGGAACTGTTGAAATGGGCAGTAGAATCAGAAGAACGCTATATTATTGAAGATGATTACGATAGTGAATTTCGCTATAAAGGGAAACCGATTCCGGCATTGCAAGGGTATGATGCAAATGGGAAAGTGATTTATCTGGGCACCTTTTCCAGATCCATTGCACCGGCAATTCGAGTGAGTTATATGGTTCTTCCAAAGCCTTTAATTGAAGCGTATCACAAACAGTGCGAATTTTTGAGTTGTACCGTTTCTAAAGTGGATCAATGCGTTGTGCAAAGATTTATGGAGAAGGGACATTTTGAGCGACATCTTAACAAAATGAGAGCATTGTACAAGGGAAGACATGATATACTGCTTGCCAATCTCAAGCCACTAATGAATCAGTGTCGCATCACAGGTGAACATGCAGGAGTACATTTGTTGTTGCATTTTACGGATGGAAGAACAGAGGAAGAATTGATTTCTTTGGCAAAAGAACATCGCATCAAAGTGTATGGGTTGTCAAAATATAATACGGGCAGTTGCGATCAGAAGCATGCAACCATTTTGTTGGGATATGCAAATATCAGTGAAAAGGATATTGTAAAAGCAACAGAGATATTGTGTGAGATTTGGAAATGAAAGAAAAGGAAATGCGAATATTGTCTGTTAAAATAAAGTATGATAGACTAAAGCCGATGTAGCAAAAGAAGGAAGTGATTGACATGGAGATCAGAAATATACAACCTGTCAAAAAAGCAAAAAAAGGAATTTTAAATATTGTATTTAGCCGAGTTTTTATTCTTGTCACCTTGGTAATGATACAGTTGTTCGTTTTTGGTGCAACGATCACCTATTTAAAAGATTATGCAACCTATATTTATGGGGGATTTTTGGTATTGAGCGTTATTGTGGTCATACACATTATGAACAATGCCAGTAATTCGGATTTTAAGTTAACTTGGATATTATTAATTATGGCAACGCCGATTCTGGGCACCGCATTTTATGTGTTTGTAAAAACGCAACCGGGAACTTCTTATTTAGAAAAGAGGCTGTCTGATTTACAGAAAACAATCAAGCCTTACATGCTGCAGGATGCGCAAGTGTTGGAAGATATTCGTACTTCGAAACCGGCCAATGCAAATTTAGTGTCGTATTTAACAAACAAGGTTTCCTATCCAGTTTATCGAAATAGCAGCGTGATGTATTTTGCATCGGGCGAAGAAAAGTTTGAAGAGCTGAAGAAGCAACTGCGTAATGCCAGTGACTATATTTTTATGGAATATTTCATCGTGGAAAAAGGCATCATGTGGGGTGAAATTTTAGATATCTTAAAAGAAAAAGTATGGCAGGGTGTTGATGTACGTGTGATGTACGATGGCACATGCAGTTTGTATTTGTTGCCATACCATTATGAAAAGGAACTGCGCAGAGCAGGAATTAAATGTAAACAATTTAGTCCGGTAAGACCAGTGCTATCATCTTATCAAAATAATCGCGACCATCGTAAAATATGTGTGATTGATGGAAAGGTGGCTTTTACCGGAGGCATCAATCTGGCAGATGAATACATTAACAGAAAGAAAAGATTTGGCCATTGGAAAGATACAGCAATTATGGTAGAAGGTGAAGCGGTTCAAAGTTTCGCTATGATGTTTTTGCAGTTGTGGAATGTATCTGAAAAACGTCTGGAAAATTTTGATAAGTATATGGTTCCAAAATCATCGGAGTGGAAACGAGAGTTGGGATATGTTCTTCCATATGCGGATAGCCCGTTTGATAAAAAGAATGTAGGAGAACAGATTTATCTTCACATATTAAATCACGCGAAAAAATATGTGCATATTATGACACCGTATTTGATTATTGATGACGATATGATGTCTACACTTATATATGCAGCAGAATGCGGTATTGAAGTGATTATTATTATGCCGCACATTCCGGATAAATGGTATGCATTTGCGCTTGCAAAAACTTATTATAAGCGTTTAATAGAAGCAGGTGTGCAGATTTACGAATATACACCGGGATTTGTTCATGCCAAAGTATTTGTTTCTGACAACGATACAGCAACAGTTGGTACCGTTAACTTGGATTATCGTAGTCTGTATCATCACTTTGAGTGCGGAGCATTTATTTATAATAATGGGGTTGTTTGGGAGATTGAGCAGGATTTCCAAAACACGTTGCAAAAATGCCAGAAAGTCACATTGCGTGATTTGAAGAAACGTAGTATCTTACAAAAAATATGTGGTAAAGTATTACGGTTGGTAGCACCATTGATGTAAAAGATAAAAAGGTTCAAGGGAGTCCTTGAACCTTTTGCGTTTTGTATTATAACATCTGTATTCCGTTTTCTAAAGCTGTTTTAACAATTTCTTCCGGCCAGGTGGAAGATTGAACTTCCCCAATATGTGCTTTGCGAAGACAAAACATGCATATACGTGATTGTCCCAAACCACCACCGATTGTATATGGAAGTTCGTGGTTTAAAAGGGCTTTTTGGAATTCCAATTCTGCACGCTCTGGACAGCCGGAAACATCCAACTGCTGTTTTAAAGACTCTTCATCTACGCGAATACCCATGGAGGACAATTCCAGAGCAATATCGAGAACAGGGTAGTAAACGATAATATCACCATTTAATTCCCAATCATCATAGTCAGGAGCGCGACCATCGTGTTTTTCTCCTGAAACCAAATATTTTCCAATCTGCGAAATGAATACAGCACCTTTTTCTTTTGCAATACTATATTCACGTTGTTTGGCAGTCATGTCCGGATATAAATCTTCTAATTCTTGAGAAGTAATGAAGAAGATTTCTTCCGGAAGAATTGGTTCTATGTAATTGTATCTTCTTGAGATGAATTCTTCTGTTTCTTTTAGAGCAGCATATACTTTGCGAACTGTATATTCTAAAGTTTCTGTGTTTCGCTCCTCCTTTGAGATGACCTTTTCCCAATCCCATTGATCTACATAGATAGAATGAATGTTGTCTGTATCTTCATCGCGACGAATAGCATTCATATCTGTGTAAAGACCTTCGCCTGAATGGAATCCGTATCTCTTTAACGCATATCGTTTCCACTTTGCAAGGGAATGAACGATTTCCACAGGAGCGTCATTTTGTTCTTTGATTCCGAAGGATACAGGTCTTTCAATACCGTTTAAATTATCATTGAGCCCGGATTCCGGTTTTACAAAAAGCGGAGCGGAAACACGGGTTAAATGCAAAGATTTTGCAAGCGCTCTTTCAAAATGGTCCTTTATTTCTTTAATGGCAACCTCAGTCTCCCTAATTGTAAGAGGGGAATGGTAGCCTTGTGGTATAGTTAAATGTTCCATAATTCTTACTCCTTTTAACAATAGTAATAGTATAGTCGCGTTTTGCCTAACATGTCAAGAGAAAGAAAGCTATTGACCAAAATTATGAGCAATGATATGATACAAAAGATGTAACTTAATGGATAAAGGAGACGAGAAAATGGCATTATTACAAGAATGGCGTGATACAGCATATGCAAACGATATGGATCAAAATACAGTGCAACAATTCTGGGGGACTTATTTTGAACTTGAAAAAGGAATTTATGAACAATTACTAGCAAATCCGGATGAAGAAGTAAAGGGGACCGTAAAGGAACTCGCTGAAAAATATGGAATCGAAGTATTTACCATGACTGGATTTTTAGATGGAATTAACGATAGTTTGAAAGAGCCGAATCCGATCGATGAGATGGAAGAGGATACCGTTGTAAGCCTTGCTTTTGACAAAGAAAAATTATACAAAAATATGGTTGCTGCGAAAGCAGAATGGTTGTATGAACTACCGCAGTGGGAAGCTATTTTTACGGAAGAAAAAAGAAAAGAATTATACAAAGAGCAGAAAAATTCTACAACTATTCGTAAGGAAAAGAAAATCGGAAGAAATGATCCTTGTCCATGTGGTAGCGGAAAAAAATATAAAAAATGTTGTGGTAGATAAATAAAAGCCCTTTTAAAGGGCTTTTATAACGTTAAAAATGAAGAAGAGGAAAAGAGATATGGAGAAAATCAGAATACTATGTTATGGGGATTCTAATACGTGGGGATTTATTTCAGGTACTGCCCATCAAAGATATGGAGTAAGTGAAAGATGGACAAGTATTTTGTCCGAGTTATTAGGAAATGAATTTGAAGTTATTGAGGAAGGATTAAATAGTAGAACACTCACATCCGATGATGTGAGACCTGGAAAAGTAGGTAAGAATGGATATGACTATTTGATTCCTTGTTTGGATACACACGATCCGATTGATTTGGTTGTTTTGATGCTGGGAACAAACGAGTTGAGAAAGGATTACCATAATACAGCGACTGAAATCGGGGAAAAGTTGGAACAGTATTTTGTGAAAACTATTCTTAATAGAAAATCTCAATGCAGAGAGTCCTATCCGAAACTATTGATTGTGGCACCGCCACCGGTAAATGAAGAGGTAAATTACTGCAAGGAAGATAATTTGTATAAGGGAGCTTCAAAAAAATCAGAGGAATTGACTCCTATATATGAAGGAATTGCAAAGAAATATAATTGTTATTTTTTGAGCACAAAGGAATTAGATACAGGTGCGGATGGTGTGCACCTGACGAAAGAAAGCCATAAAAGATTGGCAGAAGCATTGAATTTAAAAATAAAGAAAATTTATAAATAATAAGTGAGCAAATGGGCATACTAACCATGTGAAAACAAATAAAGGAGGTATGGTCATGCCAGAATTAAAATGTGGAGTTGTTACTTGTGTTCACAACAAACAAAATTATTGTGAGTTAGATTCCATCGAAGTAATCGGAAGTTCAGCACAAGTTTCTGAACAGACAAGTTGCGGAAGTTTTGTTGAGAGAAAAGGAGAATCGTATAGCAATAGTAGTGCAAAGGATGCTTCTCCGACCAGTGATATTGTATGTCAGGCAGTAGAATGCAAATACAACGATTCCCGTAAATGTTATGCGGGAAAAATCAGTGTGATGGGTTCTGATGCCAGCCGAACAGAAGAGACAGAATGTGCAACATTTAAAAAAGAATCATAGGAATGAACGGTATAGTGAAAACTATACCGTTTTTTAGTTGACGGTAGTTTCCTTTACAATGTATAATGAACCATATGTTTGAAAGGAATTATAGGTATGAGTTTTCATGATAAAGAACCACAATTGATAAAAAGGGAACCATCGAAGTTGCGTGAACATTTAGGGCGAGGGATGACGGCATTCCTAGTTATCGTGGCAGGGGTACTTTTCTTCTTTGCCATGTATCGCTTTGATGATATTACAAAAGGAATAGGAAAAGTAATAGAAGTACTGTTGCCGATTATTTATGGATTTGTCATTGCTTTTTTGTTAAATCCGTTGGTAAGACGAGTGGAGAACCTTTTAGAACCGAGATTGCAAAAAGTGTTCAAGAAGGAGAACTCTGCGAAAAAAACAGCGAAGGCAATTGGGATTTTTGTGGCACTGCTTCTTGGAGTGGCATTGGTTGTTACTTTGCTGAATATGCTTATTCCGGAGTTATACAAAAGTATTCGTGATTTGGTAGTTACACTTCCAAAAGATTTGCGTGTTTTGGGTGAAAAGATTAATACCATGTTAGAAGGAAACTCTACAGTTGATAATATTTTAAAGACAGTCATACTTGAAGCCAATAAGGCAATTGAGAATTGGGTAGCTACGGATTTGATGAAGTGGGCACAGAATGACTTATTGGTGCAGACGGGAAATCTGGTATCCAGTTTAACAGCCGGTGTCATCAGTGTGGTTAATTTGGCAATAGATATACTGGTGGGCATTATGGTTTCCGTTTATTTGCTCTTTAGCAAAGAAAAATTCTTAAATCAAGGTAAAAAGCTTGTATATGCGTTTTGCAAACCGAAACGTGCAAATTTTATTTTACATATTGCGAGAAAGGCAAATGAGATTTTCAGTGGATTTATTATCGGAAAATTAATTGACTCCGCGATTATCGGTGTATTATGTTTTGTGGGTCTTACAATCTTTAGAATGCCATATGCTTTATTGGTGAGTGTGATTGTGGGTGTAACAAACGTAATTCCGTTTTTTGGACCGTTTATCGGTGCCATTCCAAGTGCGATTCTGATTCTGTTAGTTGACCCGATGAAAGGGTTGGGATTTATCCTGTTTGTACTCTTGTTGCAGCAACTAGACGGTAATGTAATCGGACCTAAAATTTTGGGAGACTCTACCGGATTATCTTCATTCTGGGTGATTTTTTCAATCCTTATATCAGGAGGACTATTCGGTTTTGTTGGAATGATTCTGGGGGTACCGACATTTGCTTTGATTTATTATATTGCAAAGATTTTTATACAACAGAAATTGGAGCAAAAGAATTTGCCGATAGAAACAGAACAATATACAGAAAAAAACTATGTGGATGAGAGCGGAGTATTCGTTTCTCAAGAGCAGAAAGAAGTGGAGGAAAAAGAAGATGCCGATTCGTGTACAGAATGATTTACCTGTTCGAGGTATTCTTGAAGAAGAGAATATATTCGTTATGGATGAGTCTCGTGCAACACAACAAGATATCAGACCGATTAAGATTGGACTTCTTAATCTAATGCCGTTAAAGGAAGATACAGAGTTACAAATTCTTCGTATGTTGTCAAACACACCACTTCAGATAGATGTGATTTTTGTAAATGTATCGAGTCATCAATCCAAAAACACCTCTACCAGTCATTTGAATAAGTTTTATGTGCCGTTTAAGGATATAAAGAAACAGAAATTTGATGGTTTTATTATTACAGGTGCACCGGTAGAGCAGATGCCGTACGAGGAAGTGGATTATTGGGAAGAACTGAAAGAAATCATGGAATGGACAAAAACTCATGTTACGTCCACGATGCATTTGTGTTGGGGCGCACAGGCAGGATTGTTTTATCATTATGGAGTAGACAAAAGGCCGCTGGATGCCAAAATGTTCGGAGTGTTTGAACACCGAGTACAAAACAGAAAAACTCCATTGGTAAGAGGGTTTGATGATGTTTTCTATGCACCACATTCCAGACACACCACGGTTCCGACAGAGGCAATTCGCAGTATTCCAAATATGTTGATTTTGGCAGAATCAGAAGAGGCAGGTGTATTTTTGGCAATGTCCGAGGATGGAAAACAAATTTTTGTTATGGGGCATCCGGAATATGATCGTGTAACATTACATAATGAATACATGAGAGACAAGAATAAAGGATTGGAGATTGCGATTCCTAAAAATTATTATCCGGATGATGATTGCCAAAACAAGCCATTGTTGACATGGCGTTCCCATGCCAATAATCTCTATACTAATTGGGCGAATTATTATGTATATCAAGAAACTCCATATATATTGGAAGATGATGAATAAATGGCAGAGATACACCCTAAATGTTGGAACGCAACCAACATTTAGAGGTGTATTTTTTGTACAAAAAAAGGGGATGAAAAATTACTGAAATTTGTATATTATTTCTGTTGACTGATAGAATGGAGAATGATAAGATTAGTAATGCGCAGAACACATTATCTAGTGCTTGAGTTGATAATGAAATACAAAATATAGAAAAAATGAAAGGAGAGAAGCAGAGTGATAAGAGTTGTCAAAAAAGACGGTTCGAAGGAAGAATTTAATGTGCAGAAGGTTGTGGCGGCTGTTAATAAGTCGGCATATCGTGCATTGATTAAGTTTACAGAAGAAGAACTAGACTTTATCTGCAAATTTGTGGAAGAAGAAGTCAAAAAGATGGATATCACCGAGATTCAGATTGCGCAGATGCATAATGTGGTTGAAGGTGCCTTGGAAAAAGTAAATCCAACGGTTGCAAAAAGTTACAAGGATTATCGCAACTACAAACAGGATTTTGTGCAGATGTTGGACGAGGTGTATAAAAAGAGCCAATCCATTATGTATATTGGGGATAAGGAAAACAGTAACACGGACAGTGCACTGGTTTCCACCAAGAGGAGTTTGATTTTTAATGAATTAAATAAGGAATTATATAAGAAGTTTTTCCTTACAGTGGAGGAAATTCAAGCAATCCGTGAAGGCTATATTTACATTCACGATATGTCAGCAAGAAGGGACACCATGAACTGTTGCCTGTTTGATGTAAAAAATGTATTGAGTGGCGGTTTTGAGATGGGAAATCTTTGGTACAATGAACCGAAGACCCTTGATGTTGCATTTGATGTAATCGGAGACATCGTGCTGAGTGCTGCTAGTCAACAGTATGGTGGTTTTACGGTTCCAAGTGTAGATGATATTTTAGAACCGTATGCAGAAAAGTCATATACAAAGCATTTGAACAAATATTTAGAACTGGGACTTTCACAAGAGAAAGCGGAGGAAGTAGCCTGGGCCGATTTGGAGAAAGAGATGGAGCAAGGATTCCAGGGATGGGAGTACAAGTTTAATTCCGTATCCTCCAGCCGAGGTGATTATCCGTTTATTACAGTAACAGCGGGCACGAATACATCAAAATATGGTAAATTGGTGACTATTTCAATGCTCAAGGTTCGTATGAACGGACAAGGAAAGAAAGGTCACAAGAAACCGGTTCTTTTCCCGAAGATTGTGTTCCTGTATGATGAAAACCTTCATGGACCGGGAAAGGAATTGGAGGACGTATTTGAGGCCGGTATTGAATGTTCCAGAAAGACAATGTATCCAGACTGGTTGAGTCTGACAGGCAAGGGATACGTTGCGAGTATGTACAAACAGTACGGTAAAATAATTAGTCCGATGGGATGTAGAGCATTTTTATCACCTTGGTATGAGAGAGGTGGCATGAATCCGGCGGATGAAAATGATGTGCCGGTATTTGTTGGAAGATTTAATATTGGTGCAGTAAGTCTCCATCTTCCAATGATTTACGCAAAAGCGAAGCAAGAAGGAAAAGATTTTTATGAAGTATTAGATTACTATTTGGAACTCATCCGACAACTTCATATTCGTACGTATGATTATCTCGGTGAATTGAAAGCTTCAACCAATCCGCTCGCGTATTGCGAAGGTGGATTCTATGGCGGAAATCTTGGATTGTATGATAAGATCAAACCGCTTTTGAAAGCAGCGACAGCTTCTTTTGGAATTACAGCATTTAATGAATTACAACAGTTACACAATAAGAAATCATTGGTAGAAGATGGCCAGTTCGCCCTTGAGGTGTTAGAATATATCAATAAAAAGGTAAATCAATTTAAAGAAGAAGATGGCCATTTATATGCAATTTACGGAACACCTGCAGAGAATCTCTGTGGGGTACAAGTAAAGCAGTTCCGTAAAAAATATGGAATTATAGAGAATGTATCCGACCGAGAATATGTAAGTAATAGTTTCCATTGTCACGTATCAGAAGATATTACCCCGATTCAAAAACAGGATCTGGAAGGACGTTTCTGGGAACTTTCTAACGGTGGAAAGATTCAATATGTAAAATATCCGATCAATTATAACAAAGAGGCAATCAAAGCGCTTGTACGTCGAGCTATGGACCTTGGATTCTATGAAGGCGTGAATTTGTCTCTTGCATACTGTGATGATTGTGGTCATGAAGAATTATCCATGGATGTTTGCCCAAAATGTGGAAGTAAAAATCTTACAAAAATCGACCGTATGAATGGATATTTATCATATTCTCGTGTAAAAGGAGATACGAGGCTCAATGATGCCAAAATGGCGGAAATTGCAGAAAGGAAAAGTATGTAATGAGATATCACAATATAACAAAAGATGATATGTTAAACGGGGATGGCCTGCGCGTAGTACTATGGGTGTCAGGCTGTACCCATTGTTGCAAAGACTGCCATAATCCCATCACTTGGGATCCGAATGGAGGATTGGAATTTGACGAATCGGCAAAACAGGAAATCTTTGCTGAATTAGAGAAAGATTATATTCATGGAATCACATTTAGTGGTGGAGATCCGTTACATATCAACAATGCTTATGACGTAGCTGAACTTGCAAAAGAAATCCGTGAGAAATATCCAAAAAAATCTATCTGGTTATACACCGGGGGTCTGTGGGAAGATGTAAAAAATATGAAAGTTGTTCCATATCTGGATGTTTTGATTGATGGAGAGTTTGAGGTAGAGAAAAAAGATGTAAATTTGCACTGGGTTGGAAGTTCTAATCAACGTGTGATTGATGTTCAAAAAACGTTAGAAAAGGGAGAGGTAATTTTACATGAAGATTAATCTAAAGAAATTGACAGACACAGCCATGCTTCCTGAACAAGGAAGTGCTTATGCAGCAGGCTATGATTTGTTTGCCGATATTAAGGATATTTTGGAGATTCATCCACATGAAACAGCAATGATTCCTACAGGTCTCGCAATGGAAATTCCGGAGGGGTATTTTGGAGGGATTTTTGCGAGAAGTGGGTTGGCTGCAAAGGAATCTCTTCGTCCGGCCAATTGTGTTGGAGTAGTAGATGCGGATTACAGAGGAGAAGTTAAAGTGGCACTGCACAATGACAGTACAGAGATTCGTCGGATTACACCGGGACAAAAAGTAGCACAACTTGTTGTGGTTCCATTCTTAAGTGTAGAGTTTCACGCAGTAGACGAACTGAATGATACGGTTCGCGGTGCGGGGGGCTTTGGATCAACTGGGAAGTAATTATAAGAGTCTGTTTTGACAGACTATCGTGCGGAGCAGGATGTATGTAACACATGCATAAAACCTTCGTAGCTGGAAATACTTACTACAAAGTATGGCAGCGCGGAGGTTTTTTTATGTCGGAAGGAAAGAAAACGATATTTCATACGTTAGAAGAAAATGTTACTTATATGAATCACCTTTTACCAGTGAAAGAAAGTTTTGATATTATACAGCGAGATATTATTATTGGAGAAAAGAAAAGTACTTTTTATTTTATAGATGGTTTTACGAAAGACGAAACTATGCAAAAAATCATGTCTGGTTTTTTTATGTTAAAGAAGGATGATATGCCAAGTACGGCAACGGGATTTTCAAAAATGGCATTGCCGTATGTAGAAGTGGATGTAATTGCTGATTTTGATTTAATAGTGAAGAATATTTTATCAGGAGTTACTTGCTTGTTTATTGATGGTTACGAAGCGTGCCTTGCCATTGATTGCAGAACGTATCCTGCGAGAGGTGTGGAGGAACCGGATAAAGATAAATCACTTAGAGGTTCCAGAGATGGATTTGTAGAGACGATTGTATTTAATACAGCATTGATGCGACGACGCATTCGAGACCCACATCTTATCATGAAAATGTTTGAGGTGGGGAGGGTTTCCAGAACAGATGTGGCACTTTGCTATATGTCTGATAAAGTAGATACAGGACTTTTAGAAAATTTAGAAGAGAGGATCCATTCTCTGGATTTGGAGTCGCTTCGTATGAATCAGCAAAGTCTTGCGGATGCGTTGTTTAAAAGAAAGTGGTTTAATCCGTTTCCGAAATTTAAGTTCACGGAACGACCTGATACAGCAGCAGCCTGCCTTATGGAAGGAAAAGTGGTTCTGCTAGTGGACAATTCTCCATCGGCAATGATTCTTCCGACCTCTATATTGGATGTAATCGAGGAAGCCAATGACTATTATTTTCCTACATTGACTAACGTGTATTTAAAAATAACAAGGGCTCTGATTACATTCGCAACGGTATTTTTTACACCGGTATTTTTGCTTTTTATGCAAAATGAAGAATGGTTACCGAAAGTGTTTCAATTTGTGGCACTAAAAGATACTGTGAATATTCCGCTCATTTTTCAATTGCTGATTTTAGAATTGTCAATAGATGGTTTGCGTTTGGCGGCTATGAACACTCCGAGTATGCTTAGTACGCCGTTAAGCGTAATTGCAGGTATAGTTATGGGAGAATTTGCTGTAAAATCAGGTTGGTTTAACAGTGAAGTGATGCTATATATGAGTTTTGTGGCGGTTTCTAATTATACACAACCTAATTTTGAACTGGGATATGCGTTGAAATTTATGCGGTTATTATTGCTTGTTTTGACAGCTTGCTTCAATTGGATTGGCTTTTTGATAGGAACTCTTATTGTGATTTCATCACTTGTATTTAATAAAACTTTGTCGGGAAGAAATTACTTAAATGTCAAATTAAATTAAAAAGATAAATTTAGTCAACAAATTTTCACAAATTAATGTTATAATCTACACATCCTTATATTTTGAAACTAATGGAGGTAAGTATAGATGAAAGAATTTGTGATTGTTACAGATAGTACAACAGATTTGCCAAAAACCTATTACGAAGAAAAAGGAGTAGTGGTTGTGTCTCTGTCCTATATTATGGACGGAGTTACATATGAAGATATGAACGGCCTGTCAGGAAGAGAATTTTTTGATAAAATCAGAGAAGGCTCTATGCCGACCACTTCTCAAATAAATCCGGAACAAGCTAAAGAAGCACTTGAACCGATTGTAAAAGAAGGAAAGGACATTCTTTATATAGGATTTACATCCGGTTTAAGTGGAAGTTATAATAGTGTTCGCATTGCAGCTGAGGAACTCATAGAGGAATATCCGGATGGAAAGATTATTGTTATTGACAGTTTGTGTGCCTCTATGGGAGAAGGGCTATTGCTATATAAAGCAGTAGAACTGAAAGAACAAGGGAAAACTATGGAAGAAATCGCACAGTGGATAGAAGATAATAAATTGCATGTTTGTCATGATGTCACCATTGATGATTTGTATCATTTACACCGTGGTGGACGCGTATCAAAGGCATCTGCGGTAGTTGGAACGATTATTAAAATCAAACCGATCATTCATGTAAATGATGAGGGGAAATTAATTGTAATCGGAAAAGAACGTGGTAGAAAAAGAGCAATGCTTTCCTTGATAGACCGTATGGAAAAGAAGTCTGAAGGATTTGAAAATAACGTTGTGATGATTGTACACGGAGATGCTGAAGAGGATGCGGAGTTTTTGGCGAAAGAGATTCGCGAGAGGTTTGGTATCGAAAATATTATTATTAACGGAATTGGCGCTGTAATTGGAAGTCATACAGGACCGGGCGTTGTATCCATTTTCTATATGGGAGAAAGAAACTAATAAGAAAGAGCATATCGCGCTTTGCGATATGCTCTAAAATTTTGTCTAAACGTTAATCCAACCCATTCCTTCAGCAACGGAAAATCCGAGAATTCCAAGAATGAAGATAGGGGCAATCCATTTGATCATTATAACAAATAATTTCTCGCTTTTGAATTTGCCATCGGTTTCTTTAACTTCGTCAACAATTGTCTTTGGTTTTATGATGAAACCAACTAATACACAAGTAAAGAATGCAACAATCGGCATTATAACACTATTGCTAATAAAGTCAAAGAAAGTTAATAAATCCTGTCCCAATGGAGCAATGTGTGACCATACGTTAAATCCTAGAGAGGAAGGAATTCCCATTAGCAACGAGAATACAGTTACAGCGGCACAAGCAGCTTTTCTTCCGAGTTTTGTCTTGTCCATGACAATAGAAACGACGGTTTCCATTAATGAAATAGAAGATGTTATGGCTGCAAAGAATACTAAAAGGAAGAATGCAACACCAATAATAGTTCCCACAGTAGATCCCATCTCACCAAATACTTTTGGGAGAATGACAAACATCAAAGTAGGTCCCTTCTTCAAACCTTCTGTTGAACCATCAAAGAACATATAAGCAGCAGGCACAATCATAAGACCTGCAAGGAAAGCAATTGCTGTGTCAAAGATTTCAATTTGACGGACAGAGCTTTCTAAGTTGTTATCCTTCTTCATGTAAGAACCATATGTAATCATAATGCCCATAGCCAGGGACATGGAATAGAAAAGTTGCCCCATAGCTGCGAGAATTGTAGTAAACGAGAAATCTTTGAAGTTTGGTTTTATATAGTATACAACCCCATCTAATGCGCCAGGTCTTGTTATGACGAAAATTGCAATTCCGACAGTGAGAATTGCTAAAAAAGGCATCATAAATTTGCTTACTTTTTCAATTCCCTTTTCAACACCTAAAAGTACGATAATAGAAGTCAGCGCTATAAATAAGAAAAACCAACCAAGAGGTTCAAGTGGACTCCCACCAATGAAATTGCCAAAGAAAGCATCATCAGCTACGACTTTAATATCTACGGTTAAAAAGGTGAAAAAGTATTTCATTACCCATCCGCCAATAACACTATAGTATGGGAGGATAATTGCCGGTACGAGAGCGGTTAAAATCCCTACAAACCCAAAGCGTTTATCCAATGCTTTGTATGCACCAATTGCACTTAACCCAGTTTTTCTTCCAATTGCAATTTCGGCCACCATTAATGCAAAACCAAAAGTAACAGCCAAAATCAAATATACTAATAAAAAGGTTCCACCACCATATTGTGCTGCAAGGTAAGGGAAACGCCACAGATTTCCAAGACCGACAGCTGAACCGGCAGCGGCAAGAACGAAACCGATCTTACTCGTAAAATTACTACGTTGATTCATTTGTACAATTCCTCCTTGTATATGCTTTTTAATAAGTTGTTGTAGTAAAACGACACTGCATAATATTATGCCATATAAGGAATTTAAAGGCAAGAAAAATGTTATGAAAAAGAGGATAAAAAACACTTGACAGTTGATAAAGTCTATGATAGAGTATTCCTTGCGTGAAGCGGAAAAGAAAGTAGAGTTCCACTCTCACCCCAGCACAATTGCGTGACTGGCGGTTGATATTGAAGCATAACTTAAGGCATTTTATGTGTTTGGGTGTGCAGATATGGAGTGGATGGTTTATGGCTATTCATTTTTTTTGCGCAAATGCGAGGAACGAGTAAAGTAAGTATTATTTTTATGGAGGTGCACTACCATTAGCGAATTAATGATTAATGAGCAAATCAGAGACAAAGAGGTTCGTGTCATCGGAGAAGATGGCGAACAATTAGGAATCATGTCAGCCAAGGAGGCTATGAAATTGGCACAGGAGGCTGATTTGGATTTAGTCAAGATTGCTCCAACAGCAAAACCACCTGTTTGTAAGATTATCGATTACGGTAAATTCAGGTATGAACAGGCAAGAAAAGAAAAAGAAGCAAGAAAGAAACAAAAAACTGTTGACGTGAAGGAAGTGCGTCTTTCACCGAATATTGATAAGAACGATTTGAACACAAAAGTAAACAGTGCGAAAAAGTTCATTCAAAAAGGTGATAAAGTAAAAGTTACTTTACGTTTTCGAGGAAGAGAAATGGCACACATGCAGACGAGCAAGCATATCTTGGATGATTTCGCAGATATGTTGAAAGAGGTCGCAAGTGTAGAAAAGCCTGCGAAACTCGAAGGCAGAAGCATTAGCATGGTTTTAACGGAAAAACGTTAAAAAACAGGAAAAGAAGATTAAGGAGGAACATATCATGCCAAAATTAAAAACAAATAGAGCTGCTGCAAAGCGCTTCAAAAAAACAGCTACAGGTCAATTGAAAAGAAACAAAGCTTACAAGAGCCATATCTTAACTAAGAAATCTACAAAGAGAAAAAGAAATCTTAGACAAGCAACTATTACAGATGCTACAAATGTTAAGAACATGAAGAAAGTATTACCATACTTATAAGATTTGGGAAAAGGAGGATTAGAAGGACATGGCAAGAATTAAAGGCGGAATGAACGCTAGAAGAAAACACAATAAAGTATTAAAACTGGCTAAAGGTTACAGAGGAGCTAGATCAAAACAATATAGAGTTGCAAAACAATCAGTTATGAGAGCTTTGACATCAGCTTACGCTGGTAGAAAAGAACGCAAACGTCAAATGAGACAATTGTGGATCGCTCGTATCAATGCAGCTGCAAGAATGAATGGTTTATCATACAGCAAATTGATGCACGGTTTAAAAGTAGCTGGTGTTGAAATCAACAGAAAGATGTTGGCTGAAATGGCAGTTAATGATGCACAAGGATTTGCAGCATTGGCAGAAGTTGCTAAGAAAGCAAACTAATTAAAGAATGAAAAAATAAGAAGCTCCTGATGAAATATCATCAGGAGTTTTTTTGCTTGCAAACTCTTTTTTATGTCGACAGATAAAATAAGAGACCTAGAATTTTCTAGGTCTCTTATTTTCCATGCAGGAGATGGGACTTGAACCCACACAAGCGCATTGCTTACAAGATCCTTAGTCTTGCTCGTCTGCCAGTTCCGACACTCCTGCAAAACGGCTTCTTACCGTACTTGAACATACTATCATGTGATATTTGCATTGTCAACAGTTTTTTTGCTTAAAAATGAGAAAACTTGTATCCATCATTAAGTTGCGATATAATAGAAATATCTTTGTAGAATGGAGGCATACCATGACAATTCGTGAACAATTAGAACTACGAGAACTAGAATATTTGAGTCCTTATGCGACGAAGAGTAAGGAATCTTTAGGAAGAAAAATTAAAGAAGCAGAATGTGATATTAGACCGGCTTTTCAAAGAGATCGAGATCGCATTCTTCATAGCAAAGCATTTCGGAGATTGAAACAGAAGACACAGGTATTTCTGTTGCCTTGGGGAGATCATTATCGTACTAGACTGACACACACTTTGGAAGTGTCACAAAATGCAAGAACCATTGCAAAAGCATTGCGTTTGAACGAAGATTTAGTGGAAGCAATCAGCCTGGGGCACGATTTGGGACACACTCCTTTTGGACATGCCGGAGAACGGGCGTTAGATGAAATTTGTCCGTTGGGATTTAAACACAACGAACAAAGTGTACGAGTAGTTGAGTGTCTGGAAAAGGATGGCCGAGGGTTAAACTTGACGAAAGAAGTGCTTGATGGGATTTTGACACATCAAACAGCAAGTGAACCTATGACATTGGAAGGGCAGATTGTAAGGATGTCTGATAAAATCGCATATGTGAATCACGATATCGACGATGCGATTCGTGGCGGTATATTGTCAGAGGCAGATATACCACCGAAATATAGACAGATTTTGGGAAATTCTACGCGGGAAAGATTAAATACAATTACCCACGATGTTATTATAAATAGCATGGATCAACCAAATGTAAGAATGTCGAAAGAAGTAGAAGAGGCGATGCAAGGACTACGAAGATTTATGTTTGACAATGTTTATCGAAATCCACTTGCAAAACAGGAAGAACATAAAGCAGTTGAGATGGTGAAGAATCTTTATAGTTACTACTTGGAGCATCTTGAAAAACTTCCGCAGGAATATCTGCAACGAATGGAAAAGAATGGAGACTGTAAGGAACAGGTTATCTGTGACTATATCGCCGGCATGACCGATAATTATGCAGTAAAAACTTTCCAGGAAATTTTTGTTCCGGAATCTTGGAAAAATTAAAGGAAATCAAAGATATTTGTCGAATAGTATATAAAGAGAAGGTTGAAAGGAGGAAAACATGTACTTTTCAGAAGATTTGATTGAAGAAATCAGAAGCAGAAATGATATTGTTGATGTGATTTCTACGTATGTAAAGTTGAAAAAGAGTGGAAGCAATTATTTTGGTTTATGCCCGTTTCATAATGAAAAGTCACCGTCTTTTTCTGTCAGTCCTTCCAAACAAATGTATCATTGTTTTGGATGCGGTGTGGGCGGAAACGTTTTCACCTTTGTCATGGAGTACGAGAACTTCTCCTTTATGGAAGCAGTGCGAATGCTTGCAGAGCGCGTGGGAATTGAAATTCCGGAAGAAGAGTATTCGGAGGAAGCAAAAGAGCGTGCAAATTTGAAATCCATCTTGTTAGAAGTAAATAAATTGGCAGCCCAATATTTTTACGTACAACTTAAGTCAGAACAGGGAAAGTATGCACATACATATTTAACCAAAAGAGGGCTTAACGAAGAAACGATTACAGCGTTTGGATTGGGATATTCGCATAAATATCGGGACGATCTTTATAAATATCTCAAAACAAAAGGATATTCAGACGAAATACTTGTAAAAGCCGGGTTGATTTCCGTTAGCGAGAAAAGTGGTGTATTTGATAAATTTTGGAATCGCGTCATGTTTCCGATTATGGATGTCAATAATCGTGTGATTGGTTTTGGTGGACGAGTTATGGGAGACGGAGAGCCAAAATACTTAAATTCGCCAGAAACAGTTATATTTGACAAGAGTCGTAATTTATATGGGCTTAATAGGGCAAGGACATCCAGAAAAAGCTATTTTTTGTTGTGTGAAGGATATATGGATGTGATTGCACTGCATCAAGCGGGATTTACAAATGCAGTTGCATCGTTAGGAACTGCGTTTACTCCTGGACATGCATCTCTGATTAAACGCTATGTGAATGAGGTGTATTTGACGTTTGACAGCGATGAAGCGGGAACGAAGGCTGCATTGCGTGCGATTCCTATTTTGAAAGAAGCCGGTATTATTGCAAAAATTATTCGGATGGAACCATACAAAGACCCGGATGAATTTATCAAACATCTTGGAACAGAAGCATTCGAAGAACGCATTAATAAGGCGCGGAATGGATTTTTATTCTCGTTAGAAATATTGGAACGAGAATATGATATGAATTCACCGGAAGGAAAAACATCATTTTTCAATGAAGTTGCCAAACGTTTAAATCAATTTGAGGAAGAAATTGAACGCAATAATTATATTGAGGCAGTAGCCGAAAAGTACCATGTTGGTTATGAAAATTTGCGAAAACTGGTTGCAACCATGGCAATCAAACATGGACTGGCGGCACCGGCCACTAAAGCAAAACAAACCGGTGGCAAGGATAAAAATAAAGAGGATGGCAATTTGCAGTCTCAAAAGATTTTGCTTACATGGTTAGCGGAAGACAAACGCGTTTTTGCGCAGATTAAAAAATACATTTTTCCGGAAGATTTCACAAAAGATTTGTATAAGTCGGTTGCAAATATATTGTACGAGCAGTACGAATCCGGAGAAGTAAAACCGGCACAAGTGATGAATTATTTTACGGATGAGGATGAACATAAGGAAGTGGCGTCGCTGTTTCATACCAAGATTCAACGGTTGGATACGAAGGCAGAGCAGGAGAAAGCATTGAAGGAAACCATCATTCGTGTCAAAACGAACAGCATCAATGAGGCCACAAGGCTATTGGAACCTACTGATATTGAGGGGTTGCAAAAATTAATGATTGCAAGGAGAAACTTGCAGGACTTACAGAAATTGCATATTTCTATTGATTGAGGATAAAATATTAACAAGTTATGGAGGATGGATACTACATGGAAGAACAAGCTATGAAATTTGAGGAAAAACTAAACACGCTGGTTGCACTTGGGAAAAAGAAGAAAAATATTCTTGAACTCACGGAAATCAATGAGGTTTTCTCAGACATGGAGCTGGAAGCAGAACAAATGGATAAAATTTTTGAGTATTTAGAGGCTCAAGGTATTGACGTACTTCGAATCTCAAATTCAACCGAAGAAGATGCTCCGGATGATATTGAAATTATGTTGGCTGCGGAAGAGGAAGAAGTCGATGTAGATATGGAGAAAATCGGTTTGTCTGTTCCGGATGGAATCAGTATCGAAGATCCGGTACGTATGTATTTGAAAGAAATCGGAAAGGTGCCGCTCCTCAGTGCCGAAGAAGAAGTGGAATTGGCAAAACGTATGTCCGAAGGGGATGAAGAAGCAAAGAAACGTTTGGCAGAGGCGAATTTACGTTTGGTTGTAAGTATTGCAAAACGTTATGTTGGACGTGGGATGTTGTTTTTGGATTTGATTCAAGAAGGAAATTTGGGGTTAATTAAAGCTGTTGAGAAATTTGATTATCAAAAAGGCTTTAAATTCAGTACCTATGCAACATGGTGGATTCGTCAAGCCATTACCAGAGCGATTGCTGATCAAGCGAGAACTATTCGTATTCCGGTGCATATGGTTGAGACCATCAATAAATTGATTCGTGTATCAAGACAATTATTGCAAGAATTAGGGCGTGAGCCAATGCCGGAAGAAATCGCTGCAGAATTGGACATGCCGGTAGAACGTGTTCGAGAGATTCTGAAGATTTCTCAAGAACCGGTTTCTTTGGAAACCCCAATTGGTGAGGAGGAAGACAGCCATCTTGGTGATTTCATTCAAGATGATAATGTGCCGGTTCCGGCAGAAGCTGCTGCAGCCACATTGTTAAAAGAACAATTGAATGAAGTGTTAGATACTTTAACAGAGAGAGAACAGAAGGTACTTCGTTTACGTTTTGGTATGAATGATGGACGAGCTAGGACATTGGAAGAAGTAGGAAAAGAATTTGATGTAACACGTGAACGTATTCGTCAAATTGAAGCAAAAGCATTGCGAAAACTACGTCATCCAAGTAGAAGCAGAAAGTTGAGAGATTATTTAGACTAGGTGTAAGTTATGGAGTTGTCAAAACGTTTACAGGCAGTAGCAAATCTTGTGAGTGATGGTGTATCGGTAGTTGATGTAGGAACCGATCACGGATATATTCCAATATATTTATTGGAATCGCAAAAAAGTCCAAAAGTATTGGCTATGGATGTGAATCTTGGACCATTAAAAAAAGCAGAGCGACACATTAGGGAGCATGGCTTGCAATCCCATATCGAAACACGCCAATCAGACGGAGTTCAAAATGTTGTTCCGGGAGAGTTCGAGTGTGTTGTCATTGCAGGTATGGGCGGAGCATTAACTGTTCGTATTTTAAAAAACGGTGATTCCGTGTTCCGAAGCGTAAAAGAGTTTATCTTGCAACCGCAATCAGAGCTTTGGAAAGTACGGAAATATCTTTGCGAACATAAATACCGCATTATCGCGGAGGACATGGTTGTTGAGGACGGTAAGTTCTATCCGATGATGAAAGTGATAAATGGACAAGCTTCTGCGTATAATACTGTAGAGCTCCAATATGGCAGGAAGCTTTTGGAACAAAAGCATCCCGTATTAAAGATGTTTTTAGAAAAAGAATTCAAAGTTAAAACAGATATATTAAAAAATATTGTGCATAGGGACGGTATTCATATTGAAGAACGAAGAAGCATGATAGAAAAAGAACTGGAGGAAATAAAGTATGCTTTGCAGAGATATTATGGAAATGATTGAAAATACATATCCAAAGCATGCAGCTCTGGAGTGGGATAATGTTGGATTACTGGTTGGACGCATAGAAAAAGAAGTGCAAAAAATCTACGTGGCACTGGATCTGACAGATGAAGTTATTGAAGATGCGATTTCGAAGAAAGCAGATATGATTGTGACACATCATCCAATGATTTTTTCGCCACAAAAACAGATTACAGATGAACAATTAATCGGACGTCGTGTTGTAACCTTGTTGCAACACGATATTTCCTATTACGCAATGCATACAAATTATGATGTGTTGCGGATGGCAGATTTGGCAAGTGAAATTTTAGGGCTGCAAGATACACAAGTATTGGATATTACGAATCCGGAGCAACAGGAAGGCATCGGAAGAGTGGGACAATTGCCAGGAGAAATGACAGTCAGAGAATGTTGCGAATTGGTGAAAACAAAGTTTGGATTAGAGACCGTTAAAGTATATGGTGATCTAGATGTGCGTATACAAAGAGTTGCCATATCTCCAGGGTCTGGAAAACACATGTCTGAATTTGCACTTTCAAAAAAAGCGGAGGCGTTTATCACAGCAGAAATTGACCATCATGAAGGCATCGATGCCAATGCAGAAGGTTTGATTATTATTGATGCCGGACATTATGGCTTGGAACATATCTTTATTGAGGACGTTGCAAATTATCTTGCAAATTGCCTTGAAAATATGGAAGTTTTAAAGGCTAATATAAAGAATCCTTTTTGTGTGATATAAAAAGAGAAGGAGGCGCTGTATGAATAAGAACACATATCAGGTACAAGTAAATGGAATTGTGCGTGAATATGCAGAGGACACTACTTTTGAACAAATAGCAAAAGATTTTCAGGCACAGTATGAACATCAAATTGTACTGGGGTGTGAAAATTACAAATTATTCGAGTTGAGAAAAACCTTGAAAAAGGATTGTGTATTAAAATTTATTACAGTTGGGGACGCCGTTGGAAACAAAACCTATAAGCGCAGTATGTGTCTTATGTTAGTGAAAGCGATTCATGATATTTGTGGACATGAAAAACAGTGTAAAGTACGAATTGATTTTTCTGTAAGCAAGGGGTTTTACTGTACTGTTGCAGGTGGATGGAAAATAGACGAAACATTTCTTGAGCGTGTAAAAAAGCGAATGCATGAAATGATAGCAGAAAAAATGCCGATCAAGAAAAGAACGGTGAATACAGATGAAGCTATCGCTTTATTCCGCAAGCATGGGATGAAAGACAAGGAGCGATTGTTTGAATACCGTCGTGTTTCCAAAGTGAATATCTATAGTATGAATGAGTTTGAAGACTATTATTATGGCTATATGGTTCCGGATGCTTCTTATCTGCAGTATTTTGAGTTGTATTTGTATGGAGAAGGATTTGTTATTCAGATGCCGGAATGTGAAGCTCCAACCGTTGTTCCTCCGTTTGAACCACATCAAAAATTGTTTAAAGTGTTAGATGAATCAAGTAAATGGGGAGATATGCTCGGCATTCAAACGGTAGCTGATTTGAATGAAGAAATCACCAAAGGAACGATCCAAGAAACCATCTTGGTGCAAGAAGCTTTACAGGAAAAGAAAATAGGTGATATTGCAAGAACGATTGCAGATAGAGGAAATGTTAAGTTTGTGTTGATTGCAGGACCGTCATCTTCTGGAAAAACTACATTTTCGCATCGCCTTTCCATACAACTTCGTGCCCATGGAATGATTCCGCATCCGATAGCGGTAGATAATTATTTTGTAGATCGTGAAAAAACACCAAGAGATAAGGATGGCAATTACAATTTTGAGTGTTTGGAAGCGATAGATGTAGAACAATTAAACCAAGATTTGAAAGAATTGTTGGCTGGAAAAGCGGTGAAATTACCTACCTTTAATTTTAAAACCGGTAAGAGAGAGTATAAATTGCCACCAAAACAATTGGGTGAACAGGATGTATTAGTAATTGAGGGTATACATTGTTTGAATGATGCATTGACCTACCAGTTGCCAAGAGAGAATAAGTTTAAAGTTTATATTAGTGCGTTGACACAATTGAATATCGACGAACATAATCGGATTCCTACAACCGACGGAAGATTGTTGCGTCGTATGGTGCGTGATGCAAGAACTCGTGGAACCAATGCAAGGAATACAATTGCTATGTGGCCATCAGTCAGACGAGGAGAAGAAGAAAATATTTTCCCGTATCAGGAAGAAGCTGATGTCATGTTTAATTCGGCACTGATTTATGAGTTGGCAGTTTTAAAACAGTATGCCGAGCCGGTTCTTTTCGGAATCGAGAAAGAGTGCGAGGAATATATAGAGGCAAAAAGATTATTGAAGTTTTTAGATTATTTTGTAGGAATCGGAAGTGAACATGTGCCACAAAATTCTTTGTTAAAAGAGTTTATTGGTGGAGGATGTTTCCAAATATAAATGTGTTTTAAAACTGAAAAGATAGATACCGAGTACCATCATGATGGTGCTTGGTATTTGGTACAGTATCATAAAAAATAAGGACATGTCTTGAAGTATATGAAGGATTTTAGAGTTATTTCTTTACAAATGCACATAACAGGCAGATGTAACTTGCGATGCAAGCATTGTTATATTGACGAGCATCAGTCTGAAATGAGTTATAGTGATATAAAAAAGGTCATAAAACAGTTTGACATGCTTATAAAGGCATTAGGAAAGGAATATCCAACAGAGACAATTGTGCCACAATTAAGAATAACCGGTGGTGAACCATTTTTACATAAAAATATAAAAAGAATACTAAAGTTTGTATGCAGAAAAAAATATTTTCTTGTAATAATGTCAAACGGGACGCTGGTGCGACCAGAGTATTTACGTCTATTAAAACAAAACAAGAGGTTTCAAAATTTTCAAGTTAGTATAGATGGAACGGAAAGAACACACGATGAAATCCGTGGTGATGGAAATTTTGGTAAGGTTATAGAAGTCTTGCAATTGCTATATAAAAATGGTGTTCCAACAAGAGTGTCGTTTACTGCGCATGAAGATAATTTTGCGGATTTTCCAATAATTGCAGAAATTTGCAGAAAGTATCATGTGAGCACGTTGTGGAGCGATCGATATATTCCTGTTTATAAAAGTGAGTTTATACGACCGATTAGCACAGAATTAATGCCACAATACATTAGTATTTTGAGACAAGAAAAAGAAAATCCTGCTAATGAAGAATCAGGGTTACGAGTAGAGAATTATCGTGCACTACAATTTTTGGGTTCTGAAGATTCACCATATTTTTGTAAAGCAGGAGAAACGCTAATAACGGTTGATGAGTATGGCAACATTATGCCTTGTCGCAGATTGCCTATTGTTTGTGGAAATATTAATAATACGACTCTTTCAGAGGTTTATTTTAATAATGATGTGTTTGTAGATTTGAGAAAGCATAGATGTAGTGATAAATGCTTAAGGTGCGATTTTCAAAGCAAATGTTTAGGTGCATCCCGTTGTATGGCCTATGCGGTAAAAGGGAAATATGATGTTCCGGATCCTTTTTGCCCATTGCTTTAAAATATAAAATAGAAAATGGAGGTTTTATTATGTTAAACAAAAAAACTTGGTTTAGTATTTTATTGGTTTTGTGTGTTTTTTCTTTTGCGGTGGCTTATTCTATTTTGGAAGAAAATGTTTTTATATTTAGCTTTGAAACATTTAATAGCATGAACTTATTATCGACAAAAGAAACATGGTGCATAATTTCGATTGTGATTCCTGTATTAACTATATTTGTGTATTCGATTATACGTTCTGTGCAAAAGCATAGTGAGGCGTTTATTATGGGTGGAATTTTTGCGATTTTTGTCATGTGTGTCTGCAATTATTCTTTTGTGTATTACATTATTAGTTCCTTGATTATGGGTTGTCTTATGATTTTTGTGGATTTTGGCTCAAGTTCAGGTTCTGATAGAAGAAATCCATATGATGGTTGGGGCTGTTCTTTTACGAGTAGTTCGGGATGTTGTTAATATGCGTGAACATATAACAAATCATAATATAGCTTGGGAAGTGACTGATTCTTGTAATCACAATTGTTTTTACTGTTACAACCATTTTAAAACAAATGAAATTAGCAATGAAGATGTAAATGATTATGACAAAATAGCAGAAAAGATATTGAGTTTTCAACCTGTATCTGTTGCGATTACAGGTGGTGAACCATTGCTGGTGTTTGATAAAGTAAAAAAATCTATTGAAACATTTATCCAACAGAATATTTTTGTCAGATTGCTTACAAATGGCACTTTGATTACCGAGGAGATAGCACATTTTTTAAAAAAAAGTAATATTCAGGTCATGGTGTCAGTACCTGCAAATGATAGTGATATTTTTTATAAAATAACAGGTATGAATTCATACGACAATGTAGTGGCAGGTCTTGATTTATTACATAAGTATGGTGTTGACTTTTTAATAAATATTGTTGTTCAGTCAATGAATTTACAATACATGGAATCAACTGCTGATTTCTTGATTCACAGATATTCTTTAGAATCAATATATTTTAGCAGAGCGACCAAGCCGATAGGAGTAGATAACAGTATTGAAAATCAACTTCTAGACAATGAACAACTCAATACTTTTTTTGACAAATGTGTGGATATAAGAAAGAGGTATGATATTTCAGTACGAACTTGTGGCGGATACGCATATTGCTCAATTGATAACAAGGATGCAATTTCAATATTCGCAAAAGGTTGTGGTATAGAAGGAGAACAAAGTTTTGTTATCAACAGTAAGGGAGATGTTCGTTTTTGTGGAAAAGATAACAGAACTTATGGAAATATTTTCGAAGAAAATATTAGTAGTATTCGTCAGAGAATGAAAATGCAGAACGATTTTGCGTTACCACATGAGTGTAAACGATGCAAATGGAGAAAACTGTGTAAAGGCGGTTGCCATATGTCTTCCTATACAGATAAACCAGCGTTTAATAACATTGATGCAAATGCTAATCCTAAAAACACGAAATTAGAAGTAATCAAAAGAAATTATTATATTCTTCCGTTATTTAAGCAATACGTCTTAAATGATAATGTTGTAAAAAAGGTAATAAACAAGAAAATAAGGTATTCATACACCTTTTTTCCTTGCATTGTTCCTAAACGGGTATCTGAATTCTTGGATGTGAATAAAAGTATAAACTTATTGACTATACTTGTTTTATCGGCACTTTCTTTTAAAAATGGATATACATTGATGAAAGAACTAATAAGGTGTCAAATAATAAAATCAAAAAAATGACCTTGAAAATTTATGAATTTTCGAGGTCATTTTTGCACGAGTTAACACCTTATTATTTTTAATTTTTTGTGAGAAAAAAGTGTTTCATATCATCCGGCAAATCGGCTACAAACTCCAACGCTTCACCTGTAATTGGGTGAATAAAGCGCAATTTGTGAGAATGAAGCGCCTGACGCTGAATGATAGAGTAGTCTGGGTTATACAAAAAATCTCCGGGAAGAGGATGACCAATGTGTTTCATATGAACCCTGATTTGGTGTGTGCGTCCGGTTTCGAGTTTCAATGATACCAGAGAATATCCGTTTTTTGACACTAATGTTTTATAATGGGTGCAAGCATACTCCCCATTTTTCTCATCCACATGACGTTCAATTGTGGAGCCGTCGACACGGGCAATCGGCGCAATAATCGTTCCGGATGAAGGAACGTTCCCGGAGGCAACTGCCAGATATTCACGATGGATCTCACGTGTTTGTACCATTTCGGATAATAACGATGCGCTATACATATGTTTTGCAATAATCAATAAACCGGTAGTGTCTCGGTCCAGGCGATTGATACAGCGGTAGGTGAAGGCTTCACCCCGTTGCTGATAATAGTAGGCAACTGCATTTGCTAATGTATTGTCGTAGTTTCCTTGAGAAGGGTGAATAGGGCGATTCGAATCTTTATTTATAACTAAAATATCCTCGTCTTCATATACGACATCAAGGGGCAGATTTGTAGGAACAATATTTTCTGATGAATCATTTTCAACTAATTGAATTGTGACAATATCATTTGTATGTAATATATCATGGATCCTCGCCCACACACTATTGATTAGAAGCCCATTTTCAGTACGCTTCAAATGCGTAATGATTTGGCTTGAATATTTTTTTGTCTTCAGAAATTGTAATAGGCTATAGGAATTAAAGTCCTCTGATATTGTATAAGAAAAAGTACGTTTCATTGTTTTTGTTTCGTTTACTCCGTTTTATTGTGAAATTTTACTATAGACAGTATAACATGTCCTCTTTTTTTCTAAAAGGCGCAATAATAAATTACTGTACTTTTTGAAAAGTTCGTATTATAATAAACGATACATTGAAGATAAAGGAGTTAGACACATGGGGAATGTGGAGAACACGGAAGAGAAAATTACAGAAGAATTATTAGAGGACGTACAGGAAACGCCGGTTGAAGAAGTGACTGAAACTGAAGAAACAGTGGCAGACACAGTGGAAGAAACGGTGGAAGAAACGGTGGAAGAAACAACGGAAGAGGTAACCGAAACAGAAGAAGTTACAGAAACAACCGAAACGGAAGAAGCCGAAACAGAGGAAGCCGTAACAGAGGCGTCGGAATCGGAAGCCGGGGAAGCTGATTCTGAAAAAAATGAGTCTGAAGAATCTGTATCAGAAGCAGAAACTGAAAAAGCGGAATCAGAAAAAGAGGCAGAAACAGGAACAGGAACAGAGGAAGCAACGAAGCCATTAAGCAAGAAAGCAAAGATTTTGATTGCATCAGTAGCAGCATTTATCGTTGTTTTACTAGCTGTTTATTTAGGTATGTCTTTTTATTATAAGAAAAGATTGTTTATGCAAACTTCTGTAAATCATATGGATTGCTCCAATATGACAGTGGAAGAAGTGGAAAAGGTTCTGCAAAAGCAGGTAGAAAAGTACTCCTTAACGATTGTAAAATCAGATGGAAAAAAGGAGAAAATCAAAGGAAAAGATTTTGACATTCAGTATGAGGGTTACAAACAAGTAGAGGAAGCTTTTAAAAAGCAAAACCAGTTTTTATGGCCGAAGGCGATATTTACGAAAAACGATATTCAGGCAGAGGTTCTTTTGACTTATAATCACGAAAAATTGGATATGCTTTTAGGAGAATTAGAGTTTGTGAAACCGGAGAATCAAGTAGCTCCTGTTGCAGCAACGGTTGTGTTTGACGAAAAAGAGTTTGTGATACAAAAAGAAGTTTACGGTACCCAGATTGATTGGGCAAAATTGATAGAAACTTCTCATGAAAGCGTAAAGACACTGAACGATACCTTTGATTTGCAAAAAACAAAATGCTATGTGCAACCGAAGTTCACAGCAAAATCAAAAGAAGTTCACGCAGCCAAAGATGCGATGAATGGTTATCTGGATACAGAGGTTACATATCAGTACGATGGTATTGAAGTGGTACTTAACAAAGACATCTTTGCCGCATGGATTTATGCAGATGAAAACATGACACCGTCCGTGTCTTTAGATTATGCAAAAGCCTATGCACAGTCATTGAGTCAACAGTTCAATACCAATAATCGTGCAGGAGTTATGGTCACTCCTGCCGGAAAAGAAGTTACAATAGAGAATGCGATACTTGGACGAATTGTAGGAGTAGATCAAGAAGGGGCACAGTTGGTACAGGAGATTCAAGCAGGAGAAAAAGTATCACGAGCACCAATCTTTTCAAGAGAGGCAACGCCGGAAGGTCAGTATGTATGGGGCACAACTTATGTGGAAGTTGACCTTGGAACTCAACATATGTGGTTCATTCAAAATGGGGCAGTCACCTTTGAAAGTGATGTAGTGACAGGAAAACCATCTACACCGACGACTGCCGGGATTTTTACGATTTTAGAAAAAATGCGCAACAAGATTCTGCGAGGAAACATTATGCCGAATGGGAAACGCGAATATGAAACCCAAGTAGCTTACTGGGCACGCGTGACTTGGGGAGGCATTGGTTTCCATGATGCGACATGGCAGGCGGCCTTTGGTGGTAATCGCTATCGCCAAGGGTATGGTTCCCATGGTTGTATCAATATGCCGTTAAGTGCAGTACGGACTTTCTACGACATGGTTCATGTGGGGTGTCCGGTTGTAATTCATTATTAATAAAAAGAGGAAACTATGTATAAACTAATTAAACGAGATGGCCTTGCAAAACGTGCAGAGTTTCATACTGTTCACGGTGTGATTCAAACACCGGTATTTATGAATGTGGGAACAATAGCAGCCATTAAGGGGGCTGTATCAACAGAGGATTTGCAAGGGATAAAAACTCAAGTGCAATTATCAAACACCTATCATTTGCATGTGAGACCGGGAGATGAGGTTGTCAAAAAACTTGGTGGATTACACAAATTTATGGTATGGGATAAGCCGATATTGACGGATTCCGGAGGATTTCAAGTATTCTCTTTGGCGGGGCTTCGCAAAATTAAAGAAGAAGGTGTTTATTTCAATTCCCATATAGACGGGAAAAAGATTTTCATGGGCCCGGAAGAGAGTATGCAGATTCAATCCAATCTTGGCTCAACAATAGCCATGGCTTTCGATGAATGTCCGTCCAGCGTGGCAAATCGAAAGTATATAGAAGATTCCGTGGCACGTACGACCAGATGGTTGGCAAGATGCAAAGAGGAGATGGCGAGATTAAATCAACTTCCGGATACCATTAATAAAAATCAATTATTGTTTGGAATTAACCAGGGTGGTATTTATGAAGATATCCGCATTGCCCATGCGAAAGAAATTTCCAAGTTGGATTTGGATGGTTATGCAGTTGGAGGATTGGCAGTTGGAGAATCCCATGAAGATATGTATCGCATTTTAGATGCAGTTGTTCCATATTTGCCACTGGAAAAACCGACTTATTTGATGGGAGTTGGAACTCCTGCAAATATATTAGAGGCAGTGGATAGAGGCGTGGATTTCTTTGATTGTGTGTATCCAAGCCGAAACGGAAGACACGGACACGTGTATACAAATCAAGGCAAGTTGAATCTTTTCAATGCCAAGTACGAGCTGGATGAAGCGCCGATTGAGGAAGGATGTCAGTGCCCTGCATGCCGTACTTACAGTAGAGCCTATATTCGGCACTTGTTAAAAGCGAAAGAAATGCTAGGCATGAGACTTTGTGTGTTGCACAACTTGTATTTTTATAATACGATGATGGAAGAAATTCGAGAGGCAATAGAAAAAGGTTGTTATAAAGAATATAAAGAAGAAAAGTTGGCAAGAATGTCAGGAAAGTAAAAAAAATTACTTGATGAATATTTAGATATTGTGTATGATATCCATAGTGTTTAAAAAGTAGGAGGAAGTAGAATGATTACAATGAATGGTGCGGCTGGTGGAAGCCCGATCGTAATGTTAGTTGTTTATGCAGCATTTATCGGTTTATTATGGTTCTTTATGATGCGTCCGCAGAAAAAGGAACAAAAAAGAATACAGTTGATGCTCTCACAAATGGAAGTAGGAGATACTGTTCTTACAACAAGTGGTTTTTACGGAGTGATTATTGATATTTCTGAAGATGATGTGATTGTAGAATTCGGTAATAACAAAAATTGCCGTATTCCGATGCAGAAAGCAGCAATTACACAAGTAGAAAAACCAAGTGCAGAATAAAAAGTAGAAAGATGTGCGAAAAGCACATCTTTTTTTGTGGTGAAATACTTGCCCAGAAGGGGAAAATGCGATATTATAAAGAGTAAATATGTTGGAATAATAGGGGCATATATACTATTTCCTATATATGCTTCAATGTATAAATCAGGAGGAAGAGAAAATGAGAAGTGATACAGTTACAAAAGGCGTACAACAAGCACCTCACCGATCATTGTTTAATGCACTGGGTTACACGGAGGAAGAACGTCAAAGACCGCTTGTTGGTATTGTATGTTCTTATAACGAAATTGTACCGGGTCATATGAACTTGGACAAGATTTGCGATGCCGTTAAGATGGGCGTTGCAATGGCAGGCGGAACACCGATTATGTTTCCTGCAATTGCAGTTTGTGATGGTATTGCAATGGGGCATGTGGGAATGAAGTATTCCTTGGTAACCAGAGATTTGATTGCAGATTCTACGGAAGCCATGGCTATGGCGCATCAATTTGATGCATTGGTTATGATTCCGAATTGTGATAAGAATGTGCCGGGGCTTTTGATGGCTGCTGCGCGCATCAACGTACCAACCATATTTGTAAGTGGCGGTCCGATGCTTGCAGGTAAAGTGAAAGGATGCAAGAGAAGTCTTTCCAGTATGTTTGAAGCGGTAGGCTCTTATGCGGCAGGAACTATGACAGCAGAAGATGTGACAGAATTTGAAGAAAAAGTATGTCCTACTTGTGGTTCGTGTTCAGGTATGTATACTGCTAACAGCATGAACTGTTTGACAGAGGTACTTGGAATGGGATTAGGTGGAAATGGAACAATCCCTGCAGTATATTCTGAAAGAATTCGTTTGGCAAAACATGCCGGCATGAAAGTCATGGAATTGTTAGAAAAGAATATTCGCCCAAGAGATATTATGACAGAAAAAGCAATCCTCAATGCATTGACTGTTGATATGGCATTGGGATGTTCCACAAACAGTATGTTGCATTTGCCTGCAATCGCACATGAAATAGGCATGGATTTTGATATTACTTTTGCAAATGAAATCAGTGCAAAGACGCCGAACCTTTGCCATTTGGCGCCGGCAGGACCTACATATATGGAAGATTTGAATGAAGCCGGTGGCGTATATGCTGTTATGAATGAGCTGAACAAGAAGAATTTATTATATACAGATTGCCTGACAGTTACAGGAAAAACAGTTGGAGAAAACATTGCTAATTCGATCAATAAAGATCCGGAAGTAATTAGACCAATTGACAATCCTTACAGTGAAACAGGTGGATTGGCAGTGCTTACCGGAAATTTAGCACCTCATGGAGGTGTTGTAAAACGCTCTGCAGTTGTGGAAGAAATGATGGTTCATGAAGGACCGGCGAGAGTGTTTGATTGTGAGGAAGATGCAATTGATGCAATCAAAGGTGGTAAGATTGTTGCCGGTGATGTAGTGGTTATCCGTTACGAAGGTCCAAAAGGAGGCCCTGGTATGCGTGAAATGCTGAATCCGACATCTGCAATTGCAGGTATGGGATTGGGTGCAAGCGTTGCATTAATCACAGACGGACGTTTCAGTGGAGCATCCAGAGGAGCATCCATCGGGCATGTATCCCCGGAAGCAGCGGTAGGTGGACCGATTGCGTTGGTAGAAGAAGGAGATATTATTAAGATCAATATTCCTGAAACAAAGATTGAACTCAAAGTTTCTGATGAGGTATTGGCAGAGAGAAAAGCCAAATGGGTACCTCGCGAGCCAAAAGTTACCACCGGATATTTGGCAAGATATGCATCTATGGTTACATCAGGAAACAGAGGCGCAATATTAGAAATACCGAGATAGAGAAGGAGATATAAGATGCAATTAACAGGAGCAGAAATTGTCATCGAATGTTTAAAAGAACAAGGTGTCGATACCGTTTTCGGATATCCTGGGGGAGCCATTTTAAATGTGTATGATGCTTTATATAAACATAGCGATGAAATAAATCATATTTTAACTTCGCATGAGCAGGGAGCATCCCATGCGGCGGATGGATATGCCAGAGCAACCGGAAAAGTGGGTGTGTGTTTTGCGACCAGCGGACCGGGTGCAACAAATCTTGTGACGGGAATTGCTACTGCATATATGGATTCTATTCCAATTGTGGCGATTACATGTAATGTAGGTGTCTCACTTTTAGGAAAAGATAGTTTTCAGGAAATTGACATCGCAGGTGTCACAATGCCGATTACAAAGCATAACTATATTGTAAAAGATGTCAAGGATTTGGCTGCTACTATTCGTAAAGCATTTGAGATTGCAAGAACGGGACGTCCGGGACCGGTTTTAATTGATGTTCCAAAGGATGTCACTGCAAATACATGTGAGTACAAAAAGGCAGAAATTGACACCAAAAAATGTGTTGAAACAGACATTTGTGAGCGTGAAATTGATGTAGCAATCAAAATGATTCAAAAGTCAAAAAAACCATTTATTTTTGTAGGTGGTGGTGCAGTGCTTTCAGGTGCCAGCGAAGCGTTGATGGAATTCGCGCACAAAATGGATGCCCCGGTTACAGACTCCCTGATGGGAAAAGGTGCTTTCCCGGGAACAGATGAGCTTTACACGGGAATGCTCGGAATGCATGGAACCAAACCTGCGAATTACGGTGTCAGTAAGTGTGATTTATTAGTGGTTCTCGGAGCCAGATTTAGTGACCGTGTTACGGGAAATGCAAGTAAGTTTGCAAGTAAAGCAAAAATTCTGCAGATTGATATTGATCCAACAGAAATCGATAAAAATATTATGACACATGCGAGTATTCAAGGGGATTTGAATCTCGTGCTTCAAATGTTGAATGAAAAATTAGAGCAGCAAAACCACGAAGAATGGAAACAGCAAATCAGGGAATATAAAGAAAAATTCCCGCTTACATATCATAAAGATGTTTTGACCGGTCCATTTATTGTAGAGGAAATTTACAATCAGACAAACGGAGAGGCCGTAATTACGACGGAAGTAGGGCAACATCAAATGTGGGCTGCACAGTTTTATAAATACAGCAAACCAAGAACATTTCTCACTTCCGGAGGCCTAGGAACCATGGGATATGGTTTGGGAGCTTCGTTAGGTGCCAAAACCGGTGTTCCGGAGAAGACCGTTGTAAATATTGCGGGGGATGGCTGTTTTCGTATGAATATGAATGAGATAGCCACAGCTGTCAGACATAATATTCCGATCATTCAGGTGGTTGTTAACAACCATGTTTTAGGAATGGTGCGTCAATGGCAGACTTTGTTCTATGGAAAACGTTATTCGTCCACCGTTTTAAATGATGCAGTGGATTTTGTGAAACTTGCAGAAGCCATGGGTGCAGTGGGTATCAGAGTAACCACGCAGGAGGAGTTCAAAACAGCATTTGCAAAAGCGTTAACGCTTGGCAGACCGGTTGTAATCGATTGTCAAATTGACAGTGATGATAAGGTTTGGCCGATGGTAGCACCTGGAGCAGCTATTAGTGAAGTATTCAGTGAAGAAGATTTACAAACAAAATAAAAAATAGGAGGAATAGAGTAATGGGTAGAGTGTATAATTTTTCGGCAGGACCGGCTGTATTGCCGGAATGTGTGTTGAAAGAAGCGGCAGATGAAATGCTTAATTACAAAGGCACCGGAATGTCAGTTATGGAGATGAGTCACCGCTCGAAAGCATATGATGAGATTATCAAGACAGCGGAAGCAGATCTTCGTGAACTCATGAATATTCCGGATAATTACAAAGTGTTGTTTTTGCAAGGAGGAGCATCTCAACAGTTTGCCATGATTCCGATGAATTTAATGAAAAACAAAGTTGCCGATTTTATTGTAACAGGTCAATGGGCGAAGAAAGCGTATCAAGAGGCACAGAAATACGGAAAAGCAAATAAAATTGCGACATCAGAAGATAAGACGTTTTCTTATATTCCGGATTGCTCAGATTTGCCGATTTCAGACGATGCAGATTATGTATATATTTGTGAGAACAATACGATTTACGGTACTAAATTCAAAGAATTGCCGAACACCAAAGGAAAGGTATTAGTATCGGATGTTTCTTCCTGCTTTTTATCAGAACCGGTTGATGTAACCAAATACGGCATTATCTACGGTGGAGTACAGAAAAACATAGGACCGGCAGGTGTTGTAATTGTAATTATCCGAGAGGATTTAATTACCGAAGATGTTCTTCCGGGAACTCCGACGATGTTGACTTATAAAACACATGCAGATGCAAATTCTCTTTACAATACGCCACCGGCATATGGAATCTATATTTGCGGTAAAGTGTTTAAATGGTTGAAAGAAATGGGCGGTCTTAGCACAATCAAAGAATATAATGAAAAGAAAGCAAAGATTCTCTATGATTTCTTGGATGAGAGCAAATTGTTCAAAGGAACAGTGGAGAAGAAAGACCGTTCTCTTATGAATGTACCATTTGTAACAGGTGATGCAGAATTAGATGCAAAATTTGTAAAAGAAGCAAAAGAAGCGGGACTTGAAAATCTTAAGGGTCATCGCAGTGTGGGCGGTATGAGAGCCAGCATCTACAATGCAATGCCAATAGAAGGTGTAAAGGCCTTGGTTGCTTTTATGAAGAAATTTGAAGAGGAGAATCTGTAAGATGTATAAATATTATTGCTTGAATCCAATTGCAAAAATAGGATTGAATCAATTTGATACAGACTATGTTGCAGTGGATAAAATGGAAAATGCAGATGCAGTGCTTGTAAGAAGTGCTGCTATGCATGACATGGAGTTTGGTGAAAATTTAAAAGTGATTGCAAGAGCAGGTGCAGGTGTTAACAATATTCCGTTAGAACGCTGTGCAGAGGAAGGCATTGTTGTGTTTAATACGCCGGGAGCGAATGCAAACGGAGTGAAAGAATT
>CAMFVG010000109.1 GCA_945992055.1 uncultured Clostridia bacterium | reverse complement strand
GTCCTACAAGGAGCACACCTTTTGGAATTCTGGCTCCTACTTCCATATATTTCTTCGGACTTTTTAAGAAATCTACAATTTCTTCCAATTCCTCTTTTTCTTCCTGCAAACCGGCAACTTGCGAAAATGTAACACGTTTATCAGACGGATTGCTCATCTTTGCCCGATTCCGTCCAAAGTTCATTGCTTTAGCATTTGCCCCTGTTGGGCGATTCATCAACATAAATATAAATACGACTGCAACAATCATAAGCAAGGTCGGAAACACCGTTGTCATAAACCATGATTCTTCCGGCACATCAATAATTTCCACATTGTCAATTCCTGCTGTTGCCAAAGTTTCCTGTGCTGCATTAACATCCGATACTTGCAATACTTTGATATCTTCTTCGCCTTCCAGATAAATTTCTAAACTTCCTGTCGGAACTGCTTTATCCTGTACGATAACAACCGCTTCTATCTTCTTTTCCTGAATAGCACGCAAAAATTCTTCGTTTGTAATGCTTCTTTGCTGCTGCCCTATTTGACCGAAAAACCCATACAGTCCCAGAACAAACAATATAATAATAAGCGTAGAAAAACCGCCTATTCCTCTACCTTTTTGCTTCAATCTCCTAATCCTCCTCTAATCCCTCTACAACGCCGATGTATGGGAGATTTCTATATTTCTGGGCGTAATCCAACCCATAGCCTACTACAAACTCATCCGGAATTTCAAAGCCAACATAGTCCACCTGCACTTCTTTCACTCGTCTGTCTGGCTTATCCAACAATGTGCATAATTTCAAACTATTTGGTTTTCTTTGTTTCAAAACGTCCAACAAATAAGAAAGCGTTCTTCCCGAATCAATAATGTCTTCAATAACAATTACTTCTTTTCCTTCCAAAGATTCATCTAAATCTTTTGCAATCTTTACAATCCCACTGGACTTTGTTCCATCACCATAACTTGTAACACTCATAAAATCCAAAGATACCGGAACGGTAATACGTTTTGCCAATTCACAGCAAAAGAAAACACTTCCTTTTAAAATACAGATTAAATGAACTGGCTTGCCAGCATAATCTTCACTAATCTTTTTTCCTATTTCTTCGATTTTTGCATCCACTTCTTCTTCAGATATCATTACTCTAATTTTGTCTGCCATTGCCTTCTCCTTTGTCTATTTGAATTTCTAACACTCTTTTCGTTCCCTCTGTCACTTGATATGCACAGCTTTTTCGATAACCCACTACCCATAGGATATGATTTCCATCTGCCACCAAAAGAATATTATTGCGCTCCTCCTGCGGAATCTTTTCGTTAATAAAATAGGATTTTAACTTTTGCGTTCGCCCATCAGGATGAATCGTAATATAGTCTCCTTCTCTTCGCGTGCGAAAACTGATATTGTCCTTTATTATATCACAGTCTAACTGTATCGTGTTATTTTTTTCAGAAGTCTTTTGTTTCGAAATTTTACATCGAATGACTTGATTTCCTATATGAAAAGTTTCTTCCAATTTACTCATATCGTAAATCTGCTCTACCGGAACGGTGCTCACTTTTGACTGTTTCCATCCAAGCACAATTCCTTGGTAAGTTCGTTTGGCCTCTACGTGATATGGTAAATCAAGTCTCCGCCCACTTTGTCTCTCGAAAAGCTCCTGTACTTTCATTACATGTACGGATTCCAAATCTTTCGCATGTCCGGATACCTCTGTCAGCACCTTTTTTAACAATAACGGGCGAATCGCCTCTGCAAGTTGTCTATATGGTTCTTCTAAAACAACATAATTTTCTCCCTCTTTGCACACACATTTCTCCCACGCTACCTGCGTTTGCAATTCCAGAAACTCTTGAATCTGGCGAATATATTCCATCGTTTCATTCATATGCTCTACTGCCTTGGAATTGATCTCTTTTTCCAAATATGGAATCACATGATTCCGTATACGATTTCTTGTATATGCATCACTTTCATTTGTGCGGTCTATACAGTAAGAAACTTGGCATTTGCCAAGATATGCTTCTATCTCACTCCGCCGCACACAGAGAAGCGGACGAATCACATTTCCGTTAACCGGTGCAATTCCACCCAGCCCTTTCAGGCCCGTACCCCTTGCCAAGTGGAACAAAAAAGTCTCTGCGCTGTCATCTTTATGATGCGCAAGTGCAATCTTGGTTCCCCGGTGTGTACAGAGTGCCTGCGAAAAGAACTCCCTACGGACTTCTCTGCCTGCTTCCTCTGTAGATTGTTTCCTATTTTTTGCAAATAATTCCACCTCTGCAAAATAACACTCACATAAAATGCCGTGTTCTGCGCAAAACTGCTTCACATACTGTTCGTCAGCATCGGATTCTTCCCCGCGCATTCCGTGATTCACATGGACAGCTACCATTTCAAACCCAATTGTTTTCTGGAGTTCCAAAAGAACCAAAACAAGGCATATGGAATCCGCACCTCCCGATATGCCTACAATTACTCGATCTTCACTTTTTAACATATGCCATTTTTCAACGTAACTTTTGACTTTTTCCAGCATAGCTAATATTTTCCTTTGTAAATTTATAACAATTCTATCTCATTCTCTTCTATTTTTCAAGACTCCATATACCGACAACTAGCACCGTCATATCGTCCAACGGGACCTGCCCGGAGCATTCCAATACTTGCTCCAAAATGTGATGTGCAATCTCCTTTGGATTATGAAGTTGCATACCCTCAATAATCAACTGCATCAAGAAATCCTGTTCCTCAACCGGCAATGCATCCATCACTCCATCCGTAAGCATAATCACCAAATCTCCGTCTTGTAATTGCCGCACAGTGGAATCTAGTTCCAGTTTTGAAACAACTCCCATAGGCAGGCTGGTAGACTTAATCCGTTCTACTTTGTCCTTATATTTGATAAATGTAGTAGATGCTCCTGCTTTTACAATCTCGCACTGCCCCGTATACAAATCAAAAAAACTCATATCAATTGTGGAAAAACGGACTTCTTCTCTCCCCATAACCATCGCCGTGTTTAACATCTGCAATGCCGTTTCCTTTGGAAAACCTGCATTTAAAAGTTCTTCCAGAACTTCCACCACCATTGCACTTTCCTGAAAAGCCGTTTTCCCTGCACCCATTCCATCAGATAGGATGGCGCCCTGTTTTCCACCCGAAAGCTCTAGTAGTGAAAAGTTATCCCCGGAAATCTTGTCGCAACCTTTCCCTATTTTTGCAACACCTTGCAACGTATGATACTTCGGTCCTTCCACACAGATAATCGTGTGATATTCTGTACTCACAACATTCCGCTCTTCCTTACCCAAAATCATATTTCGACCCACGCATTCTGAAACAGTGTCCGCAACGGCCCGGGTTGTAATACATCTCCCCTTTGTGGCTCTAACAGTAACATGTATTTCATAACAACCGCTTTCAGATACTAGAAATACACTGCTCAACAATTTTAAGCCGAGTTTGGAAAATCTTGCTCTCACTTTTCTTTCCAAATGCTCGTCCGTGAAAATACTGGCGTTCAGCTCCCTGGTAGAATGCTGGATCATCTGTGCGAAAGACCCTAATTGCACTGCACAGTCTGCCCTATTTTCTGCCATTCTCTGTTTCCACATTGCATTCTGCTTTTCATTTTTATATACGTCCAACACTGCACGCAGAAACTGTGGTGCCTGATTGCATTTTTTCTGTATTTTTCGTTTTGTTTCTACATTCATTTCTGCACCATAGTGTTCAATCGTATACAATAATTCCCATAACATTTCATATTCACGGCACACCGCATTGCGACTACATTGTTTACAAACCCGTTCCTTAACTTCCTCACACATTCTCTGATAAGACTCTTCTGTAATATCGTCTTGCTTGTCCTCCAAATGCAAAAAAGCCCGGGATAACTTTTCTAGGGAATTTACAAATTTATCAATTTGAATTACGTATGGATTCATTTCCAATTCTTTCATACTGCCTCCTTACAACGAATGTGATGCAACCCTTTTAAAACCCGCATTCCTGCAAAGTAAAAAAATAGCTTTAGAAAACATAAGTCTTCTAAAGCTATCATTTGTATCATCATTCTAGTTTTAATTATGGTTCCGATTTAAAAAGAATCTCGTTAGGATATACCAACCCTGTTTCTCGCGCAACATCTTCTATGTATTCATCCGAACCAACGTGTTCTTCTAACTCTTCTATCTCTTCTTCAAGTGCCTTTTCTTCTTCCAATTCCTTGGTCAACTCTGTAATCTGTGTCTCCTGTTTCTTCCATTTTGCCCGCAAAGAAACACTGGAAACCGAAAGCATAATTGCCAAAATCACTATCACGCCTGAAATCAAAATAACACTCAATCTGTGTTGCAACACTCGGCGCCGCACACGTTTCTTTCGCTTCTGTGTTTTTTTCATTATTATACTCACCTTTATTCCCCTACTATTACACCTTTAATAGCACTTTCATCTTACTATCTTTTTTTGAATTTCGCAATATATTTTTTTGCCAATTTTTCAATCACGTAATAGGTAGAACACCCTCCAAAAAGCACACCCAAAACAAAATACCAGCGGATGGTTCCATTACTTGTCTGATAAATCCGTACAAACAAATAAAAACCCGTTCCAATCCAAAAAGCAATATCTTCTATCGAAACAAATAATAAATTGTGCTTTACAAGTCGTCGAAACACACGAAGAACATCATATGCCAGACAAACTTGGTTACCCGATAATACTGCTTGTAAAAAAATAGCCAATTCTTTTTCAATACCCAGTATCATAATCACTTAAACAATTTCATAAATAAACTTTCATTTTTTTTGCTACTGTGTTTCACTTCAGAATATGCGACACTATCTATCTGACCGGAAAGCTCTACCTCCCCTTTTTCCAAACTGAGACGATTGACATGCAAATCTTTCCCTTTTACCATCAACATGCCCTGCTCTGTTTCCAGTAGAATCTCGTTCAAATCAAATGCAAGAACATCTAATACTCCTGTCACCAGACTTGTCTTTCTATTATTGATTACCAACTTGTGTGCTTTTGGTACTTGTCTCTCTTCCAACCATTCACAACCTTTCTTTTTAATTATTCTATGAACGGTCTTACGGAATTATGACACCTTTTCTATATATAGCGAAACAGTTCCTTCGCTTCTTCTTTTTTGGTCGTATCCTGTATATCCAAAACTTCCACTTTCACGCTCTTGGTTCCAAATTGAATTTCAATGATATCGCCGATTTTCACCTTGACTGAAGCTTTTGCCACAGTACCGTTTACCAACACTCTTCCTGCATCACAAGCTTCATTTGCCACTGTTCTTCTTTTTATTAAACGCGATACTTTTAAAAATTTATCAAGCCTCATTCTTTTCCTCCCAAAAAACAAAAGGGTGTGCAAAAAGCACACCCTAATGAGCATTTTGTATCAATTACTAGTTGATAGCATCTTTTAAAGCTTTACCAGCTTTGAATTTTGGAGCTTTGCAAGCTGCGATCTTCATAGATTCGCCAGTTTGTGGATTTCTTCCTTCTCTTGCTGCTCTTTCACTTACTTCAAAGGTTCCGAATCCAACTAATTGGATTTTTCCACCTTTCTTTAATTCAGCTGCTACTACTTCTGTAAATGCTTTTAATGCTTTTTCAGCCTCTTTTTGTTTTAATCCGGCATTTTCTGCCATAGCTACGATTAATTCAGCTCTGTTCATGGGTATTTCCTCCTCTGATTTCAACGCATTCTTTCCGAATGCGCTCCTGACTACTGTTATAACGTTTCCTCACATATTTGTCAAGTGTATTTTGGGTCTTTTGCACTATATTTTCACATTTTTTCACATTTTTTATAACATTTTGTCTATCATTTCTAAAATTTCTTTGCCTAATTGTGCTGATTTCTTTTCCGCGTCCTCCAAAGAACTTCCTTTTACGCCATAATAGAATTTCACTTTTGGCTCTGTTCCGGATGGACGCACACAAACCCATGCATTATCCGGCAAATCATAATATAATACATTGGATGTCGGAAGATTCGTAGAGGTCACCTCGCCTGTTACTAAATCAGTAACGGTACCTACTTGGTAATCTCTTGCCTTCAGCACCTTATACCCTGCAATCTCTATCGGTGGCTCTTTACGCAAGGTCTCCAAAATTTCTTGAATCTTTGCAAGCCCTTCAATGCCCTTTAATGTAATCGATTGAATATCTTCTTTATAATATCCATAGGTTTCGTACATATCAATCATGGCATCCCACAAAGTTTTTCCCTGTGTTTTATAATATGCTGCTGCTTCACAAAGTGCCATAGTTGCCACAATTGCATCTTTGTCTCTTGCATGTGTTCCAATGAGACATCCATAGCTCTCCTCGAATCCAAACAAGTAGGTTCCCTTTTGCTCCTCTTCAAATCGAAGCATCTGCTGCCCAATAAATTTGAACCCAGTAAGCACCTCAATAAACTGAACCCCATAAGCCTTTGCAATCGTTTCTGCCATATTAGAGGTTACTATGGAGCTGATAACTGCCCCATCCTCCGGAAGTTTCCCTTCTGTGGCTTTTTTCTGACTAAGTTCATATTCTTCCAAAAGACAACCGGACATATTTCCTGTCAAAACTTTGTATTCTCCAGATTTATTATCCTTCACATAAACCCCAAGTCTGTCCGCATCCGGGTCTGTTGCAAGCACCAAATCCGCATCCACTTCTTTTGCCAGTTTAAGGCCTAATGCAAACGCTTCCTCTGCTTCCGGATTCGGATACGAAACTGTAGGGAATTCGCCATCCGGCAGTTCCTGTTCTTGTACTACATATACATTTTCGAATCCTAATTCTTTAAGAATACGTCTAGCCGGAATATTTCCTGTTCCGTGAAGAGGGCTATATACAATTTTAAGTTCTTTTGCCATTGTTTTAATAGAATCTCGGTGAATAACCAATTTTTTCAATTCTTCCATATAGGCATCATCAAGTTCTGCACCGATTACCGTGTAAAGCCCACTCTTCTTTGCCTCATCTAGTGCCATTGTTTTCATGGTACTGTAATCAGTTACTTTTTGTACCTCATTCATAATGCCCTTATCATGTGGTGGTGTAATCTGCGCACCGTCCTCCCAATAGACTTTATATCCGTTATATTCCGGAGGATTATGGCTCGCCGTAATATTAATACCCGCAATACAATTTAGTTTACGAACAGCAAAAGAAAGCTCCGGTGTCGGTCGTAAAGATTCAAATACATACGATTTGATCCCATTGGCTGCCAAACACAATGCAGCTTCATCTGCAAATTCCGGGGACATACGTCTTGAATCATATGCAATCACAACGCCTCTGCTTTCAAAACCTTTCTGAATAATGTAATTTGCAAGTCCTTGTGTTGCTTTTCGAACTGTATAAATATTCATTCGATTGGTTCCGGCTCCAATAATACCACGAAGTCCCGCGGTGCCAAACTCCAATTCTTTGTAAAATCTCTCTTTTATTTCGTTATCATCGTTTTCGATACCTTTTAATTCCACTTTGGTCGCATCATCAAAACATGCATTTGTCAACCACTCTTGATATTGTTCTTGATAGTTCATTCCATATGTACCTCCATGTTCTTTTTCTTCATTATACATCACTCTTTTAAAAATGAAAAGCAAATATCTCTTTCAAAAACTTCTTCTTTTCTTCAGTTTGACGAATCACCATTTCTAGCTTTTCAAGATTTTTTGCAGGTATCCAAACCTTTCTCGAACGGTAATAGGAATTGGCTACCTTCCAAAATTTTTCCGGATAAGCCAAACAAATCGCTATATACTCCATTTCTCCCTCTCTAAAAGAACGATGTTTCTGATAACAATTTACCATTTTATCTCCCAATGCTATATTCCAACGATTCTTTTCCAGTACTTTCCTTAAAAAATAGTAAAAATCTGTCACTTGTATGTTTTCCTTTACATGCTCAAAGTTGGTGGTGGCAATGCCTTCACATGTCATCAAAACATTGTGATAATTATAATCTCCATGAGTCAGTGTGTGTAGGCACCTGCTTTCTTGAACCAACTTTTCATAGTTCGATTTTTTCAAACATTCTAAAGAACAATCTGCCAGCGCATACATCATATCAAAATGTTTTAAAAAGGCCAATTCGAACTCGCCCTTCCCAGCTCTTTCACGCATAAAGGTTCGCACTTTCTTCATTTCTCTGTTATGCCTGGAATATTCCTGCTGCAAATCTTCTGCTTGCGAAAACGCAAGCTTCTCTCCTTCGCCTTCCATGTGAACTCCTTGCATGGCTTCATGAATTTTTGTCAAGTTGGCGACGGCATCTAATATATCTTTTTCCTTATGAATATCACATTCTTTTCCAACAAACCATTTCTTTAAAAAATATTTTGTCCCCTCTTCAGAGGCAACAGATAATTGCTCCTCTTTACTTTTTAAAATCCAGTCAATATTCTCACATCCCCGCTTGCGCAAGTGTTCGTTCAAATATTCGAGGACAGAAAGTCTTTTTTCAGAAATCCGCAACTCCTTAACCAAAAACAAACCTTGTTCCGTTTCGCACAGGACCGCATCTCTTACCTTCTTTGTATTTTTCACATCTATATTATACTGCTCTAAAATTTCCAGCTCGTTTTCTCTCATACTGCCCCCTGTGTCATAAAATTCCATTTCAGTCTAATGTATGACACATACTTGCCAAGTATGACATATAAAAACAGCCGAAAGTTTGTCATCAACTAACGGCTGCTCCTATATATAATCTTTTAATTGTAGTAACTTTTCTTTTGTATTATATTCCGGGTGTTCAATAACCATTTCCAACAATCGTTTGAGAACTTCTCCGATTTCTTTTCCTGACTGCATGCCTTCGGCAATCAAATCATTGCCAGTTATGGCTAATGTTTTTAAAGACACGCATTCTCCTCTCTTCAAAATTTCTTGATAACAATCCCCTATTTCGCTTATATTTTGCAACTTTTCTTCCTGCTTATATTCGCTTTGCGCCAATGTATCTGCCTTTCGCACCTCTAGGTGATAAGGGAATAACTCCACTCCGATTTTGTTCATCGCCCTTCTGACATTCTTCGGTTCTGCAGGCATACGATAATCATGATACTGTACCAGTTTTACAACCGTATTTGTAGTATCGTTATCAAACTTCAATCTCCGTAAGATTTGTTTCGCCATATCGGCACTCTTCAACTCATGTGTTTTAAAATGCGCTCTTCCCTTTTCATCCATCGTTTTGACCAATGGTTTACCGACATCATGAAACAACATTGTTAACCGCAACACCTTATCCGCGGGAACAAACTGCAATGCTTTTAATGTATGCTCCCCCACAGAGTATTTGTGATGGGGTGTTTCCTGCTCTGTCTTCATCATTTCATCGAATTCCGGAAGGATGACTCTCGTGATCCCCAGTTCATACGCCTCACGTAACAGGTCCGGATTTTTAGAGGTCAACATCTTAATAAGTTCAACCTGGATACGTTCTGCACTAATATTTTTTAATGTTGGTGCCAACTCCACAATACCTTTTTTCGTCTCTTCCTCAATCCGAAATCCCAATTGTGCAGCAAATCGAACTGCTCGCAAAATGCGCAGTGCATCTTCTCCAAAGCGTTCTTTGGCATTTCCGACACAACGAATCGTTTGATTTTTCAGATCTTCCATACCACCAAAAATATCTACCAGCCCTTCTTTATCATTGTAAGCCATGGCATTAATCGTAAAATCTCTGCGCAACAAATCCTCTTGCAAGCACCTCGTAAAAGTAACCTCCAAGGGATGCCTGCTATCCTCATATTTCCCATCCACTCGATAGGTTGTCACTTCAAACGCTTCTTTATCTATCAGTATCGTAATTGTGCCATGTTCAATACCCGTATCAAATGTTCGTTGAAACAAGGCCTTTGTTTCCAAAGGGGTAGCACTCGTTGTAATATCCCAGTCATCCGGAACTCTGCCTAGAATAGAATCACGGACACAGCCGCCCACCGCATATGCTTCATACCCATGCTCTTGCAGTGTATGAATGATTTGATTTACTTTCTCAGGTAAGATAATCTTCATTTGGCCGTGCCCTCCTTTCCTTATTTTTGCCTATTCTTATGCACGCGGAGTTACCTTTGCATAAATTTCCGCGAACAGTTGATCTTTTAATGCTTGGATCTCATTCATTGCCTGATCTAAATCTACCAATTTGGAAACACTCTTATCACGAGTTGCTAATTCGATTTGATTATTTTTCAGATTCTTCGGCCCTACAACCACACGTATCGGCACACCCAATAAATCTGCATCTGCAAACATCGCTCCTGCTCGCACATCCCTATCATCATAAATAACTTCCATGCCAGCATTTTGCAAATCTTTATACAACTGATCTGCCACTTGTTTGCATTCTTCCTGATCTGCACGCATACAGCACAAATGAACTTCCCACGGTGCAATTGTAATCGGCCAGATTGGACCATTATCATCATGCTTCGCTTCACAAACCGATGCCGCAAGACGTCCCACTCCGATTCCATAACAACCCATAATCGGCGTTTGCTCATTGCCCTCTGCATCTGTATATTTCATTCCCATAGAAGCAGAGTATTTGGTTCCTAATTGGAAAATATTTCCCACTTCAATTCCTCGTTTCACCTGAACCGTTTTCTTTCCACAGCATGGACAAATTCCACCCGTTTGAATCTTGGATACATCCACATATTCTATTTCTCCGCAATCGCGCGCAAGATTCAAGCCTTTATAGTGATAATCGGTTTCATTTGCTCCTGCAACCAAATTTTCAATTCCCTTGAGTGATACATCAAAAATTACCATGCAATCTCTCTGCATATCATAAGGTCCAGTAAATCCTGCCACGATTCCACTTTCTTCGGTCACTTCTGCAGGATGAACCTTTTCTCCCAGGTAGTTTGTAAGTTTTGTTTCATTCACTTCATAGTCGCCACGTACAAACACAATGACATATTCATCTGTCATATTTTTCTGATACATCACTGCCTTACATGAAGTTTCTACTGATGAACCTAAATAATTTGTAACTTCCTCGATTGTCTTGCAGTTTGGTGTATACACTTTTTCGAGCACTCCCATAGCTGCGCTCTCCGAATTATCTACGCAGTTTTCCGCAGCTTCCATGTTTGCGCGATATCCGCATTCTTCACAAATAACGATGGAATCTTCCCCTGCATCTGCTAAAAGCATATATTCATGAGAAACACTTCCTCCCATCATACCGGAATCCGATTGAACTGCAATGACTTCCGGCACACCTGCTCTCTGGAAAATACGATTATATGCTTCATAACATACATCATAATATTTCTCCAAATCCTCTTGAGATGTATGGAAAGAATATGCATCTTTCATAGTGAATTCTCTTACACGAATCAAACCAGCACGCGGTCTTGCCTCATCACGAAACTTTGTCTGAATTTGATAAATCATAAATGGATATTTGGTATAGGTCTGTCCATACTCTCTTACCAAATGCACAGCTGCCTCCTCATGTGTCATACCCAAAACCATCTGACTTTCATTTCGATCTTTGAAACGAAGTAATTCATCTCCTACACTCTCAAAACGACCAGATTCTTCCCATAAACTTCCCGGAAGTGCTACTGGGAACAAAACTTCCTGACCATCGATGGCATCCATTTCTTCTCGAATAATCTGCTCAATTTTCTTCGTTATTCTTTTCATCGGAGGATATAAGGAAAATATTCCGTTCGCTACATATTTAATGTATCCTCCCCTCACAGTAAATGCATGACTGTCAATTACACAATCTGATGGGCGTTCTTTGAAACGATCTCCCACAAGTGTTTTCAATTTCATAATATTATCTCCTTTTCTATAAAATAAAAAACGCCAAGATTTTCCATCCCTATAAGGGACCGAAAAACTCGGCGGTACCACCCTTGTTAATCATAGACCTTTTTCTACGATTCTCTTTTATCACCATTAACGCCGGTGTCACGCTGTATTTTCACACAGAGACTCCAAGGTAGGTTCGACACATTTCCTGCAAGAATCTTTCACCAAATAATTCTCTCTCTGGGGCACTTCCTGTGTGTACTAGTCCTCTTCACAGTCCATTTTCAATAATCATCCCAATTTTATTGGAATTTCTAGATTTTGTCAAGAGTATCTATCTGGAATCCTTCCCCTTGTGGCTCCACTTCAAATACCATGTTTTTTCCCGTCTTAGGATGAACGAATTCCAATCGGTATGCGCATAGCGCAATCTGTCTCCATTTTTTATCTCCCAACAACAACGGATTATATTTTGTATCTCCCCAAATCGGACAGCCCAAATTTGCCATCTGTACACGAATTTGGTGATGCCTTCCGGTGTCAAGCTTAATCTTTACCAATGAGATATCTTTTTCATTATCTTTTCCTGTCTTCAAAACCTCATAGGATAAGATTGCCTTTTTTGCATTCTTTTCAGTAGGCGATGCAATCCTAGACGTATTCGTACGACCATCTTTGATTAAATAATTTTCCAGTGTCCCAGTCCTTTTCCCAGGTGTCCCCCAAAGCACTGCCTGATAAAATTTCCCAAAACCTGCTCCTTGCATTTCTCTGTTTAAAACTTTTGCGGCAGCAGCTGTTTTGGCAAATACTAAAATACCTTCAACCGGCTGATCCAATCGATGAACCACCGCCACATATTTCCCCTTCAAATGATTTTTCAAGAGACTTACCATATCCTGCTCACCAAGTCTTGCCGTCTGTGTTGGAACTCCGGCCGGTTTATAGCAAACAATAACTTCTTTATCTTCATATAAAATCTGCAAATTCATCTCGTTCTCCATATTAAATACGCAACCAAAGGTTCATTGCATAAAAAAGCAAAGTTGCCATACAACAACTTTGCCATTCTAAATTTCTGCCTTTTTATTCTGCCTCATCAAATACATCTTCTTTCAAAGCTTCTTCATACTTTTCAAGAATTAATGTTTGGATTCTCTCTCTTGTAGAGGAATTAATCGGATGTGCGATATCGCGATACTCACCATCCAATGCCTTTTTGCTCGGCATAGCGATGAAAAGGCCTTTTTCACCTTCGATAACCTTAATATCATGTACCACAAATTCGTCATCCATAGTGATTGATACAACCGCCTTTAATTTTCCTTCTTTTGCTACTTTGCGCACGCGTACATCTGTAATTTGCATAACTTACCTCTTTCTAAAACTGGTTTCTTTCTTTTTCCACGCTACTTTACTACCCAACGTGGAGGGTATCTCATCAAGATTATAACACATTATAACATAATGTAAAGTTTTAGTGAACATTTTTTACAAAAAACAACATGTTTTTTTACAAATTTTGTTAATTTCTAACAAAACCGACTTCTCAAACAACCTGTAACTTTGACTTTCTATGTGTATAGTATATAAAAAATGCACAAATTCTATGATACTTTTTTTAACAAATAAGTTGGTTTTTTTTCAATATCTGTATATAATGAAAGAAATGGGAAAGGATGTGCGTTTTATGTATGAAATAGATTTCAAAAAACCACTGCATGTGCACTTCATCGGAATCGGCGGTATCAGTATGAGTGGTCTTGCAGAAATTTTGCTAAAAGAAAACTTCACAATTTCCGGTTCAGACACAAAATCTTCAAGCCTGACCGAACGTTTGGTATCTCTAGGTGCGACTATATTCTATCCGCAAAAAGCATCTAATATTATTGATGGGATAGATTTAATTGTGTACACTGCTGCCATTCGCGAAAACAACGAAGAATTCATAGAAGCAAAGCGACAAAATCTACCGATGCTGACACGCGCACAATTACTTGGGCAACTGATGAAAAATTACAACACACCAATTGCCATTTCAGGAACACACGGGAAAACAACCACTACTTCCATGCTCTCTCATATCTTGTTAGAGGCTGAAAAAGACCCTACTCTATCTGTTGGTGGTATTCTACATGCTATTGGTGGAAATATCCGCGTTGGAAGTTCCGATATTTTTGTGACGGAAGCTTGTGAATATACAAACAGTTTTCATGCCTTTTTCCCGAAGATTTCCATTATTTTGAATGTTGAAGAAGACCATATGGATTTTTTCAAGGATATACATGATATCCGTTCTTCTTTCCATAAATTTGCCGCTCTTCTTCCGGAAGATGGAACTCTTATTATTAATAAAAATATCGAACAGATGGAAACAATCACAGACGGACTTTCTTGCAATGTAATTACCTACTCCGAATCAAAAGATGCCGATTATTGTGCAAGAAACATTTCTTTTGATGAATTAGGAAATGCCTCTTTTGATCTAATAAAGTTCGGAAAATTTGCAGAGCATATTCAATTATCAGTTGCAGGAACCCACAATGTTTCTAATGCTCTTTCTGTAATTGCCACAGCCGATTTGCTGAACATCTGCCCGAAAACAATTGCAAAAGGCATTCGTTCTTTTACCGGTGCAGATCGCCGTTTTCAATATAAAGGTGAACGAAACGGTGTAACGATTATTGATGATTATGCGCACCATCCAACGGAAATCCGAGCGACCTTAACTTCCGTACAAAATTATCCACATCGCGATATTTGGTGCATTTTCCAACCACACACCTACACGAGAACCAAAGCCTTTTTCCATGAATTCGCAGAGGCGCTTTCTCTTGCAGACCATGTGATTTTGGCAGACATTTATGCAGCTCGTGAAACAGATACTTTAGGAATGTCCTCCGAAGCTTTGGCAGAAGAAATAAAACGCCGGGGTACGGACGCGTATTATCTGTCAAGCTTTGAAGCTATTGAAAATTTTGTACTCGAAAAATGTATCCACGGGGACGTGTTGATAACTATGGGGGCCGGAGACGTTGTAAATATTGGAGATTCTCTTCTCAAGCAATAGTTATCCACATTTTCCACATTTTTGTTATCCACAAAAAACTCGAGATATCCACTTAAAAGTTCTTTGTCCTTGTCCTTGATAATGCTATAATACGAATACTGATAGGATAAAGGATGGTATAATCATGACAAGAACACTAACGTTAAAAAACCGTTTTCAAGGGAATAGTACAATTATAGAAAACGATTTTATAGATCATCATATGGCAAAAGCAAACGGCGAGTATGTGAAAGTATACCTGCTATTATTGCGCCATTTGCATGCAGAAAATCATGCTTTATCTATTTCTGCCCTTGCAGACTATTTGGAATGCACAGAAAAGGACGTGTTACGGGCTTTTAAGCATTGGTCTAAAGAAGGTCTTCTCAAGATTGACTATGATGAAGCCGGAAATATATGCGGTCTTGCCATTGGCAACGAAATTGCCGTTTCGGAAGGAAAGGCGGCGCCGATTGTACAGAAAAAAACGACTGCAAAAACTTTAAACAGTACAAAAAAAGAAAATCAAGACGAGTTGCGACAGTTGTATTTTGTCGCAGAACAATATATCGGCAAACCATTATCCGCCAGCGAGATTAAAAAGATTAATTTTTTCTTTGACACCTTAAATTTCTCAATTGATTTAATCGAATATCTGATTGAATATTGTGTGGAAAACGGACATCGCACTTTCCATTACATAGAATCAGTTGCACTCGCTTGGTCTGATTCCGGTATTAAGACTGTGGAAGAGGCCAAACAGAATACTTCTTCTTACACCAAAAATTGTTTTTCTATCTTAAATGCTTTTGGTATCAAGGGAAGAAGCCCTGCTCCTGCGGAAATGACCTATATCAAAAAGTGGACTGAAGAGTTTGGATTCTCTTTGGAACTTATTTTAGAAGCTTGCAATCGCACAATCAATAATACACATAAACCGGACTTTAAATATACGGACACGATTCTTTCTAACTGGTTAGCCAACAATGTCCAATCTATAAATGACGTTGCCCGCGTGGATGCTGCCTACCAACAGGAAAAGGAATCTAAAAAACGCAGAACCACAAAATCTGCAAATACAAACAATCGTTTTAACAACTTTGAAGGGCGTTCTTATGACATGACTTCATTAGAACAGCAACTTCTAAACACACAATGATAAAGGAGTTTTTACGTGGCTTTAAATAATTCCCAGTACGATACTATCGTTCGTACCTATGAACAAAAACAACTTCAAACCCGCAATGCTTTGGACAAGCGACACGAAATTGTATACCGCGAAATACCGGAATACAAGGATTTGCAGCTATCCATTTCTGAATTAAGTGTACGTCAGGCCCGCAAACTTTTGGAGGGAGACGAAAATGCATTGCAAGAACTCAAAGTACAGTTGAAAGCCTTATCCGAAAAAGCTGCTGCTCTACTAACATCAAAGGGATTTCCTGCTAATTATTTGGAGCCAATTTACGATTGTTCCGATTGTAAGGACACGGGGTATATCGGCAATCAAAAATGTCATTGTTTTCGAAAGGCTGTCATTGATTTGCTCTATACACAGTCAAATTTAAAGGATATTTTACAAAAGGAAAACTTCGATACATTTTCTTTTTCCTATTATTCTTCCAATCATACTGACCCGAAAACCGGAAGTTCTTCGTTGGCCAGTATACAAAAGGCGCATGCTGTGGCCCTTGAATTTGTCGATACTTTTGGAAAAGATTTTCGTAATTTATTTCTATATGGTGATACTGGTATCGGAAAAACTTTTTTATCCAACTGTATTGCGAAAGAATTGATTGACAGATCTTTTTCTGTCATTTATCTCTCTTCCTTTGAACTATTTGACACTCTAGCAAAAAGTAAATTTGATAATGATGCAGACGCAGGCGAAATGAATGAACACATTTTCGACTGTGATCTCTTGATTATAGATGATTTGGGAACTGAACTTGCCAACTCATTTACGGTTTCACAGTTGTTCCTTTGCTTGAACGAAAGATTGTTGCGTGGGAAATCCACAATTATTTCCACAAATCTTTCTTTAGAAGCCCTGGTAGAAATCTATTCCGAGAGAACCTTCTCTCGAATCACAAGCAATTACACCATGTTGAAACTCACAGGCGATGATATTCGCATTAAGAAGAAACTAATGAACAGGGAGGAAAATTAATGTTACACCGTACTGAACGCACATTGGAAAACATCCCGGTAGGGCCGATTGGATTTATTCCGATCATCGGTTGCCAGGAACTCGGAAAAAAAGTAGATGATTATCTTGTAAAATGGCGCAAAGAGGCCATTGTAGATGCAAAAGAGGATTCCGTATTTAACGAATATTCAAAAGATTCTTTCATTGTGGATGCAAAAGTTCCTCGTTTTGGATCCGGAGAGGCGAAAGGTATTATTAATGAATCTGTAAGAGGAAAAGACATCTTTATTATGGTTGACGTTTGTAACTATAGTTTGACCTACTCATTATCCGGTCATACAAACCGCATGTCTCCAGATGACCATTTTCAAAATTTAAAAAGAGTGATTGCCGCAATCGGCGGAAAAGCACGTAGAATCAACGTAATTATGCCTTTCTTGTACGAAAGCAGACAACATAAAAGAAGTTCAAGAGAATCTTTGGACTGTGCACTTGCACTTCAAGAATTAGTGCAAATGGGCGTGGATAATATTATCACATTTGATGCCCACGACCCTCGTGTCCAAAACGCGATTCCTCTGCACGGATTTGAAACGGTCCGTCCGACTTACCAATTTGTTAAAGCTCTTCTTCGCAAGTTCCCTGACCTTACAATAGACAGCGAACATATGATGGCTATTAGTCCGGACGAAGGCGCTACAGGGCGTGCAATCTATCTTGCAAATGTTTTGGGATTAGACATGGGAATGTTCTACAAACGTCGTGACTATTCAAGAATTGTAAACGGCCGTAACCCAATTGTTGCACACGAGTTTTTGGGAGCTTCTGTAGAAGGAAAAGATGTAATTATCATTGATGATATGATTTCTTCCGGTGATAGCATGCTGGATGTTGCGAGACAGTTAAAAGAAAGAAAAGCAAATCGAATTTTTGCCGCTTCCACTTTCGGTCTTTTTACAAACGGTTTGGAAAAATTTGATCAAGCTTACGAGCAGGGTATTTTACATGGCGTTCTCACAACAAACTTGATTTATCAGACTCCGGAACTATTAGAAAGACCTTGGTATATCAACTGTGACTTAAGCAAATATATCGCACTCATTATTGATACCTTAAATCACGATGGTTCCATTAGTGACATTTTAAACCCAAGCGGACGTATTCAAAATATTATGACAAAGTATATGAACGGTGAAAAAATTTAAAACAAGCAAAACCTCTGATGATTATTCATCAGAGGTTTTTTCTAATTCTTCATATTCTACTACTTCTACCTTATCCAACCTTCTTTGTATCATATCGCTTCGATCCCTTAACTTTTCTGCGGCTTTCTGCGCATCTGATATCTTATTCTGGGTCTTTAAAATTAAGTCATTGAATTTTTCAAACTGACTCTTAAAATTCCCCAACGTTTTCATGATTTCTTCTGATTTTTTGTTGACTGTCAGATATTTGAAGCCTACCGACAAACTGTTTAGAATGGCAGTTAAAGTTGTTGGACCTGCAACAACAATCTTGTATTTTTCCTGACATTCTTCTACCAATCCATCTATCCGAAGCACTTCTGAATACAGTCCTTCTGTTGGTAAAAACATAATCGCAAAATCTGTGGTATTCGGTGGCGCTATGTATTTGTCGCGTATCGTCATTGCTTCTTTTCTAATGCGCAATTTCAACTCCTGAATTGCCATTTTCAAATTATCTACATCTGCATTTTCCGCAGCATTCAATACTTTTCCGTAAATATCTGCCGGAAATTTGGAATCAATCGGAAGAAAAATATATCCCTTATTTTCCTTGTCTGGAATTTTTACAGCAAATTCTACTCTTTCGGAACTGCCCGCTCTTGTTGCCACATTTATTTCATACTGACTTTTATCTAAAATATTGGCCAACAAGTTTTCTAATGCCATTTCTCCATAAACACCTCTTGCTTTCACATTAGACAGTGTTTTATTCAAACTGGTAACGCCATTTTCCAAACTTTTTAATTCGCCCAAACTTCGATATAAAGATTCCAGTCTTTCTCCTACCTGTTTGAAACTTTCATCCAATCTGGTATGTAAATTTTTATCAAGCTTCTCGTCCATATTATGTTGGATATCTGTCAACTTTTTATCTGTGGCTTCCTGAATTCTTTTCAGCCCGTTTAAAATGGTTTCGTTAACATTCCTGCTATCCTCACGCAATCTTTTCTCGGTTGATTCTTGAATCTGAATCAAACTTTCACGAATTGTTTTTTCATTTTTCCCCTGCCCGTCAGAGATTTCTTTGATGACTCCGACCCGAAGTTCCTGATTGTCCTTTTTCAGTTCACTCAACTGATTTGATAATTGCTCCTTATCTCTACCTTTCTTTCCCGTCATTAAAATAATAATCTCAACAAACAGAACTACACCAAGCAATACGACAATAATCGTTTCCATACTTAACCTCCATTTTATTTTTAAACAAACAGGCGTGAGAAACCTTTGCTTCCCACGCCCCTATCATCCTATAATTCGCAGTTATTAACTGTTCTTGGGAACGGCAATACATCTCTGATGTTAGACATTCCGGTCAAATACATTACGCAACGTTCAAAACCAAGTCCAAAGCCTGCATGTCTTGTAGAACCATATTTTCTAAGATCTAAATAGAATTGATACTCTTCCGGATTCAATCCCATTTCGTTCATTCTCTTTAATAACTTATCGTAATCATCTTCTCTCTGACTTCCACCGATAATCTCACCGATACCCGGAACCAAACAGTCAACTGCCGCAACTGTCTTGTTGTCATCATTCATTTTCATATAGAATGCTTTGATGTCCTTCGGATAATCCGTTACAAATACCGGACGTTTATAAATCTCTTCCGTCAGATAACGCTCATGCTCTGTCTGAAGATCGCATCCCCAAGAAACCTTATAATCAAACTTGTCATTATTTTTCTCTAACAATGCAATTGCTTCTGTATATGTTACACGGGCAAAGTCAGAGTTCGCAACATTGTTCAAACGTTCCAGCAATCCCTTATCTACGAATGAATTAAAGAAATTCATTTCTTCCGGTGCATTTTCAAGCACATAATTGATAATATATTTAAGCATTGCTTCTGCAAGATTCATATCATCTTCCAAGTCTGCAAATGCAATTTCCGGCTCGATCATCCAGAACTCGGCTGCATGACGGGTTGTATTAGAATTTTCTGCACGGAAGGTAGGCCCAAAAGTATAGATGTTTCTGAACGCCTGCGCATAAGTTTCTCCATTCAATTGACCGCTTACTGTGAGACTGGTTTCTTTATTAAAGAAATCTTTGGAATAATCCACTGTTCCATCTTCATTTTTCGGAAGATTTTCCATGTCTAATGTAGTCACGCGGAACATTTCTCCGGCACCCTCGCAGTCACTTCCTGTAATAATTGGCGTGTGCACATATACAAATCCTCTTTCTTGGAAAAATTGGTGGATTGCATATGCGATTAATGAACGCACGCGGAACACTGCCTGGAACGTATTCGTTCTTGGGCGCAAGTGTGCAATTGTTCTTAAATATTCAAAACTATGACGTTTCTTTTGAAGCGGATAGTCCGGAGCAGACGCACCTTCTACCGTCACTTCTGTTGCTTGAATTTCAAATGGCTGCTTTGCTTGAGGTGTTGCAACTAATGTTCCTTTTACAATAATGGCTGCACCTACGTTTAATTTTGAAATTTCATCAAAGTTTGCCATTGAATTGTTATATACAATCTGTAATGTCTCAAAATAACTTCCGTCATTTACTACGATAAAACCAAAGGTTTTAGAATCACGAATGCTTCGCACCCATCCCCCTACGGTCACTTCCTTGTCTAAATACTGTTCACGGTTTTTGTACAACGCTTTTACTGTTACCAAATCCATGTCTGTACACTCCTTCACTCTATTTCCCCTGTGAAAAACAGGTATTTCTCTCACTATTTTCATAGTATACCCTATTTTCCCGTTTATCGCAATTGTCAATCGAAAGTTTTATTCTATTTATAAATACCATTCACTACAACTTTGAATAAAGCCTCTTTTCCTTTCAAGTCTTCCACATGATAATCTTTCGGAAAGGTCACATCCACATCAACACTATCTCCCGGATGGGCACCTATTAATTGTTCTTCAAAATTATCGATGTATGTGCCGGAACCAATAGTAAGATCTGTGCCTGCACCTTGTGTGTTGCCTCCTTCAAACTCCACGCCATCAACGCTTCCTACGTAGTCAATATTAACGGTATCTCCTTGTTGTACCTCAAGAGAACTGTCTGTTGCAAACGTCTGCTCTGCAGTCTGTCCTGCTGCCGTATCGTCTGTTGCCGTTTCTTTTTTTGAAAATGGATCAAACAGAATCACTCCTACTAATATTAAAAATGCAAGTACCGGAATGCCAATTTTACAAATCTGTGCTGCCATCTCTTTCACTGCTTTTCGTTTCTTTTCTTTTGCCCGTCTTTCCTGTGCTAATTTTTTATTTTCTTTCTTCATTCTATAATTCTCCTTGTTCAGCTCATGATTACCTATAATAATAACTAATTGTGCATATTTTGTGAAGAAAATTTTCTTGTCATACTCATTTATGCATGCTATACTCCTATTTGTCAGTTCGAAACCATCCTGACGTAAAACAAAACTAAGGAGATTAACTTATGAAAAACAAATCTGTTCTATTTTGGACACAAGCAGCCATGATTGCTGCTCTTTATGTGGCACTTACCATCATTTTTGCACCGTTCAGTTTTGGGCAAATTCAGGTGCGAATCGCCGAATCACTTACCATTCTTCCTGTATTTACCCCTGCTGCGATTCCCGGATTATTTGCCGGATGCTTAATAGGGAACGTGTTGGGTGGAGCTATTTTCCCAGATATTATATTTGGCAGCTTTGCAACGCTTATTGGTGCTTTCTTCACATATCTACTCCGCAAAAAAAACAAATATCTTGCACCCTTGCCACCTATTATTTCAAACACTACCATTATCCCTTTTGTGCTGCGTTATGCTTATGGACTCTATCTTCCAATCACATTTTTGATGTTAACAGTATGTATTGGAGAAGTAATATCTTGCGGTGTGTTGGGAATGATTCTATACACAGCATTAGAAAAACACAAGTGGCTGACACAACAATAAATTACTGTCCAAAAAATAAAAGAAACGAGAAATCTTTCTCGTTTCTTTTTCTTATTTTGTATATCCTATAAACACATTTCCACTACCCCGCAACATCTCATTTACCTTCTCAATTGAAGATGTATAAGTTCCGCCATTCGTCGGGTCTATATAAGTTGCCGTCTTGGCATCATACCCAACAAACAGAACTGCGTTCGTACTATTTTTCAGCCCGATTACCGGCACCCCTTTATCAATCAAGTAAAACATATCTTTCACAGAACATCCGCGGAACCGAACCGCTTCCGTTTTTAACTGCTCGCTTAAAATCTGCTCCGCTGTCTTGGAAGTAAGCTCTGACACAACATCCACGGATTCTTTCTCATAAGCAAGTACTTTTCTGACACAAGCTGCCAAATTCGTTTCTCCTTCTTTTGCTGTAAAAGTCCCCACATTGAAATTACGATACCACGCAACCCTATTGTCTGCCTCCCATACATAACTCTGCCGCGGAGAAACAACAACACCGGATAATTGTTCAGCCAGCAAAATAGCCTCTGCCGGTTCTGAAAATGCGCCTGCTGCTTTACCATGACCATATACATAATAAAATTTTTCTGCATCTTCTTTCGTACTCTTTAATACCACCGTGCTTTCTTGTAATACCTGTTTTGGTTTCAAAGTTTTTGCACTTTTATCACGAAGCCCCTCGCTAAAGGCAAAACGATATTGTGTCCCTTTCAAATCTGTCCAGAAAGACTGTAACGAAACAAACTTATTCGTTGCTGCATTGTTGGTAATATAATCATCCTCCATAGAAGCATAAACCGTTCCGTTTTTCACTCCTTGCTTAAGCGTAATCAAATTGTCTTTAATGGTTGCACCAAGAATATAAACATTTTCCTTCTCATAGGTTTTGATTACTTTTTTCTTTGAATTTTGAATCTCCAAACGGTGCATGGCCTGAATCGGTGCTCCCCAAACGTCACATCCTGCATCAGCCTGATTTGAAACACCATATACAAAGTCATTTCCCATAAATCCAAGTGGAACGATCACCTTTCCATCTTCAGTAGCAACTGTCCACTTGCTGTCTTTTGCAAAATCCCAGACTTCCGTTTTCATTTGCCCGTCCTTTTCTCTCTGGCAGGCAAGCAGATGTCCGTCTCCTGATGTTACATATTGGCTCTCTTCTAATCCTTTGATAAGAACGGTCTGTTCTCCCTTTTTAGAATCAATTTTCATCAAAGTTCCATCCAACATTACATACAACGCATTCTGTTCTTTGCTATAATACGCCAACTCGTTCAAAGCTGCTTCAATCACAGGACACGACTGTGTACTTGGAATAAACGCTTCTTCTTTCACCACATTCTGTTCCATGTTAAAATAGTAAATGGCCACCCCGGACTCACCTTCGTGATTACCACGATTCATATATCCACAAACAGAAAACGTCATACTCCCATCATCTTCCATAGAAAAAATACGTATGGAATGCCTATCCGTCCGATTTCTTACATCCTCTTTCCCCGCATCTGCAAAGCTAAACACCAGGGAAAAGGTATCCTCTTCTTTATTGTAACTCCACAATTCATTCGCCTGTACAAATGCTACAATATCCCCTTTTCGATTCATTTTGTGTGAAAGATTTTCTTCTGCCACTCCAAGAATAACGCCTTTATTATTTAATACTACATTTGACGTATCAAAAACCTCTTCCATGGTTCTATCATATTCCATCAAGTAAAGTTGCTTTGTCCCTTGCGTAACCTTGAAAAACTCTTTGACATTATATACTTCTTCTTTGTTGTTATCTCCCGCACATGTAACTTGATATTGCAGCAAAATAGAAGTGTACGCTTTCTTTGCTTCCGTAATGGTAACAAGAGGATCTCCCGTCACCTCTGGCTTCAAACTGCCCCACATCACATTTTTAATATCGGAATGAATGGTTACATGCTGCAATGTTTGATTGTTCGCCTGTGCATTTGGCTCCAATACTTTTTTCACGCCTTCTTCATTCTGCTTGTTCAAGATATTGGCATGTAGCTCCATTGCATAATTCAAACACTCTTTCAAATAATACCCATTATCTTGTGCAATGCGTGTGTAATAGTAAAGTGGGCCGCCCTTACACTCCAACGTAATTTTTAAAAGTCCTTCTTGATCCTTTTTCAAGGCATTTCCAAAATCAAATGTTACGGTATCCTCTACCTTTTTTACTGTCTTTTCTAAAAGTTGTTCTTTGCCGTCCAATTCATAAACTTCATACTTTAACGAATTTATCTTTTTTTCGCCAAGTTGTACGTTGGCCTTTAGTTTCTTGTTCTCTCCATAAACCGCGATGGCATCTCGCATTGCCGCAACGTTCATCTCTCGCTTATGTCCCACAAGCATATTCATATCGTTTCCTTCTATTTCAAAGGAAATAACAGGTAGCGTTGCCGCCTCCATATCTGCCGTCATATCCGCATTCCCACGGTTCGTCCAATAACTAAATACAATCGTAGCCACAACAAACACAACCGACAAAACAGCCAGTTTAATGGTTCGTTCTCTGCTCATTTATTTTCCTCTTTCTTCCAATAATTTCCCCAAGGTCGGCGTTACGTGGAAAAATGCTTCACACGCTCGAATGCTCTCCTCATTCTCTTTCTTTTTCCCGGTTTTCACTGCCCGAATCAATATATTCTTCGGCGTATGCTCCATATCTATAAATTCTAGAATCTGAGTGTCATATCCGTAACCTTCCAAATACTCTGCGCGCATAGCATCCGTAATCAGTGCTGCCATTCGCTCCTTAACTAAGCCATATTTTAATATTGGCGCAAGTACCTCGTTTTGTATCTGCCCATTTAGCTCGTGTTGACAGCATGGAACAGATAAGATTACCTTTGCATTCCAACCCACGGCTTTGTCCAATGCGAAATCTGTAGCGGTATCGCAAGCGTGTAGGGTAACCACCATATCTACTTCCTCTACCCCTGTATAATCGGCAATGTTCCCTTCTAAAAATTTCAACTTCTCATAGCCATATTTCCGGCTTAACTCGTTACAATGACGAATCACTTCTTTTTTGAGATCCAATCCGATAATTCGCACGTCATAGTTTTTCAAATGATGCAAATAGTAATACATGGCAAAAGTAAGATAGGATTTCCCACATCCAAAATCTAAAATGGTTATTTCTCTATTTTGGTCCAATTGTGGAAGAATATCCTCAACAAATTCCAAAAAGCGATTAATCTGACGGAATTTATCATACTTATTTCTAACAATCTTTCCTTCGGATGTCATAACACCCAAATCCTGCAGAAACGGAACCACAATCCCCTCCTGCAAAATATACGCTTTACTGCGATTGTGTGACAAATCCACTTCTTTTTCGCAACCCTCCTGCTGTTTTTTCTGGATAGTAACTTTTCCTTTTTTGCTTATAAGAACGGTATAACGGAATTTTTTAGTCTCTAACTGCATCTGTCTAAACTGCTGCATATGTTCCATCAATACATGCATCGCCTCATCCGCTGCATAATTCCCATGAAAAACTTGATTGTTCCTATAAGTTTCACACTGAAACAAAAGCTGATTCTTTTTCAAAATTGGGCGTACTTTAACCTTTTTTGCCCCGTCCTTCTCTTTTGGATTGCTTAACGTCGCTTTGAGAAAATCCATGTTTAAATTATTGTTTAATAGTTCTTTTAATTCCTTCATCATACCTTTTATTTTACTCCATTTTACCTGACATGACTAGACTGATTCTTCACTTTTACACCCTTTTATAATAGGCATAAAAATTCCTCAATAGGTATAACCTTACCTATTGAGGATCTTCCTGCTCAAACTTCAATATGTCATTCGGTGTACATCCCATATACTCACACAGTCTGCTCAAAATATTTAAGTCTACTCTTCCGACCTTATTTTTGCAGTAATTGTTTAACTGTGTGCGTTGTAGATTACAGTGTATGCACAGCTGATTCTTGCTAATATTCTTTTCTTTCAACAAAGTATCCAAATCAATATAAATTTTACTCATATTTCTCACCCAACATTATTATATTGGATTGTGTATTGAAATATAAGTTGTATAGTTGTACACTGTATTATAATACATCCCTATATTTTTAACTAGGAGGCATAGATGAAGAAAATATTGATAATTGTAACCTGTTTGCTCACCATTTTATATCTACAGTTTGGAGCATCACCTACGCTCAACCAATCTACCATAAACCATACTGCCGACCATTACGAACTACATCTTATTGTTACTGCAAATAAACTCTGCATTTTAAACAGAGAAAAAGTAGCGGAGCTTTTCGTTCAAAAAACCTTTCGCAACGATTTTAAGGATATGCATCTTTCTTATGACGTCCATGGATACCCTGATAAAATTTTCATGACCGTATATTCCAATTATATAACAAAGTTCCTGGATATACCTGCTTTTTCATTCAGATATACCCAAGAACTTCCTTATCAATATAACATCATAGAAAACCCCTAAAGATTTAGGTTTTTACCATTCATCATCTGGAAGAACAATCTTGTTCCCGTTTTTCTGCGGTTTTGCTTCTGTTTCTTCTTTTTGATTGCTATTATCTTTTTCATCTTCCTGCTTGCTTTCTTGATCATCCTTTACAGAAGAGGAACCATCACTTGCGTTGTTCTTATCGGTTGTATTTCCCCCATTATTTGCAGTGCTTTCTCCTTCCTTTTCTTCTTCAATTAAGGTGTCCGGTAGGTTTAATGTCTCTTCTTTATTTTGACCTTCTTCCAACAAAATCGGCGTGTCATCTATCGGTTTAGGTGTATCTTTTTTTAGAAGAAAAAATCCCAACACAAGGACCATCACCAAAACAGCAATCGTTATAACCTTCTTTTTCATTCCATCTTCCTCTCCGCTAAATGGTAAACTTAATTTCTCTTCCCGTTCTTCGATATTGTCTGTAATTTACCCCTGCTGCCTCCATCATTTTTTTAGATGCGATGGTTGCCGGTGTGTCAGCATATTTATCGCTATCATAAATTACTTCTTTAATGCCACATTGTATAATTGCTTTCGCACATTCATTACAAGGAAACAAAGAAACATATAGTTTTGCTCCTGCAAGACTTCCTCCACTATAATTTAAAATTGCATTCAGCTCGCTGTGTGCTACATAGAGGTATTTCGTATCCAATGGCTCGCCTTCTCTAGCCCATGGAAAATCGTCGTCTGAACAGCCTTTTGGAAATCCATTGTATCCCATGGAAAGAATTTTATTGTCCTGACTCACAATACAACATCCCACCTGTGAATTCGGGTCTTTTGAACGCATCCCAGATAGGATTGCTACCCCCATAAAATACTCATCCCATGAGATATAATCTGCTCTTTTACCTGACATTTCTTTATCCTCCGTATAACTTTATTCAATCATTGAAACTCGTCGAGCATGTCGCTCGTCACCCGAAAACGGTGTGTTTAAAAAGGTATCTACTATTTTCACAGCCAATCCCGGTCCTACCACACGGCCTCCCAATGCCACAATGTTCGTATCATTATGTAGTCTGGTGGCCTCTGCCGAAAAGCAATCTGAACATAATGCGCAACGGATTCCTTTCATTTTATTCGCAGTAATGGAAATTCCAATTCCCGTTCCACAAATCAAAATTCCTTTTTCGCATTCGCCGTCTAAAATAGCCTGTCCTACCTTTCTTGCATAAATAGGATAATCTACACTTTCTAAACTGTCACAGCCAAAATCTTTGTATTCCAGTCCTTTTTTGTTTAAATATTTGATAATCTCTAATTTCAGTTCATAACCACCGTGGTCACATCCAATTGCTATCATAAGCTCTTTGCCTCCTCATTTAATTTTTCTGCCAATTTATGAATCAGTTCTTTTAATAGTTGAAAGTTTTCACCATATACAACCAAAGGTTGTCCATGTGCTGACGGAACTTCTCTTTCATCGTCAATATACTCTTTCATTGTATATACATTTTTTACATTTCCGTAGTCAGAAATAATTTTCCATTTCTGCGACTCTTCAAATGTAAGAATCAATGTGTCTTCATCCAAGTCTTCCTCGGCAAGCCCGGTTGCTTCGTGTGCCTCCAAAGTCATTTGTTGGCTCCTCATAATTGCTTCTGCTTTCTGATTTGCCGGTTCCGGAAATAAAACGACCAAGCCTCTGGAACCAATCTTATACTCTTGCGTAAGGTCTTCATGGCGAAGAATTTCTGCAGCCATTGGTCCTCTGCAATTGTCACTATTGCTGACAAACAAGACTCTTCTGTATTTCTGCAATCGAGTGATGTCCGTAGCCCGAATCACGTGATGCCCTGCTGCCTTCTCCAATCGATTCATAATGGCATCTCCGATTCCATCTTTTGCAAAAGTTTCACTGTAGATATAACTGACTTCTTCCTCATCAAACTCCCGGAGAACTTTATATAAATTTTTAGCAATAGAATTCTCGTTATTCCTGGTTCCTATACTTTTTATCAGTCCTGTCGTATAAAGATCTGCCGTCTCACTCGTGGCAATAATGCCGACTTGATATCCGAGACAAGTCTGTTCATATGCAATCTGCTTAATAGCTTTTACAACTTCATCCGTCTCGCCTTCCACCATGATAAGCTGTGCCTTCGGTGCATAATGGCGATACTTCATTCCCGGCGCTTTCGGCGCTTGGCTGTCATCTTCTGCTATCAGCGCACGATCTACATCCACTTCACCAATGATTTCCTCTAACATTTCCCTTGTAATCGCACCCGGCCTTAAAATCATAGGCGGCTCTACGGTCATGTCTAAAATGGTGGATTCCACTCCAATATCCACATTGCCCCCGTCTATGATCATCTCTACTTTTCCATCCAAATCCTCTGCCACATGCTCAGCACTCGTTGGACTTGGTCTTCCGGAAGTATTCGCACTCGGCGCAGAAATATATCCCCCACCTTCACGGATTAGTTCCCGTGCAATCGCATTTACCGGCATACGGACTGCAACCGTCTGCAATCCGCCGGTCGTTCCATGCGGTACTCTTTCACTTTTCTCAAAAATCAAGGTCAATGGTCCCGGCCAAAACTTCTCAATTATCTTTTTGGCTTTGTCCGATACGTCGTACACAATAGGATATAGCGCTTCCACATCTGCAATATGAACAATCAATGGGTTGTCGGATGGACGCCCTTTGGCTGCATAAATTTTTTTCGCCGCCTCCTCATCGAGTGCATTAGCGCCCAACCCATACACCGTCTCTGTTGGAAATGCCACAAGTCCGCCTTGCTTGAGTATTTCTCCGGCTTTTGCCAAGATGTCCTCGTCTATTTGATTTTCATCCAATTTCTCTATTATCGTTTTCATAAAATTTATTATACCATTATTCTTATCATTTATCTAGCCATTTTATTATGCCCTCACAAATTGCGTTTGCAAGTTGATTTTGATATTCTTCTTGTGTTAGTTTTTCCGCCTCTTCCGGATTTGTAAGAAAACCACACTCTACAATAATCGTAGGTACTTTTGTGTTTTTCAGCATATAGTAGGTATCATTTGCTTTGATGGCTCTGGTGTTGCTTGGATCCACGGTACGAAGTTCCTCCTGCACAATGGTTGCCGCTGCTTTTGCCTCTTCAGATGGCGTGTAGTAAAAGACCTGAGCACCTTTAATTGCGGGATCGGGATAACTATTCTGATGAATACATAGAGCCAGTGTAGGATTCGTATCATTAATCAATTTGATTCTCTGCTCCAAATCCTCTTTTTTCGCAGTTGGTACATTGTCATCTTCACGCGTTGTCACAATTCTGATTCCCACTTCTTCTAAAAGCGCAATCACCTTTTGAGAAACTTGTAGATTTAAATCCTTTTCCAACACGTCATTGACTCCCACTTTTCCCGGGTCTTCTCCTCCGTGTCCAGGATCCACCACAATCACTACATCGTTCTTTTTACTCTTCTGCTCCTTTGAAACGCCGGCCGTCAATTCACTCAATTTCCAGCTTGCCACAATTGCTCCTATAAGCAGGAACAGTACCATGAATAATTCAATCTTTCTTTTCACGCACATACTCCAAGCGTTTTTGTTACAAATATATGCAAAAGAAGGACTGAACATTCAGTCCTTCTTTTGCATATTAATTCACATATTTTAAAATCAATTCCCAAATACCCGACTTTTCATAGCCAAGTCTCCAGGATGCAACACCTGCCAACTTATATTTTTTCATAAATTTCAATTTGTCTTCCAGCGAAGTTTCATCCTCCAACCACACTTTATAAGTGGCTCCATCAGCTTCCCACTCTGCGTAATTGAGTCCGGTGTTTTTATCTTCAACTACTTCCGCGTTTGCATTATCAATAGCTACATATATTTTTTTCATACTGTAAGCTTGACTTGTCACGGTATATGGATACTCTGCTGCATCTGTCCCTTCTTGTGCTTCTAATTCTTCTTCCGTCTTCAAAACTTCTTTCCAAAGTCTTGTATAGAAAGGCACTGCATTAATTAATTTCTCTTCCGGAACTACTTTCAATGCTTCTTTAATAGCAGTTTCTACAAAATCCGGCGATGCAACTGGTCCGCTCTCATAGGAACCTGCATGGTGTTCATCATATCCCATAAGAATCACATAATCTACAATCTTTCCTTGTTCCTCCAAATTGTACTGTGTACTGTATTGGCTCGGAACCGGATTGTCTACCGATAAAACAATCTCATTCTGTCTGCATTTCAGCGACAGTTCTCTCAAAAACTGCAAATAATGTTCTCCACATTCTTTAGAAATATGCTCGAAATCCACATTGATACCGTCAATTCCATGTTTCAATACTTCTGATATTAATTGACCAATCAATTTATCTCTATTTGAAGTCTTGCTCAACAACTCTAATGTCTCTTCTTTGGAGCCGATTCCTCCGTCAAAATCTTTGACTGCTGCCCAAACTTCAATATCCGATTGGTGTGCATAATTCACATATTGAGAACTCGCAAATGAAGTCAAATTTCCTTGTGCGTCTTTCACCATAAACCAAGTCGGCGAAACGGTCGTTAATCCTTTGGTATTCGCAATCGTTTCTAAAATTGTATTGTTGGCTGTCTTGCTTGTCACCACATGCCATGCCATATTAATTGTATAATCTTTCGAGATATTCGGATATACCTGTTCCTCAAACTCTCTGCTGATTGTTTGTGCTTCTTCTTTTTTAAGACAACTTGCCTTAATATATCCGACAAAACCGTCCTTTGTACATATCTTCTTCCAATTGTCCTTTGAATCTATGATTGTAACTATATCCTTTTTAGCAACATCTGTTAGAATCGCACTCTTAACATCACTTTCCATTCTTACTTGTGCTTTTTTTCTGACGTTTGCCACTGTGGTCTCTCCCCACTCACTCAAAATCACAACTCGATTCGGTTTCTTATATATCGAAAAATCAATGTTTGTGTATTCTTGTACAAAATCAAGTGCGAGGTACGCAGTCCCTCCATCCATTTTCAAAATGGCATATTCCTTACTTTTGGTTTCTTTTTGAAGTGTATATTCTTTACTTCCTACTTGTGCACAAATGGTTCCTTGCGGCAAGGTATATAACAGAAAGTTCTCATGCATATCTACATAAAATCTTTCATTCAGATAATCACGCACAACGGAATACTCCACATATGGAATTCCGTCAATCAACAATCCTTTCGCTCCAACTACTTCATTATCAATAATAACTGCTAACTGTTCCTCTGCTTTTATCCCATAATATTTATTCAGATTCGCTCTTTCCTTTGATGCACTAAATTTCTTAATGCAAACCGCGCCTACAATTATACTTATTATTACTGCGATTAATAGTGTCGCTTTAATCATCAGGTCTTGTTTTCTTCTTCTTCTGATATAATATCTTCTACTATTTCTACTTTTTTGCGTTCTTGGTCTGACTCTTTCTTCCATATCACACCTCCTACTTGAACCATTATAACACATTTTGTCTGTACGTCATTAACTATTTCGACAATTTTTGCAGTCTATAGCCAGAGGGGTATCTTGCAAAATCAACTTTCAAGCACATTGTGAAATGCCAACTCTCGCACATGCCCTTTCTCATCCCAAACGTAATCCCTCATATAGGTCGGCTCTTCGCTTACCATATGAGCGGTTACAATCTGCATAGGACTCGCAGGATGATTATTCAACTTCATACAGATTCCAGAATTTTCGTAAGATTCCAGTTCTGCGTACATCTTTTTGTATTTTTCTACTTTCATACGCTTCCTCCCAATCAACAACTGCAGCTATGGCATACGCAATTCCATTCCTTGAGGTACACATGTGATATATTAAGAATTGCTTCCGCTAACAAGAAGATAGATTGTTCAAATTTTCTTGGATTTTTGATTCGATTAAATCTTTTGAAATGATACATAAATAAGAATCTAAAGACTTACATTGAGAATTGAGATATTTCTTTTAGATAATACGTCCCTCCTTACATAGCAAACATAGCCGCTCGACATACCATCTTCTTGTACTAAAATTATATGCAAAAAAAGTCTCTTTTTGCAAGTTGTATTTTGTTTATATCTTTTTGTTTGTAAATTCCCTTATATTTCAAGCTTTGCTATGCTTTTCCACATTTTATCCACACGTTTTTCCACAATCTTCAATAATTCTTTACAGAAATTTTCTTTACATATTTTTTGTTTTTGTTTATACTAATACAAATAAATAGATATAATATGTAAGATAGGAAGTGATGAATATGAAGATTGAAAAACTGAATGACAATCAAATACGCTGTACGTTAACACGTGCTGATTTGGCTGATCGTGAATTAAAGCTCAGTGAATTAGTTTGTGGAACAGAAAAAGCAAAGTCACTTTTCCAGGATATGATGCGTCAAGCCTCTTCTCAATTTGGGTTTGAAGCTGAAGATATGCCACTTATGATTGAAGCCGTTCCGGCATCTGCAGATTCTATCGTACTCATCATTACAAAGGTAGATGATCCCGATGAACTAGATCACAAATTTTCAAAATTTGGAGCTTCTCTTTCCGACATTGATAATAAAAAACACAATGTACTTGATAAATTGGAAGGCGCAGATGAAATTATCGATTTAATTAATAAAGTCAAAGACGCTGTTGTGGAATCCACAAAGCAACTTGCAGAAAAGAAAAAAGAAGAACATCATCCAAAGGTTCGTCTCTTCTCTTTTTCCAATTTGGATTCCGTAATTTTAGCCAGCCATTTACTGAAAGATTTGTATGACGGCGCGAACACGCTGTATAAGGATGCCCCAAACGATATTTTCGTTTTGGCAATGACCCAATCCGAACATACAACTGCAGAATTCAATAGATTCTGTAATATGTTATCCGAGTATGGCTGCCTGGAAAAAGCACCGATGTCTGTTCTCGCATACCTGGAAGAACACTGCGAAGTAATTGTATCTGCAAATGCATTGCAGCAATTAAGCAAAATTTAAAAACATCATTTAATAAAAAGGGGATTTCGTAAATTCGAAATCCCCTTTTGACATCTTAAAACATCTTGTATCACTATGCTACTATGCATTCAAAAATGCATTGATTTTTTCTACTAATAAATCTGCATCCATTCCGTGCACCATTGCAGCATCTTCTAAAGATTCAGCTTGTGCTGATGGGCATCCAAGACAATGCATTCCGACTTCCATTAATACCGGTGCTACATTAGGATGTTCCATAAGAAGTTGACCAATTGTCATTTCTTTTGTTACCATGTTGACTCCTCCTATTTATTTTTTTGCTTCTATATTATAATACTGTTTGTCCAAATACGCAATCTTTTCTGTCTTATTGTGTATTTGTATGTTCTTGGTAAGTTTTTGTAAATATATGACTTCCATCATTTTTCTTTGAATCCGTATGATAATAGAGATAACTATGCTCTTCCGGTTCCAATGCAGCTTCCAAAGAGAGGATTCCCGGACTTGCAATAGGTCCTGCTGGCAATCCTTTATATCGGTATGTGTTATAAGGAGAATCTACCTGTGTATCTTCATAGGTAACTGTAACTTTATCATAAACACCATTTGTTACCGGATAAAGAGCAGTGGGACACATTTGCAAAAGCATTCCTTTTTTTAATCGATTTTTAATAACACCTGCAACCATCACTCTTTCGGAATCAATCATTGTCTCCCGTTCAATAATCGAGGCCTCTATTACAACCTCGTAAACCGTTTTCCCCATGCTTTCTGCCTTTGCTCGCATTTCAGAAGTAAATTTCTTGTCAAATTCATCCAACATCACTACTACGATATCTTCTGCCGTCATATCATCACTAATAGCATACGTTTCCGGATATAGGAACCCTTGCAAACGATATTTAACATCCGCATTTATCGGAATCGCTTCCAAAAACCAATAATCATAGACACGATTCACCGCCTGCAAAAATTCGCCTTCTGAGCAGATTCCTTCTGCTTCAAGCTTTTTCGCAATCAATTCGATTGTATACCCTTCCGGTACAGTAAACATCACATTTTCTTTCTGCGCACCACCATGAATCAAATCTTCAATTAAAACCGCAAGACCTGCTCCTTTTTGCAATTCAAATTCGCCATATCGCAGTTTGCTTGCTGCACCCATGTTTCTTGCTTTTAAATAAAATACAATTTTGTACTTGATCAAATCTTGTTCTTTCAGTTTCGCCGCAATATCCCAAACTCCTTCTCCGCTTTCAATTTCCACACGAACCAGCTCGCCAGTCCCTTGCTCATCACTTTGATATTCCATAAACATTGAAAAACCAATATACGCTAATACAAGCAAAATTATAATGAATAAAATCCCTATAATTCTTGATAATTTCCTTTTTTTCATGCCTTTTGTTCTCCTTTAATCTAGTCTCTATCGATACTATACAATAATTTTGTAAATATTTAAAGGGGCATTGAATTTTCAGACATATTTTTATTGTTTTTTGTTGTATTTTGACTTTTTAAATGTCAATATTTTTTGCGTTTTTTTTCGACAAAAATTGATTTTTATTATTTATTCACAAAACGTCTGTTCTTTTTTTTGCTGAAGTATTCCACATAATCGGCATATTTTTTTGTGGATAATGTGGATAACTTTGTGCAAAAGTCCATTTCATCACGTTTTTTAACTTTTTTTGTGTGGAAAACTTTTTCTTGCGTTTTCTTCAATTTTCTACAAAAAAAGAGGTATTTGTACATTTTGTACAAATACCTTTTCTAACTCCATTTAGAAGATTCTTCTAACTGTGATAATCGGCTTGTAATATGCATTTGACATGCCAATTCCTTTTCTTTCATCAATCGCATTTACAATTTTTCCGTTCCCTGCATAAATTCCGACATGTCCTTCATAGCAGACAATATCTCCCGGTTGCATATCTTGAACACTGACTCTATAACCAACTCTTCTCATTGCAGAAGATGTCCTCGGCAACGACACTCCAAAATGTCTGTATACGCCTTTTACAAAACCGGAACAATCAGTTCCTCTTGTCAAACTTGTTCCTCCATATACATATGGATTCCCGATAAACTGCTTTGCATAACTAACTAATTCAGCACTTTTTTGAATTCGCATTGCTTCACGAGCTGCTCTCTGTACTTCTTCTTCAGCAGCAACTCTAATTGCTTCTTCTTCCTTTGTTTCCCCGAATGGGAATGCTTCGTTGATTTCCTTATCTGATAAGGTATATATATCCTTCTGTGGATATACGTTGGTCAAAACCTGTTTTGCTTGCTCGATTGCTGCGCTACCGACAATCAAATTTCCCGTTTTTACATATCCCGTTACGTTGCCGGATTTGATCATGCTCCAATCTTCTCCGTGCTCTGTAATCTTTACGACGGCTCTTTCAGACACTTTCCCAATCCAATCACTGCCATCTGCCGGCTCCGCATACACCAAAGCCTGTCCACCTTCAGTTTTTACAAAAACCTTATCAAGCAGTTTGTTGTTAAATTTAACATCTTCAGTGCTTACTATTTTAATACTTCTTTCCTTATTTCCTTGTTTTCTAATCTCTGCTGCTACATTCACTAAACAATTTATATCTTTTTTGTCTGCAATTTCTTTTTTATTGAGTAATACAAATGTTTTTTCCTCTGCAGCGACATTCTTTGGAGCCGGAATCAAAAATAACGCTACTAATGCTGCAACAAAAATTCCTCTCCTCACAAATTTCAACTTCATAATTCCTCCAATTTGTGTCTCGCTTTTAAAATGTTACATAAATATTACGCGCAACACGATTGCCATTATAGCAATACTTTTTTAATATGTCAACCTTTTTTGTAACATTTGTGTAATATTTTAACAAAAACTTGTTTTTTATTTTTTGTTGACAAATCAATTTCTATAGTTTATATTATAATTATAGTAACTATTATCGTTATTATCATAATGAAAGGAGGTCTTTTTTGACGGTATTAAAATATAGTAGACAAAGAGAATCAATTAAAGAATTACTCAACAGTTCTTGTGATCATCCTACTGCCGACATGGTGTACATGGGTGTGCGGCAAGAATTTCCTAATATTAGTTTAGGAACCGTTTACCGCAATTTAAACTTACTTGTTGATTTAGGGGAAGCAGTAAAAATTACAACTCCTAATGGCGGAGTTCACTTTGACGGGCGCACTGCTCCTCATTATCACTTCTGTTGCAACAAGTGTGGTGAAGTAATTGATTTAGAATTAGAAGAACTAGGTTGTATTAACGATGCCGCAGGAAAAAATTTTGATGGGATTATTGAAAGTCATTCCATGATGTTTTATGGAACCTGCAAAAAATGTTTAAAAAGCAATTGACAAACATTTGTGATTGTGCTAAATTGATATTAGTAACTATTACTGATATAGTTGCTGACAAAGAAATCAAAAATAATTATATATTAAAAGGAGAAAAAAATATGAAAAAATTTGTTTGTACAGTATGTGGATATGTTCATGAAGGAGATGCAGCACCGGAAAAATGCCCTGTATGTAATGTTCCTTCTACAAAATTCAAAGAGCAAGCCGGAGAAAAGACGTGGGCTGCTGAACACGTTGTAGGTGTTGCACAAGGCGTAAGAGAAGATATTATTATGGATCTTCGTGCCAACTTCGAAGGAGAATGTTCAGAAGTAGGTATGTACCTTGCTATGGCAAGAGTTGCTCACAGAGAAGGTTATCCGGAAATCGGTTTATACTGGGAAAAAGCAGCTTGGGAAGAGGCTGAACATGCAGCTAAATTTGCCGAATTATTGGGTGAGGTTGTGACTGACAGCACAAAGAAGAATCTTGAAATGAGAGTAGATGCTGAAAATGGTGCAACTGCAGGTAAATTTGATCTTGCAAAACGCGCAAAAGAACTTGGCCTTGACGCTATCCACGATACAGTTCATGAGATGGCTAGAGACGAAGCTCGTCACGGCAAAGCATTTGAAGGTCTTTTAAAGAGATACTTCGCATAAGCTATGAATGTAAAAAATGAAAGGAAGGCATAAACTATGAAATATATTTGTCCTTGTGGTTATGAATATGATCCTGTAGCAGGCGACCCGGATAACGGAATTGCACCGGGAACTGCTTGGGAAGATGTTCCGGAAGATTTCCTTTGCCCGATTTGTGGATTGGGAAAGGATGTATTTGAAGAAACTTAAACTAAAGGAGGATTTTTAAAATGTCTAAGTATGCAGGAACAAAAACAGAAAAAAATTTAATGGAGGCTTTTGCAGGTGAGTCTATGGCTCGTAATAAGTACACTTACTTTGCTTCCGTTGCAAAAAAAGCCGGATTTGAACAAATTGCTGCTATTTTCCAAGAAACAGCAGATCAAGAAAAAGAACACGCAAAGATGTGGTTCAAAGAATTCCATGGTCTTGGAGACACAGCTCAAAACTTAATATGGGCTGCTGAAGGGGAAAATGACGAATGGACAAACATGTACGCTCGCATGGCTGACGAAGCTGAGGAAGAAGGATTCCATGATTTAGCTGAAAAATTCCGCCGCGTTGCCGGAGTAGAAAAAACTCACGAAGAACGTTATAACAAAATCTTGAAACACCTTCAAGAAGGAAACACGTTCAAAGGTGAATCCCCTCTTGGTTGGAAATGCCGCAATTGTGGTCATGTTCACTTTGGCGAAGAAGCTCCGGAAGTTTGCCCAACATGTGCACATCCGAAAGCTTATTTTGAAAGAAGAGCAGAAAATTACTAAAAATCAAAAAGGAAACCAGTTACTCGCTGGTTTCCTTTTTTTCTATCTTTAAGATTCCGCTCTTTATCAGAGCCGGTCTTAATGCATTATATACAACTGCTACAAGAATTGTAGAAACAACGGCATTTACAAATGTTGTCGCTGTGCTCCACTTTGCAAGGATGGATGCCATCTCTTGTGGCTGTCCTAGAATCCATTGTTTATAAAAATATCCTACTAATGGATCTGCAATTACATTAAACCCCAAACCTGCAACTGCTGCAATCACACTCCACTTGAACACATATTTCTTATCTGTGCTTTCATTTATTTTTGCAAATTTGTGAGCAACTAATCCCACAATCAATCCAATACACAATTTTAAAACAAATGTCTTTGGTGCTACTGTGATGTAAATTGGATCCATAATATCTGCAATAGCCATGCCAATAGCACCTGCTATTCCTCCATACCATCCGCCAAGTAATAATGCTCCCAACACACACACCGCATTTCCTATATGTAAAGATGTCGCATCTCCCCCAGGCATTGGAATCTTAATTTGCAAAAAAGTAAATGCCACATAACACAATGCAGCCACTAACGCCGTTTCTGCTATTTTAATTAATCTTTCATTTCTCTTTTCCATCATGTTTTCTCCTCTCTGTCTTTTTAACATCTTATCACTCAACTGGAGTATTAAAAACTGCCAGTTTGCGTTTTTTTAATCAGTCCAGATAAACCCCTTGACTTTGTTGATGTTTTGTTGTAGTATTTGCATGTATTAAACATAGTTTTTGAAACTACATGTCGTATTGTAAGGAGGAAAATTTATGGACAGAAAGCATTTGAAAGATCCGGGGAGCGCCATTACTCATTTTATAGGTGTGTTAATGGCAATTTTGTCAGGCATCCCTTTGCTGTTTAAAGCAGCAAGAGAACCAAATAAAATATATCTTATTTCATTGTCTATATATTTAATTAGTATGATTTTATTATATTTAGCAAGTACTACTTACCATTCATTAGACATTTCTCCAAAAATAAATCTTTGGCTAAGAAAAATAGACCATATGATGATTTTTGTTTTGATTGCCGGAACATATACTCCGATATGCCTAATTTCCCTAAAAGGAAAAACGGGCATAATTTTGCTTTCCATTGTATGGAGCTTTGCCATTATTGGAATTTTACTAAAATTCCTTTGGATCACTTGTCCAAAATGGGTTTCTTCTATATTATATATTGGAATGGGATGGACCTGTGTATTGGCTTTTACCAACCTATTAGATGCCCTTTCATCCGGTGCTTTTGGTTGGCTTCTGGCAGGTGGGATTATTTATACCATTGGCGGTGTTATTTATGCACTGAAACTCCCTATATTTAATTCTATACACAAAAACTTTGGATCCCATGAAATTTTTCATATTTTTGTCATGTGTGGCAGTGTATGCCATTATATTGTTATGTATGTATTTCTTTTATAAATGAAAAGGTCGTGCCTAGCACGACCTTGTTCTTTCTCTTATTCTACTTCTTCCATTGTATAGGTTTCTCTATCCGGTTCCTGTGCCACAACTTTTTGTGCAACCAAATTATCAATAACCGACATGACTTCTCCTGAAACCACATAAATATTATTTGAGTTTCCTATTTGAGCATAATAGGAATCCTCTGTATACATATCTCCCAAAGAAATTGTAATCTTTCTTCCTCTACTATCCTTAAGTGTCATGCTAATTTCAGAATCTTTCAATCCGAAACTTTTTAGTTTCCCATTTTCTTCGAGTTTTTCTATTTTCAAATAGTTACTTATACTGCTGACTTGTGCGGCAACATATTCTTGATCTACCTTCAATTCCGGATCTTCTTTCCATATCCATGCGCCATCTTTCTTAATCAGTACGTCTTCCTCTTCTCCATTTGAATATTTGATATATTCAATTTTTTCAAGACCTTTATATTTACGAATTGCAGAGTCTTGTTTTTGTTCTCCCGAACCAAAAATCCCAAAAGCAATACCTGTCACCACTAAAACAATCGCTGCAATTACTCCAATAAGTATTCCTTGTCTCTTCTTCATATTACATCTAGCCTTTCTCCATATTATTCTTTTCTTATTATCTAATGCTTCTTCTAGAAAGTCAAGAAAAAAGAGTGCGCTCAAATAGCGCACTCTCATGTATTATATATCTAAATATTCTAATGGATTTATTGGATTTCCATCCTTTAATAGTTGAAAATATAAATTGCATCCTTCTGTCGAGTAATATTTAGTTGGCTCCCCCAAACTACCTATAATATCTCCCTGTGCAACTCGTTTTCCTTTTTCCACATAGACTTCACCTAACTGCCCGTAAATGGCATGGTATCCATCACCCATGTGAATCGTTACTGTGGTTCCCGTTTCTGCTTCGTTTTTTATCTCTACCACTTCACCATCTTCAACTGCTTGTACTTCTTGTCCTACCTGACCACCAATTACCAATGCCGGGTTGTATTTGTATTGATCTAATGTCGCAAAATAAATGGTCTGATCCATACTATAACTCATCAATACATTTCCTTCTATAGGCCATGCCAAGGTTGTTGTGTCAGAAAAAGACAAGGACTTCTCTTTCACTGGAGTCTCTACGATTGGATTGCTTGGTTTTGTAATTTCCGCTTGCACAGAATCTCCTTGTGTAATTTGTGCCGGTTCCTTTTTTTCCTCTTCTGTTTTTGGTTGCTCTTCTTCTGTTTTTGCCAGATCTTCTTTTGATTTTCCCTTGTAATTAGTAAATATAACGGCTCCAACAATTGTAATCATCGCTACAAAGAAAATCACAAGTCCAACTGCTGCACTTTTATCTCTTCTCATATTCATCACCTCTGGCTTTATTTTTGCCAGAAAGCGATAGCCTTATTCTATCTTCCACAAAATTTCTGCAACCTCTTTGATCTCTGTTCCTTCAAAAAAGTACTGTAAGATTTCTTTATATCCTTTTCCTTCTTTTGCCATTTCATTTGCAGTATATTGACTAAGACCAAGGCCGTGTCCTACACCTTTCGTGATTACACGCGTATTTTTCTCAAATTCTTGCAGTTCAAAACAACTGGATGCCAACTGATATGTATCTCGAAAACTTTCGCCGGTGCATGTTTCTTCTCCCACCTTGACATGCAAGGCATATCCGGCCTCATCATATTTTTCTACCTTTGCACCTTTTACCTCGATAAATTTGCTTTCCATTTGATTCACGGCCTCTACATCTTTGGGGCACTCTTTCATTTTTAAGTATGGGTAGTCTTGACTCCCTAAAACTTCCTCTCCATTACGGGTTTTTCCATTACTCACCTGATGAAACGGAACCAGCGCTAGTTTTCCTTCGTACATAATCACCTGGCCTTCGGTATCATTCCATATTTGCTCTAATTTTCTATACCAGGATTTTTCTATCTCCTCTATTTTACCAAAATCTTCTTGTTTTGTAATATCCTCTCCTAATTCTTCCACTTGCTTATATATCGTGGTTCTGACCAACAATGCCTGCACTTTTAGCATTTCATCTTCGTAGTCTGAAGATACTTCTTTTGCTAAAACACCGATGCAATGCTGCTTGAGAAGTGCCTCTTTGGCATCAACCTCCTCTTCTTTTCCCGTTCTTCTACCATTCATGAACACGGTAAAAATATAAGGCAACAATACAATTATGGTGATTATTGCCAAAACTTTCTTGAATTTTTGCAACATAAGACAAGCCTCCCATACAATATTATATGGGAGGCTTTTATTATTTATTACATTTCTACAACTACTTTATCAAGTTTCCAAATATCATCCACATACTCTTGAATCGTTCTGTCCGATGTAAACTTACCACATGAAGCAGTATTTAAAAGAGCCATTTTTGACCATCTATCCTGATCTCTATACGCTTCTTCCACACGCCTTTGTGCTTCTGCATAGCTTCTGAAATCTTTTAAGATGAAGTACGTATCTGCTCTGTCGCTGCATTGTGTATTAAGAAGTGAATTATAAAGGTCTCTGTATAACTCTCTATCTCCGTTTGCATAAGTTCCATCCACCAATTGGTCAACCACTCGCTTGATATCCCAGTCGTTGAAATAGATATCAATTGGATTGTATCCTCCTTGGTTTTCATAGCGAATAACTTCGTCTGAACTTAAACCAAAGATGAATGCATTTTCAAGACCAACTTCTTCTACAATCTCTACATTGGCGCCGTCCATTGTTCCCAACGTTGGTGCACCATTCAACATAAATTTCATGTTTCCTGTACCGGAAGCCTCTTTCGAAGCTGTTGAGATTTGTTCACTGACATCTGCCGCCGCAAAAATCCATTCTGCATTTGATACACGGTAATCTTCAATAAATACTACTTTAATCTTTCCGTTAATACTTGCATCGTTATTGATTACATCAGCCACTGAATTAATTAGCTTAATTGTTTGCTTCGCACGTTTATAACCAGCTGCTGCTTTTGCACCAAAGATAAAGGTTCTTGGATAGAACGACATCTCCGGATGATCCTTAATTTGATTATACAAATACATAACATGCAAAATATTAAGGAATTGACGCTTATATTCATGCAATCTCTTAACCTGCACATCAAAGATGGAGTTTGGATCAACTTCAACACCATTATGTTTCAAAATATAGTCAGCAAGGCGGATTTTATTCTGATATTTGATATCCATAAACTCTTTTCTTGCCTGTGGATCCTCTGCAAGCGGTTTTAATTTTGCCATTTGCGAAAGGTCTGTAATCCATCCATCTCCGATATGCGCCGTTACCCAATCTGCCAACAGTGGATTTCCGTGTAATAAAAATCTTCTCTGTGTAATACCATTGGTTTTGTTGTTAAACTTCAGTGGCATCATTTCATAGAAATCTTTAAGTTCCTGTTTCTTTAAAATTTCTGTATGAAGCGCAGCAACACCGTTTACAGAATAACCTGCAGCGATTGCAAGGTGTGCCATTTTCACCTGTCCGTCATACAAAATTGCCATTTTTCGAACCTTTTCTTCGTTTCCAGGATATTTCGCTCTAATTTCTGCAACAAAACGACGATCAATTTCTTCCACAATCTGGTAGACACGTGGAAGTAATCTCTTGAACAAATCAATTGGCCATTTTTCCAATGCTTCTGCCATAATTGTGTGGTTTGTATAAGCACAAGTTTTCGTTGTAACTTCCCATGCCTCATCCCATTCAAGGCCTTCTTCATCCATAAGAAGTCTCATGAGTTCTGCAACAGAAACGGTTGGGTGTGTGTCGTTCATTTGAATCGTCACTTTCTCATGGAATTTTCTAATGTCTTCATGATCTCTCTTATATTTTGCAATCGCTTCCTGCAAACTTGCAGAAATAAAGAAATACTGTTGTTTTAATCGAAGTTCTTTTCCTGCATAATGATTATCATTTGGATATAAAACTTCTACAATTGTCTTCGCAAGATTTTCTTGCTCAATTGCTTTTTGATATTCTCCGCGATCAAAATGATCTAACTGGAATTCCGTAATTGCTTTCGCATCCCAGATACGAAGTGTATTTACAATATTATTATTGTATCCAACAATTGGCATATCATAAGGCACTGCAAGTACTGATTCATAATTTTCCTGGATGAACTTGTCACGTCCGGTTTTCGGATCTTTTTCTATGCGAATATTTCCTCCGAAACGCACTTCTTTCGCATATTCATCTCGGCGAACCTCGAATGGATTCCCTTCTTTTAACCAATTGTCCGGGGTCTCCACTTGATATCCGTCTTTAATTTTTTGTTTAAACATACCATAGCGATAACGGATACCGCAGCCGTAAGCTGCATATCCAAGAGACGCCAAAGAATCCAAAAAGCACGCGGCCAAACGTCCAAGACCACCATTACCAAGCGCTGCGTCCGGTTCTTCATCTTCTATTGCATTTAGGTTGATTCCCATTTCATCTAACGCTTCGCGAACTTCTTTGTAAGACGTTAAGTTAATTAAATTGTTTCCTAACGCTCTTCCCATTAGGAATTCCATAGACATATAGTAAACAGTCTTTGGGTCATCTTTTTTATACTGCTCTTGTGTTGCCAACCATTTGTCAATAATGCTTTCCTTCACTGCATAGGAGACTGCTTGGAAACGTTGCTGCTCTGTTGCTTCTTCAATTGTTTTTCTGTATAAACGTTTTACGTTATTTTTTACCTTTTTCTGAAATTCTACTTTATCAAAACTATTTTGTGTCATATAATTCTCCCTACTTCTCAACACCCAAAGTTACTTTTTCGCCATTGATGTTCCATTCTTTCGTATATCCTTGTGGTGCCTTTTTTTCTACTGCAGTAGCCAACACTTCTCCACCAATTTCATCTGTATATTTTGCAAAAAGATTTTCCGCTTTTTCCGTTCCCTCATAAGATACTTGGATCTTATCGGTCACTTCAAAATCAGCTTCCTTTCTCATGGTCTGGATTTTGCTAATTAATTCTCTCACGAAACCTTCTTCTAACAACTCTTCTGTCAGATTTGTATCTAACACAACCGTAATATTATTATCATTTTCAGATACATATCCTTCCATCTGTGCCATATCAATTAAAAGGTCTTCTTTTAGTAGTACAACTTCCTCACCATTAACATCTAATTTTAGCATTCCTGTTTCATTGATTTCATCCATTGCTACATTTCCATCTAATGAATCAAGTACTGACTTAATTCCTCCAAGCAACTTTCCGTATTTTGGTCCAACTGTTTTAAGTTGTGGTTTAAAGGTGTATGAAGTAAATGCACGAACATCATCTGTAAATTCCAATGTTTTTACATTTAACTCTTCTTCTACAATTTCCTGATAAAATTCAGAAAGGACTTTGCCGGATTTTACAAACATTTTGCCGATTGGTTGACGATTCTTGATATTTGCTGCATTTCTACATGCGCGCCCCATCACTACCAGTTTTAAAACTTCTTCCATGTTCTCTTCTAAATCTGCATCAATCATCGTTTCATCCGCAACCGGGAAGTCACACAAATGAATACTTTCCGGAGCTGAATCATCCAATCCTCTGACAAGATTTTGGTAAATATCTTCTGTCATAAATGGAATCATCGGAGCAGCCACTTTTGCAACTGTCACAAGTGCTGTATAAAGTGTCATATATGCGTTAATCTTATCTTGCTCCATTCCTTTTGCCCAGAATCTTTCACGACTTCTTCTTACATACCAGTTACTCATATCATCTACAAAGTCTTGAAGTGCTCGAGCCGCTTCCGGAATTCTATAATTTCCAAGATTCTCATCTACCGTCTTAATTAATGTATTCAGTTTGGACAGTAACCATTTATCCATAACCGGAAGTTTATCATACTCTAATGCATATTTTGTTGCATCAAACTGGTCAATTTCCGCATAGAGAACATAGAATGCATACGTATTCCATAAGGTTCCCATAAATTTACGTTGTCCCTCCACAACTGCTTTTCCGTGGAAACGATTTGGCAACCATGGTGCACTGTTAATATAGAAATACCAACGAATTGCATCTGCGCCGTATGTCTCTAATGCCTCAAACGGATCCACTGCGTTTCCTTTTGATTTACTCATTTTTTGACCATTCTCATCCTGCACATGCCCAAGAACAATTACATTCTTATATGGCGCTTCATTGAAAATCAATGTAGAAATCGCAAGCAATGAGTAGAACCATCCACGTGTCTGGTCAACCGCTTCCGAAATAAAGTTTGCAGGAAATTGTTGTTCAAACAACTCTTTATTCTCAAATGGATAGTGATGCTGTGCAAATGGCATAGCTCCACTATCAAACCAACAGTCGATTACTTCCGGTACACGATGCATGTCTTTTCCACAATGCGGACATTTGATTGTCACTGCATCAATAAATGGACGGTGAAGTTCGATTTCATCCGGACAGTTATCTGACATAGATTTCAATTCCTCAATACTTCCGATAGAGTGCATGTGTCCACAGGAACATTCCCAAATATTAAGAGGTGTTCCCCAGTATCGATTACGGCTGATTCCCCAATCCTGTACATTCTCAAGCCAATCTCCAAAACGTCCTTTTCCGATACTTTCCGGAATCCAGTTGATTGTATTGTTATTTCTAATCAAATCTTCTTTTACATCTGTCATCTTGATAAACCAAGATTCACGCGCATAATAAATAAGCGGAGTATCGCATCTCCAACAATGTGGATAGCTATGTTCAAAGTTCGGTGCTGCAAAAAGCAAGCCTCTGTCTTCCAAGTCTTTTAATACCTTCGGGTCTGCTTTCTTACAGAATGTGCCTGCCCATGGAGTTTCTTCTGTCATCTCACCCTTTTCATCTACTAACTGAAGGAATGGAAGGTCATACTTACGCCCTACATTAGCATCATCCTCACCAAATGCCGGAGCAATGTGAACCACACCGGTACCATCTGTCAATGTTACATAAGTATCGCAGGTGACATAATAAGCTTTCTTATTCAACTCCACAAATGGGAACAATGGCTCATATTCTTTTCCTTCCAACTCTTTACCAACGTAGGATTCCAATACTTCTATATCTTCTTCCAATACGCTTTCAACCAATGCTTCTGCCATATAGTAGGTGTATTCTCCGGATTTTACTTTTACATAAGTTTCATTCGGATTTACACAAAGAGCGACATTCGACGGAAGTGTCCATGGTGTTGTTGTCCATGCCAAGATATATGCGTCTTCGTCCTTCACCTTGAATCTCACAATTGCAGAACGCTCTTTTACATCCTTGTATCCTTGTGCTACTTCATGGCTGGAAAGTGGTGTTCCACATCTCGGGCAATATGGCACGATTTTATACCCTTTGTAAAGAAGTCCTTTATCCCAGATTTGCTTCAATGCCCACCATTCAGATTCAATAAAGTTATTGTCATAAGTTACATATGGATTTTCCATATCTGCCCAAAACCCTACTGTTGCAGAAAAATCTTCCCACATTCCTTTATATTTCCACACACTGTCCTTACAGTGTGCGATAAACGGTTCTAGCCCATATTCTTCAATCTGTTCCTTTCCGTCAAGTCCCAAAAGTTTCTCCACTTCCAACTCAACCGGAAGACCATGTGTATCCCAACCTGCTTTTCTTGGTACCATATATCCTTTCATCGTGCGATATCTTGGAATCATATCTTTGATTACACGCGTCAATACATGTCCGATATGCGGTTTCCCATTTGCCGTCGGTGGTCCGTCATAAAAAGTGTATGTTTCGCCTTGTTTGCGATTTTCCATACTCTTCTCAAAAATCTTGTTATCAGCCCAAAATTTTTCTGTCTTTTTTTCTCGTTCTACGAATTTTAAATCCGTGGATACTTTCTGATACATATTTTTCCTCCTTTTATTTGATGTATAGGAATAAAAAAACTCTTATCCTGTAAAAGGATAAGAGCATACTGCAATTATTAACCACCTATTACATCATACTATCATATGCGTTCCCAATAACGGGGGAATGCCGTCAGCGCTTACTTTGAGTATATCGGTTCCGCACTGAAACTCAGAAGTGATATTCAAATACACCTTACTTGCACCGGGCTCTCACCCTCTCCGGTTCGCTTTGCCGTTCTTGTATATTCTACTGTCTTCGTCAACGTTTTTTCACACATCTCTAACATTATAAAAAGAAACCCTTGATTCGTCAAGGGTTTCTTCATAATTTACTTGTCATCTTCCATCTGTTGTAGGTATTGTTGGTACTCCATTTCTCTTCTGCGTCTCCGCATTTCGGCACGTCTTTTCCTTCGTTGTTTTCTTCTATACATACCGTAACACAATAAAAGTAAAAACAGTACAATTAACGAGAACAAAAGAAACAGAATCACGCGAACAATAATACTTCCTGCTGATATTTTTTCTTTATCTTTTTCCTTTATTTCTTTCTGTTCTTTGATCCCGTGAAGTTCGTTATAATGAGCATCCGAAATGGTCATTCCAATCTTACCCAGAATAATATTATTATATCTGTAAATAACACTTCCGGTTTTATCTCCCTTTTCTGTAGGGATTTGAATTTCACAAGACAAATCTTCGAACGAAACATCCTTTGGTAACATGACTGTTGCATTCTTGTCTATACTTTTCAAGCGACTGTCATTTACCATCTCCTTTGTAACTGAAAATTTAGAAAAATTTTCAAACGCATAGTCAAACATTGTACGGGTATCCGCATAAGTATACGTATTCCCATTCGCCTTAAGTACTACTGCCACCAAATTTACATCATCTTTTGTTGCAAATGTGACTAATGTATTTAATGACTGATCCGTAAATCCAGTCTTTCCGCCAACACAGTACTCGTAATACTGACTTCTCCAATTATACAGCATTTTATGGTTCTGACCTATGGTTCTTGTCACATCTGTAATATTGGTTGTTGGAATGGTATACTGCAGTGTAGCGGTAATTTTACGGAATGCTTCTTTTTTAAAAACTGCTGAACCAATCAAGGCCATGTCTCGCGCTGATGTATAGTGGTTATCATCATGTAATCCATGAGAATTGGTGAAATTGGAATTCATACATCCAAGTTCCTTCGCCTTCTCGTTCATTAATTTCAAGAAGTTGTCATATCCGCCTTCCACACTACTTGCCACGGCATGTGCCGCTTCGTTACCGGATGCCAAAAGTGTTCCATACAGCGCATCTTCCATGGTAATCTCTTCTCCCGGTTTCAATCCAATATAACTGTCTCCAGGCTCTAGAAATTCCACATCTTCCTGTTTTACCGTAACAATATCTGTAAGTTCACTATTTTCCAAAGCAACCAGTGCAGTCAACACCTTCGTGATACTTGCAGGATAATGTTGCGTATCAATATTTTTCGCATATAGAATCGCACCACTATCAATATCCATTACAATTCCTGCTTCACTGGTGATTGCCGGTGCCCCTGCCCAATTTTCAATTTCCGGTTCAGTATTTGACATGTTTTCTGTTGCATATCCGGTAATGCTTCCGGCCAAAATTATAAATGCCATTCCAAAAGACAGAAATACTTTTTTTAACCTCATCTTTATATCTCCCAAAAACTTCTTTTCCTTATTATAAGACATCTATAATTTGGTCGCAACAAAGAATCCTTATGATTGTTTGTTTTTTTGTGCCTCTTCCAACTTGATTTGTCGACGATCTTTCACATGCTGTTCCATTGGCTTAATTTCTCCTGCTGCCATAAGAGCCTGTCTCGTCATAAGCGGTCCAAACAACTCATAAATCAAAACTGCAAATAACGTAATATTTCTAATCAAAGCTCCTTCTGTGCCAAATTCTGTCGATGCCCCTACAATACTGCACATTCCCAATGCAACTCCCGCCTGTGGAAATAATGTAACTCCCAGATATTTACAAATCTGCGGTTCGCGTTTTGTAGCCTTCGCGCTCACAAGCGCTCCGAAATACTTTCCTAAACAACGGAAAATGATATAAACAACTCCTATTCCAACAATTGCAATATCTGCAAATACGCTCAATTCCAATTCCGCACCACTTATTACAAAAAACAATGCCAAAAGCGGTGATGTCCATTTATCTGAACGCTCCATTAAATCATGTGACAGCGGACAGATGTTACAGAAAATCGTTCCAAGCATCATACATACCAATAAGGAAGAAAAACTGACATGTACCGGCCCTATATGGAAATCAAGCATTGAAAGTGATACTGTTAAAAATACAAATGCGATTGTCATATTCAGACGGTTTGTATTGGAATTAAATAGTTTTTCCAACTGTGTCAATACCCAACCCATAATGGCACCCAAAATCAGGGAGCAAAGAATCTCCATAAGTGGATTTACAATAATGGAAACCAAATCCACCTGACCACTAAGCAATGTTTTCGCAATCCCAAAAGATACAGCAAACACAATCAAACCAACTGCATCATCCAAAGCTACAATCGGAAGTAACAGTTTCGTAAGAGGTCCTTTTGCCTTATATTGGCGCACAACCATAAGCGTTGCAGCCGGAGCGGTTGCTGTTGCAATTGCCCCTAGTACAAGTAATTGTGGTACTGATAATTTATCCGGCATCTGTATATGTACAACAAGCAATGCTAAATCTACAAACATTGTTGCTATCAATGCCTGCACAATACCGATAACAAAAGCCTGTTTTCCTGTTTTCTTAAGATCATCCAATCTAAACTCACTTCCGATAGAGAATGCAATAAATCCTAATGCAACTTCTGCTACCAATCCGAGAGCCCCTACTGCTTCCATTGTAGAAAATCCAAGCTCACCGATTCCCAACGCACCGACACAATATGGTCCAATCAATACGCCGGCGATCAAATACGCTGTTACATTCGGCAATTTTAAAGGTTTAAATAATCTTGTCATAAGTAGTCCTGCCAACAGGGCTATTGATACTGATAATAGTGTACTCATAGTTTTCACTCCTTTTTTAGCTTTTAACCACAATCAAGTATACGACCGCCCTACATTAAAATCAAGCATAAATATTGAAATTTTATTTATCTTCTTATATAATATTGTTTTGTAGGAGGGTTCCATATGATAAAAATAATTTCAGATAGTACATGTGACTTGTCAAAAGAATTAATTGAAAAATATAACATTGAAATATTACCTCTTCACATTCATTTAGGTGAGGAAGAATATCAGGATGGTGTGACCATTACACCGGATGAAATTTATACATGGGCAGATGCAAACGATACAACACCAAAGACATCCGCCGCTTCCATGGCTGAAGTAATTGATTTATTCCAACCGCATTTGGACAATGGAGAGGAGATTATTTGTTTCTCTATTTCAGCCAGCATGTCTGCAAACAATAATGTTATGCGCCTGGCAGTTGACGAACTAGAAGCGGAAGATAAAATTCATATTGTTGATTCTGCCAATTTATCAACCGGAATCGGTCTTTTAGTAATCGAAGCAGCCCTTATGGCGCAAGACGGAAAAAGTGCCGATGAAATTGTGAAAAGAATTGAAGAACTCAAGCCGTTAGTAAGTGCAAGTTTTGTCGTAGATACACTTACTTATCTACACCGAGGCGGTCGTTGCAGTAGTGTAGCCGCTCTAGCAGGTGGAGTATTGAAACTACATCCGAAAATCGTTGTCGCTGACGGAAAAATGGATGCGAGCAAAAAATATCGTGGCAAAATCGATTCCGTAATCATGACTTATACAAAAGATATGGAGGAAGATTTGAAGCAGGCAGAACCAAGTCGCGTATTTATCACGCATTCCGGATGCCCCGACAAAACGCTTGATATGGTACGAGAATATTTGGAAGGATTAAATCATTTTGATGAAATTCTTACAACTCGCGCCGGCAGTGTGATTTCAAGCCATTGTGGTCCGGGAACTCTAGGTGTTCTGTTTATCAAAGGTAAATAACTTAAAAGGAGTAACCATTCAAATGATATTGGTTACTCCTTTATTTTTTCATTTACGATTCTAAATCCCAGAGTTCTGTTTTTAATATACGAGAGCTATTAATCAATACCACAAAGGCTCCAAGATTATGTAAAATAGTTCCTGCAAGAGCACTGATGTATCCCAGCGCCGAGAAGATAATCATTGCCAAACTGATCAAACAAGAAAGTGCCAAGTTCTGGTAGATAATCTTTTTCGTTTGGTGTGCTAACTTAATGGAAAATGGTATATTCTCCAGATTATTATTCATTAATGCGATATCTGCAGATTGTATTGCTAAATCCGAACCCATGGCTCCCATTGCAATTCCCACATCTGCCTCTTTCAGCGCAAGTGCATCGTTAATTCCATCTCCTACTGCCAATACGATATGGGACTCTTTTAATTCTTTTATAGCTTCCAATTTATCAAAAGGAAGCAACTGTGCTTTCACTTCATCAATATCCATATCCTGGCAGATTCTTTTCGCAGATTCTTCCCTGTCACCGGTAAGAACTACTACCTTTTTCGCACCCCACTCTTTCAATTCACCGATACATGGTTTTGCATCCTCCCTAGCCGTATCATTGAAACAGAGACATCCCAGCAATGTGGCATTATAAGCAACGTAGCTTACAGAACCGGAAATTTTTTCATCAAATTCATCTGACACATCAATTCCATTGGTTTCCATCCATAACTTATTTCCAAAGAAAATAGTTTCTTTTCCATCAAACGAACTTCCTTGCATTCCTTTTCCTGATATTTCTTTGACCTCAAATTCATCCATTCCTTTGATACTCTCTGCGCCTTTTTTCAAGGCTCTTGAAATCGGATGGGTGGATGCTTCTGCCACTGTCATTGCTATGCGAAGAATCTCTTCTTTCTCTACACCTTCTGTAACAAAAACATCTGTAAGTGTAAGGTCTCCCTTTGTGATTGTACCAGTTTTATCAAAAACAACTGCATCCACTTCCGTAAGCTCCTCGATGAATTTCGAATTTTTAATCAAAACGCCTCGTTTAATCGCAAGAGAAAGTGCTGCAATCATCGGTGCCGAACTAACAAGCATCTGCCCACATGGACATGATACAACCAAAATTGCAATCGCTTTTGATATATCTGATGAAAACAGGGCAACCGCCACTGCTACAACCAAAACAAAAGGAATGTAATACTTCATAAAACGGTCTATCAAGCGCGACTCCGGTGTGGAAATATTTTCAGCTTCTTCCAACACATTCAAAATCTTTGAAAATGAGGTGTCCACATACTCCTTCTCAACTCGCACTAAAATCTGCCCATCTATATTTACTGTACCTGCATATACCGGGTCTCCCTCCGAAATTGGCTCCGGCTGTGGTTCTCCTGTCAGGGACTTTTGATCCACATTGGTTTTTCCTTGCATTACGATGCCGTCAATTGGAATCCCTGCACCCGGTTTAATCAAAATGAGCTGATCCTTTTTTAGAGACTGGGCTGAAACTTCCTTTTCCTCGCCATTCTCATACAAAATAGCTGTATTGTGGTTCATTTTCCGAAGTCCATCAATAACTTCGCGCCCTCCCACAATACTTCGCTCTTCCAAGAAATGTGCAATATTTAATATAAGAGGAATCAAAATAGAAAGAACCAATTGTCCGGTGCAATAACATGCAATGATTGCGATAACTACCAACATTTCCATTGCATTTTTCAATTCTTTGGATAGAACTCCTTTCACCGCCACAATAAAAATCGGAATTCCTTCTATTAAAAAACCAATTGTGTAAAATAATGCCGGAACCACCGTCTTATTCGGAAACAATAAATTATATAAAAGACCTACCACAAGACATGAAATGGAAATGGTCGCTTTTATAACCTGTTTCTTTATTTTTTGTTGCTCCTGCTCTGTCAGTGCTTCCTGGGACAATGCATTTAGGCTGTTTTTTGCCATATTATCAATATTTTCCATAAAACCGCCTCCTAATTAAGAATAATCTTATTGTCACCATCTTGAACAACTTTTACAGTTCCGATTTTTGATATGATTTCTGAAATTTTTTCGTTATAAATACGATTTTTAACAACAGACTTATTTGCTTTAAACTCTTCTACAAGTCCCCAAAATTCAGAAAGCTCTTTGTTTGCTTGCGCGGTCTTTTCTGCATACTCTGTATTGGCTGCTGCAACCAATTCATTTGCCTTCGATTCTGCTGCCGGAATCGTAGTATCCCAATAATTTTGTGCTTTTTCTTTCGTGGTGTTAGATTGAACCACAGCTTCATTTACCATATTGTAAATGCCAACAACCTCTTTTGGCATGCTTACTTTTGTCAACTCAATGTTACTAATCTTTATTCCGGCCTTTGCTATGTCCAGTTTTTCCTGGGCTAACTTAACGGTCTGTTTTGCATATGCCTCTTTCCCGGATGTCAAAATATCATCTACCGGCATTCCTGCTGCAGTCTCTACCATTGCATTGCTTACACTGGCATTTACCACGGACTTTATGTCGCTTACCCCTAATGCATAAGCAACCGGATCCTTAATTACATATTTTACTGTAGTGCTGATAACGGCAATATTCTGGTCGCCGGTTATAACATAACCATTTGTTTTCAAATCCTTCATATAGCCATTTGTATAATGCGTTGTCACTTTTTGCTCAATTACGCTTCCTGTCGGCACCATAATGACTTCATCTATAATATAAGGAAAGGCAAGCAATAAACCTGGTTCATGCACTTGCTCCTCATATGTGCTTCCAACCAAATTTCCAAAACGGAGAATCAAAGCCACATTTCCACTTTTTACAAAACGGATTCCGGATAAACAGATTGCCGCAAGCATAACAACGACTGCTATAATAAAATACTTTGAAAGACTGGAAAGTATATCTGCAAAAACAGCGTTTTGATTGCTTTTTTTACCCATTATTTCATCCCCTCTGCTTCTTTAAGTAACGTGTGTATGCTCGAAACTAATTCATTTCTATCATTCTCATTCAATTTTGTCATAATATAATTTAAATCTTTTATGATGATTTCATCCGAAGTTCCCGCGGTTGACATTTTACTGTATTGAAGCAAAAGATTAAACGGATATGTATCTGCCTTCACAACCAGAACGGATTTCTCATTCACTGAAGCTACAAGCGTATCCAACTCCATCAGGAATTTATAAAGTTCCACATTGGATTTCTGCGCTGCTGCATAAATCCCTGCGACCTCTTTTTCTGTCTTCGCTTTAATTTCTGCCGCACTTATTTGTCCTTCTGCCACAATCTGTGCTGCCTTCGCGTCTGCATCTGCTTTTATTTTATTCGCATCTCTTTCCGACTCTGCCATAATCGTATCGATTTCTTTTTGGCGTTCCGCAGTCATTCTATCAAACACACTTTGTAAGTTGGTGTCCGGAAGAGATATTCTTAAAATATTCACATCTGCAACCTTGATTCCATAATTTTTTGCACAGTTCTTTTGTACCTGTTCAAAAATCTTTTGTTGAATTTCTTCCGTATTTAACTTTTCCTTATCTAGAGAGACCAAGGCTGATAATTCATAAGCTCCCATGGTACTATTCGTGGCACTGAAAATCTGATCTTTTATATAGGAATCTGCTTTCTTCTGGGACCCTACACTATTGTAGTACAAGAGTGGGTCCTCCACTGACCATACCACGTAAGACTGCAAGATAATATTTCTTTTATCCTTCGTAGTTGTTTCCAGGTAATCCGATTCCAAATATTGCTGCCTTCTGTCAAATTTCACGACACTTTCAAAAGGCCATGGAAATTTTAAATATAACCCGGCATCTGTAATCACTTTTCTCGGCGCTCCAAAACGAAGAACAATCGCTCCATTCCCTTCACGCACCTGTGTTGTAAATGCAAAAAAGGCAAGAACAATCACAACTATCGCTGCAACAGCAATCTTCACACATGTTAAACTTTTGTTCTCTATATCTTTAAAAATTTTCATGATTTCCTCCTATTTCGCCTCTTCTTTCTCTGTACTGTTTCCAAAATAAATCATGGATGCATCTACTCCATTTCCCAGAATCACTAATTTAGAGTTGCTATATGCTTCCTTTACAGCTGCAATACGTTTCTGATACTTGTACGCATCTCTATGTTGTTGATTGGCTTCCACGCTTGCTAAAAATTCAGCAATGTCCGCCCTTGCCTGGGCAACTTTCTGTGCATACTGAACCTCTGCAATCCCTTTTTCGGCATAAGCATCCTTTTCTGCCGTTGCTATCGCTGCTGCCGCATTCCCCTGTGCATACAATACAAATTTTTCTGCTGAAATTTCAGCTCCGATTAATTCTTGATACACTTTGGCAATCTCAACCGGAGGATGAATACTCTCCAAAACCACACTGACTACTTCCAAACCTATTTGCTGTTGCTCTAATTTTTTGGAAATTTCCTTTTGGAAATCCGTTGTGAATTTTTCTCTGTCAGCCGACAACATTGCATTCAAATCTGTCGCCATTGTTCGGTCTGTCACCATTTCATAAGCTATGGCCTGCATATGTGCTTCCGGCGAAGCTGTAGTTTCAAGGTATTTTTTCAAATCCTGAATCTTGTATTCCAATCTTAAGTTAATGGAAACCAATTCATCCCCACCTCCAAGAAGAAGCTTGTGTTCTTCTTGACTATGATCGCTTATCCATATATTATCTGTCGATTCTTCTGATCGATAACCAATGGTTACTTTGTTAATAGACTCTGTGTCATAAAGTTCCACTTTATCAAACGGATATGGGAAACCAAGATGAATCCCTGGTCCAAGCATTTTATCCTGCAACACGCCAATTCGATATACCGCTGCCTGTTGATAAGAATCTACTTGCACAATACAGGTTGACAGCCACAGTAATATCCCTGATAAAAAGAGGACCATCGGTGCAATCTGTCGAATGTATTTCACACTCCAAAGACTGCGCATAGAAATGCCTGTATTCGTTTCCAAATATTCGATAAATCCTTGTCTTTCTTTTGCCCCTTTTGTCTTCCACATTGGAATCGGAACATTCAAGTATGGCGCTATACTAAATTCTTTCCGAATCGCTATCACCATAAGAGAGATAGTAATAAATGCAAGAAAATAATAGAATGCTGTCACATAAACATACACAACATATTTTTGAATATTAAAATCACTTATTGCGCAATAGACAACATATGCAACTCCTAAAAGAGATTCAAAGCATAATAACTTGTAAAAAATTCTACTATTTTCATTTAACGCCTCTATAAAAGGAGTTTCGTTATCCGCATATTTACATATACGATCAAAGATAATTAATATCACAAAAAGAATCAATGCAAATATTCCATGTCCTGCATCCGCTCCCTTTGTTATGGATAAGTTTTTCGCATAATTCCACACAGCTGTACTGAAGCAATAAAACACCGACACATATAATATGTAAGACCATCCTTTGCACACTGAATACCAATTAATCGGCTTTTTCTTCTTCGGCGTTTCTATTTCCGCAATTTCCGCCTCCGGCGTCTCTTCCTCCGATGCCTCTTCCTCTGAAGAATCATCTTGCTTCTTCCGTTTTGCCTTTTTGCGCTTTGAAGTTCTTTCTTTTTTCTTTTTTTTCGTCATGGTTTTTGGAGACTTACTCAACACATCAATATATTGCAATAAGACAAAAAGCAAATTTGTTGCTCCAAAAAACAAACTTGTTACAGCAAGAAAAAAATACAAGTAATACTTTGTTATAAAATATAAGCTGCCGGTAATTGCACTGGTTAAGAATATAATGACTATCGCAAAAACAGATACCATTCGCCCCTTCAATGTATCCTTTTTCATGCTGAAAACACCTCCCTTAATACTTATCTATATCATAAATTTAAAATGTGAATTTTTTAAGAACACTTTTATATCAAAATCTTTAAAACCAACTTGTAATAAAAATCTCCAATCCAATTGCTATAAGAATAACGCCTCCCAAAATTCCCGCCTTTCCGGCAAGGCACATTCCTGCTTTTTTCCCTATAATAATACCGCACAAACAAATCACAAATGTGACAACAGAAATAATAAAAACTGCAAACATTGCCGAAATAAAATTGTACTCTGCAATGGTAAATCCTACGGATAAAGCATCAATAGATGTTGCAATTCCTTGTAGCAACAACTCTGCAAATAAAACCCCTTCTTTTGCACATGGACAATCTTCCTGATTTTGAATGCCTTCATACAGCATTTTCCCGCCAATAAAACTTAATAGTCCCAATGCAATCCAAGGTATTAATATCTCAAATGTTTTAAAATACTGTAACAGGGTATGCACGCAAAACCAACCAAGCAAAGGCATAATTCCTTGAAAGACTGCAAACATTCCCGCAATTCCAAATATTCTTCGTTTTCTCATGCATGGCTCATTCATCCCATTTGCAAGAGAAACCGAAAACGCGTCCATTGCTAATCCCGTTCCCAACAACAAGTTATTGAAAAAAAATGTTGCTCCAAACGTCATTGCTTTATCCTCCTGTAAGCTTTCGAATTGTTAATACTTTATTATATCCTTTTATTCGTTTTTTTTCAAGTACGTAGCTTCTGGGAAAATGCTTGGATTTATTGACACAATATTCAAAAAATGGTTTAATAAAACAAACAACTGATATGGAGGTGCAGTATGAAATTTAATTTTAATGTGGACAATTCTTTTGAGAATGGTATTTCCCGCTTGAGCAAATTTTTAGGCTTTGAAATCGGCTCCGGAATCAATGTAAAGGCCGAACATGGAGAAAGAATCGGGGTCTCTCTCTCAAATGGTGAAGCTACTATATATTATAAGGAAAAAAGTCACTTTTTTAGGGAACTCGGTCTTTTGATTCAGAATGCAAAAGAAAAGGATTCTTTCCAAATTGTAGAGGATGATTTCTTTAAAACAATCGGATATATGCATTGCACCAACCCAGGATGCCCAAATCTTCCTGCCTTCAAAGAATATTTAGATATGTTGTCTCTTATGGGATACAATATGGCAATGCTTTATACTGAAGACCGTTTAGAGCTTCCTAATTATCCTTACTTCGGATACTTAAAAGGTCGTTATACCGTTGAAGAAATTAAAGAAATAGATGATTATGCTTTTGATTACGGTATTGAACTTATCCCTTGCTTGGAATGCTACGGACATATGGCTGAATATTTAATTTGGAGTGAGGCGCGCCCGATTAAAGATACTGCATCTGTGCTTCGCGCAAGAGAAGAAAAAACCTTTGAGTTTATTGAAGAACTCATTAAAACTGCGAGTTCTGCAGTTCGTTCTAAAAGAATTCACATCGGTATGGATGAAGCTGCTGATATGGGACGCGGTAAATTCATGGATAAAAATGGTTATGTTCCAGCAATGCAGATTTTTGAAGAATACATGGAACGGCTTATTCAAATCACAGACAAGTATGGCCTTACTGCCATGATGTGGAGCGATATGTATGTGAAAATCAATTCAAAAATCAACAGCTACTATGATACAGAAGTAGAATTCCCTCAAGAAGTAATTGATAAAATTCCAAATGTACAGCTTGTTTTCTGGCATTATGGTGAAGAACCGCACTGCGACAACATTATGCTTGCAAAACACAACCAGCTCGGAAAAGATGTTATTTTTGCAGGCGGTCTTTGGGATTGGTACAACATGTTCCCTGACCACGAGTATTGCTTTGAGACCATGGATTTCTCATTGAAAGCATGTAGAAACAACAATGTTCGCGAAATGATGGTAACCAGCTGGAACAGTGGAGAATTTACAGCCGGACTTCTTGGACTTTCTTTTAGCGCAGAAAGATGCTTTAATCCGGACGCCACAGAAGAAGAACTTCGCAAAAGATTTGAATTCTGTACACAAGGTGACTATGATGCCTTCCTTACAACCGGTCAATTCAACAACATATTTAATAAGGAAACCACATATGAAGATTTCAACCAAAGAGCTCTCGGTCAAGCTCTTTTCTGGCAAGATGTGTTAGAGGGAACCTATGATACTCATTTGTTTGAACAACCAATGAGTAGTCACTATGCGGAATGTGCAGAAAAAATGAAAGGACTTGATGGAAAATGGAAATTCTTCTATGATCATGCATTTAATGTATTCTCTTTCTTAACAGTGAAAACGAAAATTGCCGAAAAATTATGGCCTGCTTATCAAGAAAAAGATTTGGATACCTTGAAACATATTGCGAATGATTTGTTACCAGAATTGATAGCCCTTTATGACCGTACATACGAAGGTTATGTTGAAAATTGGGATTATTGTTGCCGTAAACTCGGTTGGTCTGCTCTTGACTTTAAATGGAACGGAGTCCGCGGACGTTTAAATACAGCGAAACGACTTTTGGATAATTATTTGAGTGGCAAAATCGATAAAATTGATTCTCTGGAAGCACCTCGTTTACATAGGGGAGTCCACCCGTTTATGACCTTTTTAACTGTTGGAACTGTTGTTTCAAGAATTCTATAAAAACTTTAAAAAAAGGAAGCCGAAAATCTCATTCATAAGATTTTCGGCTTTTTTGACACCGTCTGCGGGAATCGAACCCACAACTAGCCCTTAGGAGGGGCTTGTTATATCCATTTAACTAAGACGGCTTTATATGAAATTTATCATATACTATCTAATTTCCGTTTTTCCACCCATATATGGACGAAGAACTTCCGGAATTCTTACAGAACCATCTGCCTGCAAGTTGTTTTCCAAGAATGCAATCAACATTCTCGGTGGTGCAACCACTGTATTATTAAGTGTATGCGCAAAATACTTGCCATTTTCACCTTTTACGCGGATGCCAAGACGTCTTGCTTGTGCATCACCAAGGTTCGAACAGCTTCCAACCTCAAAATATTTCTTTTGTCTTGGAGACCAAGCCTCAACATCGCAAGATTTTACTTTGAGGTCTGCCAAATCTCCTGAACAACATTCAAGTGTACGAACCGGAATATCCAAAGAACGGAATAAATCAACGGTGTTTTTCCACATTTTTTCATACCAGTCCATACTTTCTTCCGGTTTACATACAACAATCATCTCTTGTTTTTCAAATTGGTGAATACGATATACCCCACGCTCTTCAATTCCATGAGCTCCTTTTTCTTTACGGAAACATGGCGAATATGAAGTCAATGTGTATGGTAATTTTTCTTCTTCCAATAATGTGTCAATAAATTTACCAATCATAGAGTGTTCGCTGGTACCAATGAGGAACAAGTCCTCTCCCTCAATCTTATACATCATACTTTCCATCTCTGCAAAACTCATAACTCCGGTCACAACGTTGCTACGAATCATAAATGGTGGAATGCAGTATGTGAACCCACGATCAATCATAAAATCACGTGCATAAGAAATCACAGCAGAATGTAATCTTGCAATGTCTCCCATTAAGTAATAAAATCCGTTTCCTGCTACTTTTCCAGCCGCTTCCAAGTCAATTCCATTGAATTTTTCCATAATTTCTGTGTGATACGGAATTTCATATTCAGGAACTACCGGTTCTCCAAACTTTTCTAATTCTACATTTTCACTATCATCTTTACCAATTGGAACAGAAGGATCTATGATATTTGGAATTGTCATCATAATCTTTTTGATTTTTTCTTCTACTTCCTTCTCTTCTTTAGAAAGTTCTTCGGTTCTTCCTGCGTTTGCAGCAACTTGTTTCTTGTACTCTTCTGCTTCTTCCTTCTTCCCTTGTGCCATGCAAGCTCCAATCATCTTCGAAACTTTGTTTTTCTCTGCACGAAGAGCTTCTACTTCCATTTTAATCTCACGGTTTCTTAAATCTAACGCAATTACCTCATCTACCAACGGCAATTTGCTGTCTTGGAATTTGTTTCTTATATTTTGTTTTACTACCTCTGGATTTTCTCTTAAAAAACGTATGTCTAACATCTCATGTCCTCCTCATCTACTATTTCATATTTTCTAAATCAAAACCCAATGTGTCTTGATAGATTGCTTTTTCCAACGATTCCATTTCTTCTTCCGATAATTCGATATAACTTTCGCCTTTTACAATCTCTTTGATGTAATTATAACACCCTTCCCTGCTATGCATGGAATTAATGATGTATCCACTATTGTTTCCATCCAATAGAGTGAGGACAAAACTTAATTTTCCGCCCATCTCATGGAACGCATCATACTTTAAGATACCGACTTTTTGGAAATTTGACAACATACTTTCTTGAATTTGTCGAATTTCTGCACGATTTTTCATAGTTTCTGCGCTAAGTTCTTCTAATTCATCAAATTTATCTATAATACTCTCTTCTAGCGTCTTTCCGTCCTTGCCTTTCATGAAAGAAACATAACTTAATCTTAATCTGCTATATTTCATATGCACAGATATGATCCAGAAGAATAATACTACAATCAATACAAGCATTACAATAATAATAATACCAGGATCAATTCCTACTTGCTCTAATATTTTGCTTTTCATCGCTTTCTTTCCCTTCCTAATTCTGTGTAATAGACATCAATAAATCGAATATACGTTCGAGTTCTCCGTTCGAGTAATACTCAATTTCTATTTTTCCTTTACTGTTTGTTTTTTGATTAATATTAACTTTTGTTCCCATGATCGCAATCATTTTTTCTTCTAAATCCTTGTAAATGACAGATTTCTCAATTTTTTCTTTTTCTACAACCTTTTTGGGATTCTTTATTTGACGCACCAAACGCTCCACATCACGAACACTAAGTTGTTCTTGTTGAATTTTCATCGCAATCTCATATTGTAAGTCGCTATCTTCGATATCTATCAGTGCTCTGGCGTGCCCTGCAGAAAGTTTTCCTTCTGCTACCATGTCACGTACTTTTTCGCCTAATTTCAACAATCGAATGGAATTGCTAATAGTAGTTCTGTTTTTTGCCACACGATTTGCCAATTCTTCCTGTTTCATGTTAAATTCAGTCATGAGGCGACTATACGCAAGTGCTTCTTCAATTGGATTCAAATTTTCTCTTTGAATATTTTCAATTAAAGCAATTTCTACAATTTCTTTTTCTGTGTATTCTCTGATAATTACCGGAACTTCTTTTAAGCCCGCTAATTTTGCGGCTCTCCAACGTCTTTCACCGGCAATAATCTCATAATATTCTCCGTTTTTCTTTACTAGTAACGGCTGCAAAACACCAAATTGTTTAATAGATTCAGCTAGTTCATTTAGCTCCGCTTCGCCAAAATGTTTTCTTGGTTGTTCGCAATTCGGCTCTATCTTGCTAATTTTTACAATTTGTTCTCTTGTCTTTTCTTCTTTTTCCTTAATAATAGTCTTCCCTTCCGGAATCAAACTATCCAATCCTTTTCCAAGTCCACCTCTTTTAACTGCCATTATTCTTCTCCTTTACGAATTACTTCTTCTGCTAATAACATGTAACTTTCCGCACCAGCAGACTTTGGATCATACAAATTAATCGGTAATCCATGGCTTGGTGCCTCTGCAAGCCTTATATTTCTAGGAATAATTGTTTTATAAATGGTTTGTTTTAAGTTGTCCTTTACATTTTCGACCACTTGTAGCGATAAATTCGTTCTTGCATCATACATAGTAAATACCACACCTTCCATCTCTAGATTTGGATTTAGTCTGGATTTTACTAATTCTATTGTATGAATCAACTGGCTTAAGCCTTCCAAAGCGTAATATTCACACTGGATTGGAACTAAAACCGTATCTGCCGTCGTCATTGCGTTAATTGTGAGTATGCTTAAGGACGGTGGACAATCGATAATAATAAAATCATAGTTCTCTCTAACCTTTTCCACCTCGTTATGGACAATAAATTCTTTATTTTCCACGCCTATCAATTCAATTTCAACCGCCGACAAGTCAACATTTGCCGGCAAAACATCTAAATTTTCAATTGCATTGTAGCAAATAACATCTTCAATTCCTTTTTCCCCTAAAATCAAGTCATAAATAGTATGCTCAACGCTATTTTTATCTATTCCAAGACCACTTGTCATGTTTCCCTGCGGATCCATGTCGATGGAAAGGACTTTTTGTCCTAACGCAGCAAGACACGCAGATAGATTAATCGATGTCGTTGTTTTTCCCACGCCACCTTTTTGGTTGGCAACAGCTATAATTCTTCCCAAACCTGTACAACCCCTTTTCCTATATATTTAATCATTTATTTGCTTTTCCATTATAACACCTTTTAATGTTTTAATCTACAATGTTTCACGTGAAACATTCTTTTTTTTGCAAAAATATACCCAAAATGTTTCACGTGAAACATT
>CAMFVG010000108.1 GCA_945992055.1 uncultured Clostridia bacterium | reverse complement strand
AGTTGAATGACCCGCCAAAAATGGTGCATCGTTCAACCAAACCAGAACAGCACCTCAAAAACTTAGGATATGACGAAATTACCAGAGAAATAGTAATGTCATCCGTATTCGCAAGCCCACTATGGGACGAAGGCGACAGAGGCGTTATGTCTACAAAAGAATTAGCAGACGCTTTTGTGGCAAACGCACCAGAATACAAAAAACAAATCAGAGAGGCGTTTAAACAGGTGGGAGGAACCATCGAATTGATGCCACACACTATGAAATGGGTGGAAGATTTAAAGGCTCGTGCTACCATTTATATGTTATTTCCAATTATGGAGAATACACGTATGAGCAGACAGAACGTAAATTAAAATTCCTCCTATACATGGATGGTGTAATTTTTTCATTTCAATATAAGATGCTCAAACCACAAAGAGAAATTTACGAGACCCTCTTGCAGAAATTTCAACTCAAGCCAGAAGAGTGTGTATTTATCGACGACCGTCTGGAAAATGTAGAAGGCGCGAAAAAGGCTGGCTTTCATGGAATTCAATTTCATAATTATGAGCAGGCAAGTAGTGAACTGAATCAGCTACTTCTTATCCAATAACATTTTTGGTTAAGAAAGTTTTTGAGGAATTTTTAATTCCACCATAAATTTCTGGCAGGCAAATGACTGCTGACGTTCTGGATCAGACAGCAGGCAAATAGAGCGCTTTGGAAGCGGCTCGGTGAACGTCAATTCCACAACCCGCTGGCTTCTAAGTGCCTGATCTGCAAAAATACGTGGCACAAATCCAATCCCCATATTCTGCTCCGCTATAGGAGTAATCAAGTCTGCAGAAGAAAGCTCAATATCCGGCTTCAAATGAACTCCGTGCGTAGCAAACAGTGTTTCCAGATACTGTCTGCCGGAAGTCTCTGGTTCCAGGCAAATCATAGGATATTTGGATACCTCCTGATACGTCAACGGACGGTTCATCAAATGAGCAAACGTAGGTCCGGCGATGCATGCCATAGAAAAATCTACAAGGCGATGAGCCGATAGCCCGTTGTCTGTAAATGGTGTAGTCATGATCGCAAAATCAAGAGAACCGCTCCGTATGGACTCTCCTACCAGCTGACACGTTGTATTACAAATGCGAAGTTGAATATTCGGATATTTTTCTTTAAACCTGCCAAGGACAGGAATCAGATAATTTCGCAGAGAAGTTTCCGAAGCCCCTATTTTAATAAGTCCCTTTCCCATATTTAAATATTCTTTTAGTTTCTCTTCCCCCTGGGAAATCTCATTATATGCTTTCGAAATATGTTCAAAAAGTAATTCTCCTTCTGGCGATAAGCGCACACCTCTTTTGGAACGGAGAAAAAGCTTACAGTTTAATTCTTTTTCCAAATTCAGAATATAGTGGCTCACAGTAGGCTGCGTCAAAAACAGAGCTTTCGCGGCTAGAGTAATATTTTGGTAATAAGCAACATAATAAAATATTTTATAAGAGTCATAACTGACAGACATACTTACGTGCCCTCCTTGTACTTGTACAAATTTTCATTTTGTTTTTATTTTAAGTGTTTTCTTTTAGAAAAAGTGAACAAACCATAGAAAATTTGAATACTTTAACTAAAAAATATTTATTTTACAAATATTTTCCACTCAAGTATAATGTCCACAATCTGAAAAAGCAAGAGAGGATGTGATTTTACGGAAAAGTTAACAACAGCTCTTATGGAGGAGCTAAATTGCGAAACGGTATTTACCATCCCGATATTTGGGGGAATTGATATCGGGGAATCTGTTGTAGTAAGCTGGATTATCATGGCAGTGCTTGTAGGATTATCAATTTTAATGACAAGGAACTTAAAGGTGCAAAATCCAGGAAAAGGACAGGTGATATTGGAGACGGCAGTCACCAGTTTACACAATATGGTCAGTGGCATGGTTGGAGAAAAAGGTCAGCGGTATGTTCCTTATTTGATGACGGTTTTAATCTACATAGGATTTGCGAACATTATCGGACTGTTTGGTTTTAAACCTCCGACGAAAGACCTAACTGTGACAATAGCATTAGCCGCCATGAGTATTATCCTCATTGAATATGCAGGTATTTACGCAAGAGGAGTGAAAGGCTGGGTGAAAAGTTTTGCGGAGCCAGTCGCAATCATGACGCCATTTAATATTTTGGAGATTGTAATCAAGCCATTATCATTATGTATGCGTCTTTTTGGTAACGTACTGGGAGCATTCGTTATTATGGAACTGATTAAGCAGGTGATTCCGGTGATACTTCCGGTTCCGTTTAGTTTGTATTTTGATATTTTTGACGGTCTGATTCAGGCTTATGTGTTTGTTTTTCTTACATCACTATTTGTAAAAGAAGCAGTAGAATAGGAAAGGGTGATTATTATGTCAACATTATTAGCAATTGGTGCAGGTATTGCAGTATTAACAGGTATAGGAGCAGGTATTGGTATTGGATTAGCTACTTCAAAAGCAGCAGAGGCAATCGCAAGACAGCCAGAGGCGGAAGGTAAAATTACAAAAGTCTTGATGCTTGGTTGTGCTTTGGCGGAGGCAACCGCCATCTATGGTTTTGTAATTGCACTTTTGATTATTATCTTTTTGAAATAGGAGAAGGAAGGTAGAGAAAATGCTGAATGTTAGTCCATGGAATTTGCTGTTTATCGTAGTAAATTTGTTAGTTCTTTTAGCATTAATGAAAAAATTTTTATATAAGCCAGTGCTGAATATTATTGCAAAACGTCAGGAGTTGATTGACAGTCAGTTTGCTCAGGCACAGGCATCTCAAGAAGAGGTAAAGCAGTTAAAAGAAGAATATGAAGGCTGTCTGGCAGATGCAAAAGCGCAGCAGGAAAGCATCCTGAAAGAAGCAAAAGTGCAGGCAGGAATAGAATACGATAAAATTTTAGCAGAAGCAGATGAGAAAGCAAATCAGATGATTGAAGATGCAAAAAAAGTCAGTCTTGATGAAAAAGAAAAAGCAATCAAAGATGCAGAATCTGAAATTGCAAAACTGGCAGTTGCAGCAGCCTCAAAAATTGTATCTCAGGCATCTGATGAGAAAAAAGATTATGTGATTTACGAGGAATTTCTGAAAAAAGCAGGTGAGAAGAGTGAAACAGACAGAAATTAAGGGTACACCAAAATCGATAGATTGTCTGGATGCTGTACTTACTTATGTGACAGCACCTACACCAGAACAACTGGAGGGAATTCAAAGATTTCTCAAGAAAACGTATCGTGCTGAAAGCGTAAGGATTGTAGAGGAACAGGATACGTCGTTAGGCGGTGGATTTAAGCTTCAGGTAGGGACAGATGAGTTCGACTGGAGCACAAAGGAAAAAGTAAGGCAGTTGGAAGAAAAATTGACAAATGCCGTAAAAAAAGAGCATGACAGCAAAGAGATTATTACGATTTTGAAAGAAGAAATTGACAATTTCGATGCAAAGATAGAGGGACACGAAATCGGTTTTGTAAACTTTGTGGGAGATGGAATTGCCAATATTGATGGAGTCAGTCACGCAGAATATGGCGAAATCCTATTGTTTGACACTGGCGTGAAAGGAATGGTGCAGGACATTCGAAAGGATGAAATTGGTTGCATTCTTTTTGGACGGGAAGGCGGAATCAAAGAAGGAACCCGTGTGGTCCGTACCGGAAAGAGAGCAGGTATTCCTGTTGGCGAAGAATATCTTGGACGTGTGATCGACGCGCTTGGCGCACCGATTGACGGCCAGGGGGAAATTAAGGCTTCCGATTATCGGCCTATTGAGCAGAAGGCTCCAGGAATTGTGGAAAGAAAGTCGGTCAGCGTTCCGATGGAAACGGGAATTTTGGCAATTGATGCTATGTTCCCGATTGGAAGAGGCCAGCGTGAATTAATTATTGGTGACAGACAGACTGGAAAGACGTCGATTGCGATTGACACCATCTTGAATCAGAAAGGAAAAGATGTCATCTGTATTTATGTGGCTATTGGACAGAAAGCATCTACAGTCGCAAAGCAGGTGAATACCTTGAAGAAGATGGATGCTATGGACTACACTGTGGTTGTTTCCGCAACAGCAAGTGAACCGGCATCCTTACAATACATTGCCCCTTATGCAGGTACAGCGATGGCAGAATACTTTATGTATCAAGGCAAAGATGTTTTGATTGTTTATGATGATTTGTCAAAACATGCAGTGGCATATCGTGCTTTGTCATTACTTTTGGAACGTTCTCCTGGACGTGAGGCGTATCCGGGGGATGTTTTCTATCTTCATTCCAGACTGCTGGAACGTTCTAGCAGATTGAATGAAGAAAACGGCGGGGGTTCCATTACGGCACTTCCTATTATTGAAACACAGGCAGGAGATGTGTCTGCTTACATACCGACAAATGTAATCTCTATTACAGATGGTCAGATCTTTTTGGAAAGTGACCTGTTCTTCTCAGGTATGCGTCCAGCGGTGAATGTAGGTCTTTCGGTTTCCAGAGTTGGTGGCGCAGCGCAGACAAAAGCAATGAAAAAAGCTGCCGGAAGTATTCGAATTGATTTGGCGCAGTTTAGAGAAATGGAAGTGTTTACGCAGTTTGCATCCGATTTGGATGATGCGACGAAAGAGCAGTTGGCCTATGGAAATAGTTTGATGGAACTATTGAAACAGCCTTTGTGCCATCCGATGAGTTTACATGAGCAGGTAATCACGCTATTTTTGGCTTCACAAAAAGAGTTTCTCGCTGTGGAAAAGGTGCATATAAAAGAGTACCAGAAAGCAATTTTGTCATATTTCGAAGAGGAGCACGCAGATATTGTGAAGGAAATTGAGCAGACCAAAGATTTGTCAGAAGAATTAAAGAGTAAAATTTTGGAGGCAGCAGAGATATTCAAAAGTAGGTGGAAATAAATGGAAAATTCAAGAGAAATTCAGACGCGAATCAAAAGCATACAGGATACGATGAAAATCACTAATGCCATGTATATGATCTCTTCTGCGAAACTGAAAAAAGCCAGAAAAAGTCTGGAGGATACAGAACCATATTTTCAGATGCTGCAAGGAACGATTGCACGTATTGTCAGGCATTTGCCTGAGATGGAACATCGATACTTCGAACACAGTGCAAGCGGCGTCCACGAAGAAATATCAAAAAGGGATTCTAAGGGCCTGTCTTGTATTGAAGACTATGAAGATAAGCAGCAAAAGAAGAAAGGTTTTATCGTAGTTTCCGCAGATAAGGGCCTGGCTGGTGCATATAATCACAATGTACTAAAGCTGACAGAAGAATGTCTGAAGAAGGGTCAGGATAATCTGCTGTTTGTAGTCGGTGAGCTGGGAAGAGAGTATTTCATGCAACATAAGATACCGATGTATACTGAATTTCGATATACAGTGCAGGACCCGGACCTCACCCGAGCAAGAGATATTTCAGATTTTGTGGTTTCTTTATTTAATGAAGGAAAACTAGATGAAATCTATATGATATATACCTATGCAGAGAATTCGATGAAGGTGGAAGCAAGAGTTCAGCGTCTGCTGCCATTGCAGAAAGATGTTCTTGCGGCATCCATGCTTTCAGGGGCTTATGCGGAAGACATTCGTATGGTGCCTTCTGCCGAGAGCGTGTTAGAGAATGTGGTGCCGGATTATGTAACAGGATTTATTTATGGTGCGTTGGTAGAATCGTTTTGCAGTGAGCAGAATTCTCGTATGATGGCGATGGAAGCGGCAACAGATAATGCAGAAAAGATATTGAAAGAACTGCGAATGAAGTTCAATCGCGTTCGTCAAGGTGCAATCACGCAGGAGATTACAGAGGTGATTGCAGGAGCCAAAGCACAAAAAAAGCGCAGGAGGAAAGCATGAAACAGGGAAAGATTATACAGGTACAAGGTCCGGTTGTGGATGTAGAATTTTCAGGTTCAGACATTCCACAGATTAAAGCGGCTTTGGAAGTAGAAAATCATGGAGAACGATGCGTGATGGAAGTTACGCAGCATATTGGTGACAGTACAGTCAGATGTATCTTACTTACGGCAAGTGAAGGCTTATGCCGGGATATGCCAGTCACCGTTACAGGAGACAGCATTCAGGTGCCAGTTGGGAAAAAGACATTGGGACGACTTTTTAACGTATTTGGTGAAACCATTGATGGTGGAGAAGATTTAAAAGAGGAACCACATTGGAGCATCCATCGGGAACCGCCTACATTTGAAGAACAGAATCCTGTTGTTGAAATTCTTGAGACAGGTATCAAGGTCATTGATCTTTTGGCACCTTATGCAAAAGGTGGGAAAATAGGTTTGTTTGGTGGTGCAGGTGTCGGAAAAACGGTATTGATTCAGGAGTTGATTCGTAATATTGCGACAGAGCATGGCGGATATTCTATTTTTACCGGCGTTGGAGAACGTTCCCGCGAAGGTAACGATTTGTGGACAGAAATGAAAGAATCAGGCGTTCTTGAAAAAACGGCATTGGTATTTGGACAGATGAATGAGCCACCAGGAGCTCGTATGCGAGTTGCCCAGACAGGACTTACGATGGCAGAATATTTCCGAGATGAGGAAAAACAGAATGTGCTGCTATTTATCGATAATATTTTCCGATTTACGCAGGCCGGTTCTGAAGTTTCCGCATTGCTTGGACGTATGCCATCTGCTGTAGGATATCAGCCAACTTTGGCATCGGAAATGGGAGAACTTCAGGAAAGAATCGCTTCTACGAAAAACGGATCTGTTACTTCTGTACAGGCAGTTTATGTTCCTGCAGATGACTTAACAGACCCTGCTCCGGCTACGACATTTGCCCATTTGGACGCTACTACGGTATTGTCGAGAAAGATTGTAGAACAGGGCATTTATCCGGCAGTAGATCCACTGGAATCCAACTCCAGAATTCTGGAAGAAGATATCGTTGGAAAAGAGCATTATGAGACAGCAAGAAAAGTGCAGGAAATGCTTCAAAAATATAAAGAATTGCAGGATATTATAGCAATTCTCGGTATGGAGGAACTTTCTGAAGAGGATAAGAAGACTGTTTATCGAGCCAGAAAAATTCAGAAGTTCTTGTCTCAGCCATTCTTTGTCGCAGAGAATTTTACTGGTATTTCTGGAAAGTATGTACCGCTAAAAGAAACGATTAGAGGCTTTAAAGCAATCGTGGATGGTGAAATGGATGAATATCCAGAAGCTGCTTTCTTTAATGTGGGTACAATTGATGAGGTAAAGGAAAAGTATGAAAACATTCAGTTTGAAAGTGCTGGCGAGTGATCGCGTGTTTTATGATGGCAGATGCAAAATGGTGGTTCTTCCCGCAACGGATGGTCAGTTAGGAGTGTTGGCGAACCATGGGGATATGGTAGTTGCTCTCGATATGGGTAAAATGCGCATTCAAAAGGAAGATGACACATGGGAAACCGCATTGATTGGAAAAGGTGTGATGCAGGATATCAATAATCGTATGGTGATTCTTACGGAGTTTGCGGAACACCCGGAGGAAATTGATCAGAAGCGTGCCGAGGAGGCGAAGAGGCGCGCGGAGGAACAGCTGCGCCAGAAACAGAGTATTCTGGAATATCATCACTCGAAAGCGGCTTTGGCGAGGGCGCTTGCAAGACTTAAGGAAAGTAATAAATAGGGAGATATCAATACCAATCGGAAGTGCAGCGGAATGATGAAACAAAGGAGTGGACACGAGTGTATCAGATTAAGGATCTGGTGATAGAGGAGAATGCGCAGGTGAATTGTATTGCAAACCTATAATACCCTCACTTCGGTTGAATGACCCGCCAAAAATGGTGCATCGTTCAACTAAAAGAAACGGTGCTCGAACAAGGTCTTGAGGGCTATGTTGTGTTTTGAATCAGTTGCATTAAATAAAATCAATAAAGAGTCTAAACGCGGAAACGAGAAAAATGAGGGAGGCAAAGAAAATTAGATACATATTGATTTAGAGGAATTGTCTCGTAATATTAGTCCTAATATAGTTACTATGGTAAAACCATCAACGAAAAACATTTTACACGTCTTTGCAAACTGATTGATAAAGATAAGGTGTTTTCGGTAAAAGTAGTGATACTGCAAGCTTATAGAAAACTCTTATGGTTATGATGTTCCCTTGATAGGCGGCGCATCACGACCATAAGAGTTTTTTACTATAACGTACATATATCTATCAAACTTGTCTTCTCCGGCTTGTAATCCATAGCCAAAATCTTAGCCAATGCTTTTGCAGCATCAAGGCTGGTAATACATGGAATACCAAGTTCTACACTCTTGCGACGGAGTTTCACACTGTCTCGACGTGGCGAACGGCCTTTGGCTGAAGTGGAGATAATATAGTTTACCTTTCCACTTTCCAACAAAGCAATTGTGTTCTGCTCGGATTCATTTATCTTGTGAACCATTGTAACGGAAAGACCCTTTGCTCGTAAGACATTGGTAGTTCCTTCTGTTGCATAAAGATGGAAGCCCAAATCTGAAAAATCCTTTGCAATCTGAATGACCTCTTGTTTATCCGTGTCTCGAACTGTGATGAAAACACCTCCGCTTGTTTCAAAATGATATCCCGCACCTAACAATCCCTTATATAAAGCTTCGTTCAGAGTAGGAGCGATACCAAGTACTTCACCGGTAGATTTCATTTCCGGTCCTAAAGTGGTATCAAGTCCTGCTAATTTCTCGAAAGAGAACACCGGAACTTTAATTGCGGTGTGTGGAGCGTTCGGATATAATCCGGATTTGTAGCCCATACTTTGTAATGTTTCTCCTAGCATAATGCGTGTGGCGATATCAATCATTGGAACACCGGTAACCTTGCTTAAATAAGGTACGGTTCTTGAAGAACGAGGGTTTACTTCGATGACATATATTTCTCCACCACTTATTACATATTGAATATTAATGAGGCCTTTTGTTTGCAATGAAAGGGCTAGCTTAGTTGAATAATCAACGATTTTATCTGTCTGCGCATCTGTCAGGTTCCAAGCAGGATAAACAGCAATGGAATCTCCGGAATGAATACCTGCACGGTCAATATGCTCCATAATGCCCGGGAGCAATACATCCTCGCCGTCGCAGATTGCATCTACTTCCAGTTCTGTTCCCATCATATATTTATCAATCAGAACAATGTTATTACTCATATGAGAAAGAATGATTTTCATATATTCGCTGACATCTGCATCAGAAAATGCAATAATCATGTTTTGACCGCCCAATACATAGGAAGGGCGAAGGAGTACCGGGTAACCAAGTTTGTTTGCGGCAACTAATGCCTCTGCCTCTGTTTGAACCGTAGTCCCTTTTGGCTGTTTGATATTCAAATCTTGTAAAAGATTTTCAAAACGTCCTCTGTCCTCGGCAGCATCAATACTGTCCGCAGGTGTTCCCAGAATCGGAATGTTGTTTTCTGAAAGCCAGTTAGTCAGTTTAATTGCGGTCTGTCCTCCAAATGCAACGACTGTTCCAACCGGTTTTTCAATATCAATAATATCTTTCACATCCTCCGGTGTTAACGGTTCGAAATATAATCGGTCAGCAGTATTAAAATCAGTAGAAACGGTTTCGGGATTGTTGTTCACAATTACTACTTCGTATCCGGCCTTTTTCAAAGAGAATACGCAGTGTACAGAAGCATAATCAAATTCAATTCCCTGTCCAATACGGATTGGTCCGGAACCAAATACCATGACAACCGGCTTCTTGTGCGCATTCTCAGTGACATAGTCAAGAGCCTCATCCTCCTCACCGTAAGTAGAATAGAAGTAAGGTGTCATTGCACTGAATTCTGCGGCACAGGTATCAACCATCTTGTAACTGTATGGTTTTCTAACTACTTCCTTTATGCCTCCGATACGGCAAATTGTTTTATCGCTAAAACCGTAAAATTTTAAAGAATCAACAAACTCATCTGTTATTTCTTCGGTAGTCAACCTTCTCTCTAAATTGCATAGGTGAAGAAGTTTGTGTAGGAACCATTTATCAATCATGGTCATGGAATGTAATTCATCCACGGAAATACCACGACGCAACGCTTCGTAGATGGCGAAGATTCGCTCATCATCTTGCTCATATATTTTACAAACCAATTCGTGGGAAGATAATTCCTTCATATTCTTATCATCCAAATAATCATGAGAGATCTCTGCACCACGAATGGCTTTTAAAAGTGCTTGCTCAAAGTTTCTTCCAATTGCCATGACTTCGCCGGTGGCTTTCATCTGAGTTCCTAATTTCCGACTGGCATAGACGAATTTATCAAACGGCCATTTCGGAAACTTGATCACAACATAATCAAGTGCCGGCTCAAAGCATGAAGGTGTTTTGCCTGTGACTTCATTCTGAATTTCATCCATGCGATAGCCCAATGCAATTTTTGCGGCCACTCGCGCAATTGGGTATCCGGTTGCTTTGCTGGCTAATGCGGAGGAACGGGATACACGAGGATTTACCTCAATAACAGCGTATTCAAAACTGTCCGGATTTAAGGCAAACTGTACATTACATCCACCTTCGATTTCCATGGCACTGATAATTTTCAGCGCAGCGGAACGGAGCATCTGATATTCTTTGTCAGCCAAGGTAACGGCAGGCGCAATTACGATAGAGTCTCCGGTATGGACGCCGACCGGGTCAAAATTTTCCATGGAACAGATGGTGATGACATTTCCTACACCATCGCGCATAACTTCGAATTCAATTTCCTTCCAACCAGAAATGCATTTTTCTACTAAAATTTGATGAATTGGGGATTGACGCAAACCGGAAGATGCAATTTTTCGAAGTTCTTCCTCAGAGTCTGCGATACCACCACCGGAACCGCCCAGCGTAAAAGCTGGACGAATAATTACCGGGTAGCCGACTTGTTTGGCAAATCGCAGGGAATCCTCTAAAGTCTGTGTCACGATAGATGGAATAATCGGCTGGTTGATGCTATCCATAGTTTCTTTAAAAAGTTGTCTATCCTCGGCTCTGTCTATGGTTGTTGGATTTGCGCCGAGCAATTGGATGCCGTATTTTTTTAAAAAGCCCTCCTTTGCTAACTGCATAGAGAGGGTCAGGCCTGTTTGTCCACCCAAGGTGGAGAGAATGCTATCCGGTTTTTCTTTTTGAATAATCATTTTCAAATAGTCCAGAGTGAGAGGTTCGATATATACATGGTCTGCAATTGCAGAGTCGGTCATAATCGTAGCGGGATTGGAATTGACAAGAACAACCTCTAGTCCTTCTTCCTTGAGAGCAAGGCAAGCCTGTGTACCGGCATAGTCAAACTCAGCAGCTTGTCCAATTACGATTGGACCGGAACCAATTACAAGTACTTTTTTGATATTAGGATTCAGTGGCATGCTTTTTGCCTCCTTCCATAAGGTCTATAAATTGTTGAAATAAAAACGCGGTGTCGTGTGGCCCACCACAAGCCTCAGGATGAAACTGAACCGAAAATCCCGGGAATGAATGATAAGTTAATCCCTCGCAGGTTCCATCATTTACATTAATATAGGAAACAGTAGAATCGAGTGGCAATGCATCAGTTCTGACGGTATATCCATGATTTTGGCTAGTAATATAAGTCCTTCCGGATGACACCTCTTTTACAGGCTGATTGGCACCACGATGTCCATATTTCAATTTTTCCGTATCACCATCATTGGCAAGAGCCAGAAGCTGATGCCCTAGGCAAATACCGAAAATAGGAATGTTAGATGAACACAGTTTTCTTAGTTCTCTTATAATAGAAGAGTTATCTTTGGGATTTCCAGGTCCATTGCTTAACATAATTCCATCAGGCTTCAGTGCCAATGTTTCTTCAGAAGTTGTACTGGAAGGAACAACGGTTACGTCGCAATCAAGACGCAATAATGAGCGGAGAATATTTTCTTTGGCACCAAAATCCCATAACACAACGTGAAACTTGGGTAAACTTACATTATGTTGCTTCGTAGCAGTACATGAAACGTTTTTGACAGCATCTTTTATTGTCCACTTTGTGAGGACACTACTTTCCATATGTGCCGGTAAAGAAGTAGACAAACAACCGACCATAACACCTTTGGATCGTATTTTTTTTGTAAGTGCACGTGTATCAATGCCATATATTCCCGGAATATTGTTTTGCTTCAGGAAAAAATCCAAGTCAAATTGACTTCTAAAGTTAGAAGGTGTAGGACAATATTCGTGAACGATATATGCACTCATATAAATTTTTCTACTTTCGAAATCGGAAGTGTTCACACCATAGTTACCAATAAGTGGGAATGTTTGCACAACCATCTGTCCGTAATAACTTGGGTCAGTGAGAGTTTCAACATAGCCAGTCATAGCCGTTGTAAATACGACCTCGGCAATTACATGATGTAAAAGTGGGGCACCAAAGGAATAACCTTCATATATGCTACCGTCTTCTAATTGGAGATAAATCTTTTGTTTCATAAAATGTCACCTCGTCTTATGGTTTTACACACAAAAAAGGCGTCCAAGAATAAACTTGAACGCCTTTGTTCGCAATGTATCTTACCATTTTTAAACCACATAGTCAAGGTGGATGAAGATTATATTTCACAAAATCTTCACATGTTTTTTAAGTTTGGTTTAAGTATAAAAGTTAGGAAAATTTTCTAAAAATTTACGCTAAAAATTTTCAATAAACACTTGCAAATCGAATGTGTGTTCGATATAATGCTCGTACAAGCTACATATCAGTGAAATCAAAAATAGAAATATAGCTTTAAGGTCAGCGTTTGCCGGGGCATATAATTATGCAACGGAACTCCCGGCAGAAACTTGAAAAGGTGATTTCCCTTTCCTTTCCAAGACAGAGCAAACGTTTTGTGGGAGAGAGGTGTGAACTGAATGGAGAGCACAGATACAAGAATTATTATCCGTTGAAATGTGAGAAAACCATATTTCCTTTTTTTCTAACGAAGCGAGTTTTTTCTTGTCATCTTCTGTTTCATTTCCATCTAACCATACAAACTTAATTAGCTTTGTTACACTTTCTGCAAGTAATATGGATCAATACGCTGAAGTGTTATGTGCATACAATGATTTGACGGCTACACAGATTTCGTTTCAACTTAATAGGAAAGAGTATCTTCCGTTTGATGGTTGGGCAGAAGGAAACAATCCGTTTTGGTGGAAGGCATATAACAAAGTAAAGCATCAACGACTAAAAGATGAAAATTACAAACAGGGTAATCTTAAAAATGTGTTTACATCATTGGCCGGATTATATGTTTTGAACAGGTTTTGTTTCAGAATGGTTAAACAAAGCCATTTGGAATTAAGTCCTAATCCTCAATCACAACTTTTTGCTATTGTCGGGTGGAATGTTTGTGTACCTATCGGTGGAGGGTATTATCGTGTTATCCAAGATGATGGAAGCATGTCGGTTGAATACGAGTAGAACGACATATATGTGCGTCAGGGAAAATAAGATATACTCCACTGGGGGCTCAAATGAGGTAAAAATTTTCAAATAAAATAAATAATATGAATAAAAGCCCCCACTTTGGGGTGCGAAAACCCACTAAATACGTTAAGAACACGAGAAAACACCATCGAAAATTTCCGTGAAGGTGGACGTACAGTAGGTTCAGGTGTTGTTAAGAGCATCATTGAATAATCTGCGCGATGGCAATGAGCCGTGCAAATAAGTAAATAAAATCAGGGAAGAGTGCTTGCATTCTTCCCTGTATTTTTTTGCTTATTTATAGGGCGAAGCCCGCGAACGAGCGACATTGTCGCGAGTGTGCACGGCATGACATAGTTTCCGCAATCCTTGAGTAATCAAGGGTTGCGGTTTCTTATTGTGTGTAAAAGAATAGCGAACGGGGAAGAGGAATTGCGTGCCGGATGAAGAAGGAAAATAGTGCGTGGTTTTAGTTTGGTTCAAAAATATTTTGATGTGTATGTGTAAAAATAATGGAAATACTATAATTGTTATGTTTATCATTGCTTTCCGATTTAAGTTATTCGTTTTAAAAGAAAACAAAACGAATAATTAAAACAATTAAAACGAATAAATATTGACATAAAACGAAAAACATATTACTATATTATTAAATACGGGAGGTGAAGTTCATGCGATTTAATGAAGAGAAGAAAAAGTCAATAATAATATATCTATTAGAAAAGATTAATCAGAAGGATGAAGGAATCTCTAAAGCAGTATCAGATGCTTTTTCGATTAATCAAAATACTGTACACACTTATATTAATGAGCTGGTTGAGGAAGGAGTAATTGCAAGAGTAAAGCGTGGTCAGTACGAGTTGATTAAAACCGTATATGAATATAATTTAAGTCGTTCAGAGGGGCATTTAGATACAGACACATATGCTTATGACCATTGTTTGTTTGAACATGTAAAAAACTTAGCTGCTAATGTGGAAGCAATTTGGAATTACTCGTTTAGTGAGATGATAAACAATGTAATGGACCATTCGCTGGCAGAAACTGTAAAAATTATTGTAGAGCAAGATTACTTAAATACCCATGTGACGATAGCTGATGAAGGAGTTGGAATTTTTAAAAAAATTAAGGAGCATTTTGGCTACAGCACATTAGATGAAGCAATTTGTGAGTTGTTTAAAGGAAAGCTGACTACTGATTCACAGAATCATTCTGGTGAAGGTATTTTCTTTAGTTCTAAAATGATGGATTATTTTTTTATTATTTCTAGTGGGAAGATATTTACTAATAACAAGTATGAAAATAGCAAAATAATAAGTATGGTTGAATCGAATATGAAAGGAACCTGTGTAATTATGAGTTTATCAAATTTTACTCATAAAAACCCAAAAGATGTATTTGATCTTTATGTAAATGTTGATGGTGGTTTTACAAAGACTAGAATACCTATGAAAAATGTTTTTGACAGTTCTCCTGTGTCACGTTCGCAAGCTAAACGCGTTTGTAATAGACTTGAAAAATTTAAGGAAGTTTTGTTGGATTTCGATGAGGTGCAGTGGATGGGCCAAGGCTTTGCGCATCAATTATTTGTTGTATTTGCTAATCAGCATCCAGACATTCAGCTAATTCCAATTAATATGAACGAAGATGTTACTAAAATGCATATTCATGTTACTCAGACTATATAATTCGTTTAAAAAAAAGAGAAATTCGTTTTAATAAATTTTAAAACGAATTTCTCTTTTTGAGTTAAGTATAATCATCAATCTTCACATTAAATATCCTCAGCGTATTCTCCAATCACATCTAATATTCTCCTTCGTCCATTTGTCTGTCCCATTGACAAGAGTTATACACTGTTATATACTGTTTGTAATGAGAGGTGAGGAATATGCAAATTATAGTAAATAATTCATCTATGCAGCCGATTTACGAGCAAATTGTCAATCAGATTAAGGCTGCAATTATGAAAGGAAATATAAAAGAGGAACAAATACTTCCTTCCGTTCGTTCTCTGGCCAAGGATTTGCGTATTAGTGCATTAACAGTAAAAAAGGCATATGACACATTAGAAGAGCAGGGTTTTATTGTAACAGTGCACGGGAAGGGAAGCTTCGTTTCCTGTGCAAATCAAGAATTAATGTTAGAAGAGAAGCGGAAAGAAGTAGAATGCGATATCGAACTGGCTATTCGTAAAGGACGGAGTTGCGGAATGAGCGGGAAAGAACTTACGGAACTATTTATGCTTATATTGGAGGAGTTATAAAATGATAAAATTAGAACACGCTGAAAAACATTACAAACAGTTTAGTTTAAACTGTTCACTCGAAGTAAAGGCAGGGCAAATCACTGGTTTGATTGGAGAAAATGGTGCAGGGAAAAGTACAACTTTTAAATTGATATTAGACTTAATTCATGCTGATGGTGGACAAATCGAAGTGTTTGGAAAGCCGGTTTACGAGCTTACAAAAGAAGATAAAGCAAATATGGGAGTCGTACTATCTGATTCGGGATTTGGCGGGTATATGACTGTAAAAAACTTAATTCCAATTTTGTCTGCTTTCTATTTAAATTTTGATGAAGATAGTTTTTTAAAAGGATGCGAAAAGTACCGTATTCCTTTGAATAAAAAAATCAAAGATTTTTCAACAGGTATGAAAACGAAATTAAAGATGCTTGTTGCTGTTACGCATGGAGCAAAGTTGCTTATATTGGATGAACCAACAGCTGGGCTGGATGTTATAGTAAGAGATGAATTTTTGGAAATGTTACAAGATTATATGGAAAAAGGGGAACGCTCCATTTTGATTAGTTCACATATTTCCAGCGATTTGGAAAATCTCTGTGATAATTTTTACATGATACATGATGGTAAGATTATTATGCATGAAGAAACGGATGTACTTTTGAGTGAGTATGGTATTTTGAAACCAACTATTGAGCAATATCAAGCACTTGATAAACAGTATCTTATAAAGGTGAAAGAAGAAGCATTTGGCTATCGATGCCTAACCAATGAAAGACAATATTATATGGAAAATTATCCGGATATGATAATTGAAAAAGGAAACATCGATGAAATGATTCTATTAATGGTAAGGGGGAAAACTGCATGAAAGGGTTATTCTTAAAAGATCTTTCAATCATAAAAACACAAGGGCGAGCGGTTGTACTTATTATGATAATTGCATTATTTATGTTGATGGCAGGCAATAATACGACATTTGCAGTTGTATATGCAAATGTTTTATTCGTCACTTTTGGCATCACTACACTTAGTTATGATTATCATGATAACGGATATGTATTTTTATTCACATTACCTATTAGTAGGAAACTCTACGTTATGGAAAAATATGTGTTTTCAATATTAAGCATTATAACAGGCACTATCCTTTCATTTGTTATGATGTTAGGGGTTAGCTTTATAAAAGATGATTATATACTTACAACTTCAGAATTATCATTTGTCGTTGCATATGCAGTTGGGGCAATTGTAATTTCATGTATTATGCTACCTGTGAATCTGAAATTTGGCCCAGAGAAAGGAAAGATTGCAATGATTGCATTGATTGCGATTGTTGTATCTGGAATCTTTATTATGGTAAAAATTTCCGATACGATGGATTTGACAAAAATGAGTTGGATAATCAGGGAGAGTTCTATTATGTCCTTTGTTGGGATTCCAACGGGAATTGTACTTTTGATTATAAGCTTTTCCTATTTGATCTCTTGCAAAATTATGGAACAGAAGGAATTCTAATTCGAGTTGTAAAATAATATTGAATAAATTGAAAAGATACCGATGTAGAAGTCAGATTACATCGGTATCTTTTATATCATAGAGAAAGGAAATCAAATTGACGGCAAAATGAAAAAAGGGTATGATTGATACATAAAGCAAAAGGAGAATTGGTATGAAAAAGAAACTTTGGTTTTCAGGAATTTTAATGACTATTTTACTTGTGGGAGGAATAACGTTTGCAAATGCAAACAAAGTAGCGAAAAAAGTAGATGTGATGTTCCTACATGATACGCATTCCCATTTAAATTCATTTGCAACAGTAGAAGATGGCAAGTCACAAGTTTTAGGTGGATTTGCGAAAATCAAAACCTTGATTAACGGGCAAAAAGAAAAGAATCCAGATACTTTGCTTTTAGATGCGGGTGATTTTTCCATGGGAACCTTAATTCAGGTACTATTCGAAGAGCAGGCATCGGAAATCAGAATGCTGGGACAATTGGGCATGGATGTAACAACGCTCGGAAATCATGAGTTTGATTATAAAGCAAAAGGTCTTGCGACGATGCTGAATCGCGCTGTAGCCAGCAAGGAAAAACTTCCTGCAATGGTTCTGTGTAATGTGGATTGGGATACTATGGAAGATAATGGACTTACAGAGGACCAGAAACTACTGGAAGAAGCTTTTGATAACTATGATGTGGAAGAGTATATTGTCGTAGAAAAGAATGGTGTAAAGATCGCCATTACAGGTGTTTTTGGAAAGGATTGTTTAGACTGTGTTCCAAACTGTCCGCTGCTTTTTAAGGATCCGGTTGAGGCTGTAAAAGAAACAGTAGCGGAAATCAAAGAAGAAGAAAAGGTGGATATGATTGTCTGTGTTTCTCACAGCGGGACATGGGAAGAGGATGATAAATCTGAAGATGAAATCCTTGCCAAAAGTGTGCCGGAATTGGATTTGATTATCAGTGGGCATACTCATACGAAATTAGATAAGCCGATTCAGCATGGGGATACTTATATTGTGTCAGCGTCAGAGTACGGGAAATATTTAGGAAATCTCACTATGTCCCAACAGTCCAATGGCAGATGGGAAATGGATAAGTACGAGTTGATTCCTGTGGATGAAACGATTGTAGAAGATGCAGACACAAAGGAAAAAGTCAATGCATTTTTAGACATGGTAGACAGTAAATATTTGGAGCAGTTTGGATATACTACAGACCAAGTTTTTTGCACCAATGATATTGCATTTGCAACAAGTGGTGATGTAGGAAGTAAGCACACAGAGATGAATCTGGGAAGTATTATGGCGGATGCTTATACTTATTCAGTGGCAAAATTTGATAAAACAGACACAAGACCGGTGGATGTAGCAGTTGTTCCGGCAGGTGTGATTCGTGATACTTATGCGAAAGGTAATATTACAACAGAAAATGTGTTTAATTCGTTCTCACTTGGAATTGGAGAAGACGGCGTTCCGGGATATCCGCTGATTAGTATTTATCTGACAGGTGAAGAGCTTAAGATGGCAGCGGAAATCGATGCAAGTATTTCAGACTTGATGACAACAGCCAGATTATACACGGATGGCTTGTATTGGAATTACAACCCGAATCGTATGATTCTTAATAAGGTGACAGATGTTTATCTTTGTGACAAGGATGAAAACAGAGTAGAATTAGAAGATGATAAGCTTTATCGAGTAGTGACTGATTTCTATACTTCACAGATGCTAGGTGGGGTTACAGACTTATCCTACGGACTTTTATCCATTGTTCCGAAATTTGCAGATGGCACACCGGTTGAGCATTATGAAGATGCAGTAATTACGGCAGATGGAAAGGAATTGAAAGCGTGGGTAGCTATCGCGGAGTACATGAATTCCTTTGAAGATACGGACGGAGATGGTATTGGAAACGTGCCTGCAACATATGGTACCGAGGAAGGACGAAAGGTCGTGGAGGACAGCAAGAAAATCGGTGACTTGTTAAAGAATCCGAATAAATTCTTCTTCATGATTTTAGCAATTGTGCTAGTTGTTTTGTTGATCTTAATTGGTCTTGCAGTTCTGATTGTCAGAATGGTTAAAAAGATAAAAAAGAGACATAAAAAATAAAAGGTAAGGGGATGAGAATTTCTCATCTCCTTTTTTGCTTGTTGTGATATACTAGAGGAAATGGAAGGAGTGAATCTATGCGAATTAAAGATGCGTTGGCAAATTTACATAAGGAACATGCGGAGGATACATTGATACCGCTCTATACCCCTTGGGGCGAAAAACTGGAGTCATCTTGTGTGTGGCAGGAATATCCAAGACCTCAAATGAAAAGAACCCAGTATCAAATGTTGCATGGAGAATGGGATTATGCGATTGTTTCAAAAGATTTGGATGGTACATTTAAAAGCCAAGGAAAGATTCTAGTTCCATTTTCTCCGGAAACGTTGCTTTCCGGTGTGAAACGGCAATTGCAACCAAATGAGTATCTTTGGTATCAGAGAGAATTAATTTTTTCCAAAGAGGAGCATGAGCGCAAAGCATCGGGCGAATGTTGCATATTACATTTTGATGCCGTAGACCAGCAGGCGGTCGTTTATATAAATGGCGAGGAGATTGCGAAGCATTATGGAGGATATTTGCCGTTTGCCATAGATATTACAAAATTTGTGGGAGACAATGCATGTGTATTGCAAGTGCGGGTACAGGATGACAGTGATACATCTTATCATACCCGTGGCAAGCAGACATTAAAGCGCGGCGGCATGTTCTACACTGCACAAAGTGGTATTTGGCAGAGCGTGTGGTATGAGTGGGTACCAGACAATTATGTAGAAAAGTATCGTATCGCAACCGATTATGATAAAGCATCTATGCGCTTGGAACTGTATTCGAAAGCTCCATTTACAGATGTAAGTATTGAGATGAATGAGGGAGACATAGAAGTTCAGGTTACAGGGATGCAAGAGATGAAAGCTCATAAGACGATAGTCGACTTGCGATTTGTGGATGGGAAATTTGAATCTTGGAGCCCGGAACATCCATATTTATATGATTTCACATTGAAAGCAGGCGAAGATACGATTCAAAGCTATTTTGCCATGCGGACATTTACAGTAGAGAAAGATGAAAAGGGAGTTCCTAGGTTTTGTCTCAATCATCAGCCGTATTTCTTGCATGGAGTGTTGGATCAAGGATATTGGCCGGACGGCTTACTTACGGCACCATGTGATGCGGCTTTTGTATATGACATTCAATTAGCAAAAGAACTTGGTTTTAATATGATTCGAAAACACATTAAGATTGAACCGTTGCGTTGGTATTATCATTGTGACCGTTTGGGAATGATTGTGTGGCAGGACATGGTAAATGGTGGGACAACCTACAATATGCCGTGGGTATGCTATATGCCAACGGCCCTTCCTGTTCTAGGAAGAAAGATCAAAGACACAGCCTACCACCTGTTTTCGAGAAAGTCGGAAGAGGGCCGGAGACTTTGGGAGGAAGAATGCAAGGGAACGATTGAGCATTTGTACAATGTACCGTCAATTTCTACGTGGGTTCCGTTTAATGAGGCATGGGGACAGTTTGATGCGGCACGTATTGCGGATGAGGTAAAAAAACAGGACCCAACACGAACGGTAGACCATGCCAGTGGTTGGTTTGACCAGAAAGCAGGAGATTTTAATAGTGTCCATAACTATTTCCGTAAACTAAAGGTGGAAAAGGATGATAAGCGTGCGTTTGTCATATCAGAATACGGCGGATACGCGTGTCATATCAAAGGACATTCGAGTGTGGAACGTATCTTTGGATATAAGAAGTATGAAAGCATGGACGAACTTTCGAAGGCGTTCAAAGAACTGATACAGAAGGAGGTCTATCCATTGGTAGAAAAGGGGCTTAGCGGTGCAGTTTATACCCAGTTGTCGGATGTGGAAGAGGAAGTAAATGGATTGGTAACATATGATCGAAAGGTGATAAAGATGTAAAAAAAGAGGCAGTAACATCTGTAAATGAGATACTACTGCCCATTTTTTATTCAAAAGAACTTGTGCGCACGGGTACACCGTTTACTTTTACCTGATCGTTGATTTCAATTACCAGACATTGTTTGCCGTCAATGATTTTGGTTTCCACCAAGTCCGTTCTTTCCGGGTTTACTTTAATCACAACATCCGGAGTCTGAATGCTAAATCTTCTGGTTTCCGCAATGTTTGTAATGAGAAACTCCGTTTTTTCACCGGCAATGTTGTCAAAACTAGAGTCAAATGCTTCCATTTTTTCTTCTGTAATTCCGCTGTCAGCCAATAAGCGTTTCATTTCCGGTTTAGAGATAACAGGAGGTTCCGGAGATTTTTTGGAATCCTCGATAATCTCATTTAGGTTATCATGAATATTTCGAATGACTTCATATTCACACTCATCCCCCAAAGTATTCATTACAACAGATTGGAAGGAACTTTTTTGACTTCCGGCTGACATCGGGAGGGTGCAACCTAATACTTGCTCAATAAAGTTTGGTTGTAAATCTTCTGCTTGTTTTGAACAGAAAAGGACGCTATGAATGTCTGTACTTCGGTCGTTAAAAGCAGGGAATAAGAAGCCTTTCATCGGTGGTTCTACCAACCAATCGCGAATCCGATTTTCCACTTGATTTGTTTCCGGATTGTAGCAAAGCCCTTCTTTAGAAAGATGTACCGGGCAGATGCTGCAAAGGAGGTATTCATACACTTCATCCGAGGCATCAAACATCTCACTGCCATCTGTGGATTTGCCAGGGATATCATAAGCTACATGGATCAGAATAATATAATAATTTTCTCCATAATTATAGTGTTCAATCACTTTTTGAAAGAAGGATTCGGTAAGAGATTCATCCTGCAACTTGCTGTTGCGAAGTTTTAGAAGAAATTCTTGTGTGCCTCCAGGCATTTCCTGGTTGAGCGGGAATTCCATATTAATCAGGTTCTTGCCGATAGTTCCCGAAAGGGTTTGCTTAAATATCGTTAAGTATTTAAAAACCGCTTCGTCAGGAAGGGATAAGAAAGCATCCTTTGACGTAGCAACAATCTCTTTATTTCCATTTACATAGCAACCGCAGATGCGAGTAATGGAGCAATTTTCAGGGGTATATTGTTTACGAATTTCTAATACTTCTCGTTTGTTCATTTCTATAACCTCACTTTTTTGCATGAATCTTATTTTAACATAGGCAAAAAGGATTTACAACGCTAGTGTTAAGATAAAATATATAGTATATTATTTGTAGAAGGAACAAGGAGGTGAGATTATGGCATTACACTATCCTGATAAAGAGCCATTGAGTCAAAGGATACAGGAAATGATGAATCAACAGGCCGCAGCAAAAGAGATGTTCCGAAATATGGAGAAAAAATCGAATAAGAATAAGATTCTAAAAGAAATAACCTCATTAAAAATGAAGGTTTTATTAAGTGCTTGTTTTGCGGTGTTCTATTTTATTTCTGTGATAATTGCCACCTATCTTGTACAGCAGGATTATGAAGAAAGACTTATATCCGATTTTGAGATTGCTGAAAGAATGGTTTCTGCAAATGTGACAGAGGATGTGAGGGCGGGTGTAAACTGTCTGTATGATTTCAAACAGACACAAAATCAACATCAATACTCTGCGGCTGCAGTATATAATGCTGAAGGAGAGCGCCTTTTGATGACAGAACCATGTCTGCACTTTCATTTTGAGGACGCGGATGAAAGGACATATTATTTTCCAATAGAAGAATATTTTGATGATTCGGAGATTCAAAAATTGCTCTTATATGCGCGAGATACTACAGAAGAATATATGATTGAGGCAGAGATTGCTAAAGAGCCAGAGGTACTAGTTTCTTTAAAGTTTATTTATCAAGGAATCACAAAATCCAAGGTTGTCTGGGAGTGGAAAAACACAGATATTGCTTATGATGAAAAAGAAACAAATGTATATTCACAACGCGCGGCTATCAAAGAAATCGTACATGCTGTATCCTATAATAAAGATGTGTATGATACATGGTTCGAAGAAGAGTTCTTAAATGGTTTTAGAGAAACAATAAATGAGGAGGAACGCGACATCCCGGAAGGAGAGATGTCGAGATTTTGGCAAACAAGATTAGGAGGAATCCAAAGAGTAACGCATAAAAACCTTCAGGGAAGAGAAGAAAATTACTGGATTTCCATCCGTTCTATAGGATATCCATTACGAGGAGCAATAGAGTTGTTAGTGCCATTTTATGTGGTCGGATTAATATTAACATATGGAAGTATCTGCATAGTGGTACACATGGTGAAAAGATTCAATAGAAAATAGATGATTATGTAAAAAACGAAAGAGGGGTTCATAACACAGGTTATGAATCTCTTTTTTGCGTAATAGAATAAGGTAATAAAACGAAAGGTAAGTATATGCCGGACCAAAAACTAGAGAATTTATTGAATCTATCATTGGATGCCACAGAAGAGGAACGTGACAAATCATTAGAATTAAATGTAGGATACAATCCGATTGAGCGGGAGTGGGATTTGATTGTCAAATACTCCGGGTCCTTGGAGTGTGTGCGGGAACTCGGTGCGCAAGTGGTAGAAATGCAAAATGAATATGCAATTGTGACTATCCGCGAGAGTCTAATTGACAGGATGTCTGAATGTCAGGCAGTAGAATACGTAGAAAAACCAAAAAGACTTTTCTTTCAGATTGAAAATGGGAAAAGGGTCTCTTGCATTCCACCGGTGCAAGATCCACCACTATCCTTATCGGGGGAGGGCGTGTTGGTAGCTATCATAGATTCGGGCATTGATTATGAGAATGCGGTCTTTCGTAATGCGGATGGAACAACCAGAATTCGTGCATTATGGGACCAAACGATACCCGGAAATCCTCCAATGGGATATGCAATCGGAACCGAGTATACGGAAACAGAAATTAATGCCGCCTTATCGGCAACCACAAGGCAGGAACGTTTTCGTATTGTTCCGAGCCGGGACACTTCGGGACATGGGACCTCTGTCGCTGGGATTGCAGCAGGGAATTCTGCCGATTATCAGGGTGTTGCATTTGAGAGTGAACTGATTATTGTGAAGCTCGGGAGAGCCATGGAGGATGGATTCCCAAGAACAACAGAGCTCATACAAGCGATGGACTATGTAGTTCGAAAGGCAATAGAGTATGAAATGCCGGTAGCTATCAATTTAAGTTTTGGAAACACCTATGGTCCTCATGACGGTAGTAGTTTATTGGAACGGTTTATAGAGGATATAGCGAATATTTGGAAGAGTGTCATTTGCATTGGTACAGGAAATGAGGGAGCGAGTGCAGGGCATACCTCTGGGATTTTAGTAGAGTCAGAAGAAACTGTTATTGAATTGGGCATACAACAAAATGAGCCTACAATCAATGTACAAATCTGGAAGGCATACTTTGATTTGGTAGATATTTCGTTGATTTCACCATCCGGCGTGCGAGTGGGACCGATTCAAGAGGTTCTGGGCTCCCAAAGATTTTCAGTGGGAGATACACAGGTATTACTGTACTATGGAGAACCTAGTCCTTTTAGTATTGACCAGGAAATTTTTTTGGATTTCTTGCCGAAAAACACCTATATTGACAGTGGTGTGTGGAGAATCGTACTGACGCCCCGTGAGATTGTAAACGGAGAATATGCCCTATGGCTACCCACACAAGGAGTGTTAAATCCCGGTACGGGATTTTTGTTTCCGACAGAGGAACGGACATTGACTATCCCTGCTACGTCCTATCGCACCATCGGGGTGGGTGCCTATGATCCGCTTACGTTTTCCTATGCAGACTTTTCGGGCAGAGGGCCGGCGGGTCCGGGAAGAAGAGCCAAACCGGACATTATGGCACCGGGGGTGGATATTAGGACGCCCATACCAGGCGGAACATTTGCTGAATTGAGTGGAACGTCTTTTGCAACACCATTTGTGACAGGCAGTGCAGCACTTCTTATGGAATGGGGGATTCTTAATGGCAATGATCCATTCCTTTATGGGGAAAAAGTAAAGGCATACTTTCAGAGAGGTGCAAGGCCGTTTGTTGGTATAACAGAATATCCGAGTCCACTTGTGGGATATGGAGCGCTTTGTGTGGAGGAGAGTATTCCGTGATTAATAAGTTGATAAAACAGGAAATTAAGAATATAGTGGTAAAAAAAATACACTAAGGAGGGAAAAATATGACAGTGAACTATAATGAATTTGAGGTATTGGTACCTGTCACAAGGAAACAAAGTAAACAAGTAATCAGCATCTTTGAGAATGGGGATTTCGTAATCAATGCAGAATTGGCAAAAGCATTGAAAACAAATAGGTTTGAAATTCGAATAAAACCTGATTGTAGCCGAATATTGCTTATTCCAGACGGGAAAATACTCATTGATGTGGGGAAGAATAATCGTACTAAGAATTATGCCATCATTGAAAAACTAACGAAACAGAAAGTGAAATTTCCAATCTATTATGTGGGATGTTTGGATGAAAATCAAAATTGGATTGGAGACTTAGTGACGAAAAATCCTAATAAACATGCAGGGAAAGTAATAAAATGAACAGAAGTATTAAAGAAAAGAGAGAATGCCATGGCGTATTTTCGGAGAAATAGAATTCAATTATATAAAAAACTGTTGGATGTATATTCATATAACGCAATAAAAAGGATTCAGAGTAAGAACAATTATGATATAGATGCTATGTTTTTACAATATACTTATGAAGTATATTGTGAGAAAAATTTCAAAAGACTATGTAGACTTTATGCTATTAGAAAAAATGCATACGAATATCAAGAGTGCCTTGACGCGAGTCAGTTAGCATACATGTATTGCATTCACCAGTGTAGTATGAAAGAATTAAGAAACAGCGAATTCTATGTGAGGTCCTATATCAGAAAAGTAATGAGAATCTATTTTGTTGCAGCATTAGTCCTAGCAGATGATGCTAAAAATTTATGTAAAGAGAATGGCTTCAGTAGATTATATGATGGAGATTATAGAGTTTGATATACTATGGATAAAGTGATTGAAACCGTGGTACAATTATGGTATAATTAAGGCATCAAAAGAAAGAGGGTGTTTATATGCCACAGATTATTCCGATTAAAGAATTAAAAAATACTTCAGAAATATCAGAACTTTGCCGCAAATCACGAGAACCAATTTATGTGACAAAGAATGGTTACGGTGATATGGTTATCATGAGTATGGAAATTTATGAAAGTACAATGCGCCAAATAAATATGTATCGAGAAATCGAAATATCAGAGAAACAGATAATCATAGGTCAGACGAAAGACGCAAGAAGTTCGCTGACTAAAATGAGGGATAAGTATGGTTTATAAAACTATTATTACCGAGCGAGCAGATGAACTTTTAGACCAATTGGTGTATTATCTTGCATATCACTTGAAAAATGATCAAGCAGCAAGTCATTTGCTAGATGGCATAGCAAAAATTTATGATAGGGTGGAAGAGAATCCTTTTCAATTTCCAGAATGCAGAGACCTGATACTCAAAAGCAAAGGTTATCGTGAAGCGGTAGTAACAGATATGAATTATCTAGTGATATTTAGAGTTGACGATGATACAGTTTATATTTTAGGCATATTTCATGAATTGGAAAATTACAATAGAAAATTGTAAGATTTATCTTAGTCTTTACTTGGCACAAGCAGAAAAAGTAAAGGCATACTTTCAGAGAGGTGCAAGGCCGTTTGTTGGTATAACAGAATATCCGAGTCCACTTGTGGGGTATGGAGCGCTTTGTGTGGAGGAGAGTATTCCTTCATAAATACAAAAGGTGTGCCTTGAAAGATTGTAAAACTTTTGTTATGATACAAGCACAAATTATGAGGTGATAAAGATGACGAAAGAACAGTTGGCAATTTATGCAAAAGAGGCAATGAAACAGGCGTATAGCCCATATTCCGGGTATTGTGTAGGTGCCGCACTGCTTTGCAAAGATGGTAGCGTTTATACCGGGTGCAATATAGAAAACGCAGGGTATTCTGCTACAAATTGTGCCGAACGCACAGCATTTTTTAAGGCTGTTAGCGAAGGAAAACGAGAATTTTCTGCTCTTGCGGTATGTGGTGGTAAGGAAGGAACTATTTGGGGAATATTCCCGCCTTGTGGGGTCTGCAGACAGGTAATGCGAGAGTTCTGTGAGGATGATTTTAAAATTTATCTTGTAAAGCATGATGGCATAGAGACTTATACGCTAAATCAGTTATTGCCAGTAAGTTTTGAACCGAATATTCTTCGGGAGGAAGGGTAGTAGGATGAACTACACATATATATTGCGGTGTAAGGATGGTACACTATATACTGGATGGACCAATCATTTGGAAAAGAGGTTGAAAGACCATAATGAAGGGAAAGGCGCAAAATATACAAAGTCCAGAACACCGGTTACATTGGTTTACCATGAAATATTTGAAACCAAAGAAGAAGCGATGCGTCGTGAGTATGCGATTAAGCAGATGACAAGAAGTGAAAAAGAAAAGTTGATTCATAAGAACAACCCTATGGAATAGTAAACCATAGGGTTGTTTGATGTTAAGAATCTTTTATTGTGCCTGCACTTGTGTGCTGGAGGATCCGATTTCAATGGTATAACGTTCTCCTTTTACGAGCTCCGGACTGCTGATAATAATAAATGAATAGGACAGTTCAGGTTTGCGGGAAAGGAGGACCTTTCCGTTGGAGTCTTTTAATATCAGCGAAGTTTCAGCTGATTGTTCACTCGTTTTCATTGTAATCACTGCCTGCTCGGAATTGCCAAACGACTGTGCCATTCCGGTTGCGCCGGTTCCGATAAAGGTTCCTCCGGTGATGACTCCTGATTTGTCATAATCCAACGTTGCAGTATCACCATGTGTAGGTCCCACGATAATCGTGTTTCCCCCAGTGATTTCCAGAGTTCCATTGGCATCCATTCCATCCCCGGAGGAATTGATATAAAGGTTCCCACCGGAAACTACGATGCTGCCGTTTGAGGAGGAGCTTCTGGCCATTCCACCACCCATGCCACCTGGGGCACCAAAATTATCATTTCCGCGTGGACCTGCAAGACCGCTCTCGTCTGCACCGCCGGCAGCGTTTAAACCATCGTCACTGGCTACTAGTTTAATGTCACCGCCGGATACGTTTATGTGAAGAGCTTCAAGCCCCTCGTAGCAGGTGGAGATATCAATTGCCCCCTTGGTAATGGACAAGGTATCATCAGCATGAAAAGCATCATCTCCGGAAGCAATGTTGAAGGACCCATTATTTATGGTTAGGGAGGCATTAGAATGTACTGCGTCATCAGCAGAGTCTAAAGTAAAGGTACCGCCCTTAATTAACAAGTCTCCTGAAGATTTCAACCCCTTGATACTTGTACTACTATCATCCGTTGCAGTAACATCACCAGTTGATGGAGCTTGTTCTGGGGTGAAGTTTTCACCTGGGCGGTTCATAGGTTCTTTTCGGTTGCCTCGCATACCGCCACCCATAAAACCTCCCCAGAAGTCGGAAGTTTGTTTCTCTGCATTTGCACTGCCTCCACCGGAAACGATATCAAGGGTCCCGTCATTTATTTGTAATGTTGTCCCGGCGCTTATTCCATCGCCTTCAGATGTAATGTTGAAAGAACCATCTTTCATATACACAAATCCCAGAGAAGTGTCATCTGTGTTTTCGGCGTGAATACCATCCTTTCCAGTAGTCATTTTCATAGTGCAGTTGGTGAGCCTTACGCTGTCGTTTGCATCCAATGCGTGGGAGGCACTGTTAATGGTATAAGTGCCACCGGTAAATACCAGATCGTCTTTGCAAACAATACCATGACCGGATGGGGATGTTACTGTAAGGTTACCTGAACCGTTAAAAGTCAAGTCTTGCTTTGAAAAAACGGTTCCGTCAATATTATTATCATCAATGGCTGTAAAAGTACCTTCGTTGGCCAGTGTGTTTTCCGTATCTTTTTCCAGCGTAACGAAAACTTTTTCTGCTTCCAAAATATATAGTGGGGCAGAAGAGTTACTAGTAATCGACACTCCGTCAAAAATGAGGTGTGGTTTGGCTTTGTCATCTGCATTGATTATAATCATGCCGTTGTTTAAGGTTCCGGAAAACAAATAGTCAGCTTCCTGTTTGATTGAAATGGTTGTTCCGGAAATGGAAACAGCATTTGAATCGCAAGAAATAGAATCTCCATTTAACTTAATGGAAACGCAATTGTTTTTGTCATAGTCCGTTTTATAATCGTTGTCAGTAAACATATCCGTCTCGTCGATTAATGCCTTTGTCGAGGAAGGGTTCTTTTCTTCTTCTTTTGTGGAAGTCTTTCCGCATCCTGTCAATAGCAGTAGAAGCGCGAAAACTAGGGCGAATGATGATTTAATAGTTTTCATAAACAGTTCCTCCTGTGATTAAAGTTCCGTTGTAATTGAAGATTGCTTTGAAATATTGATTTCCAAATTTCCATTTCTGCAACGAAGTTTATCAATCATTTCTTTTTCTCTACCTACATCTTTCAAAATCATATCGTATGTAAGCCGGAACAAACTCCCCATATTAGTTGTTTTTACATTTACCAGTTCGTAGGAACGAGTGTATTCCGAAAGAATTTCTTCAAATACATCTGTATAGTCCAAATCTTCGGGAATCGTAATGTTCAGTGTTTTATATAATGCGTTATTCTTTTTTTGGCCAAAATCCAAATATCCGTAAAGAATAAATACAGCACAGAGGATGAGTGTAAATAATATTGAAAATCCTAAATATCCCATTCCGGAAATAAGCCCTGCACCCATGGCAAGGAACAACGTTCCGATTTCTTTTGCTGTACCCGGTGCAGAACGGAAGCGAACAAGGCTAAAAGCTCCGGCGACCGCAACACCGGTTCCTACATTTCCGTTAACCATCATAATCACAACACAAACGACTGCTGGTAAAAGAGCCAGTGTAATTACAAAACTTTTGGTATATCGAGTCTTGTACATATAACTGGCAGCAATAATAATACCGATGATTAAGGATACCCCGATGCATAGTAAGAAATGAGGTACACTGATAATGGATGTCAATTCCGAATCAAAAATTCCTTTAAATAATGTTTCTAACATAGATGTTTTCCTCCTTTTAATATTGGATATATTAATGTCTGATATGCAGTTCCGTACTTGGAAAAAGATGTTTTATATATGTGTTCTTCGGATAATACTTTTGCTAGCCATAATGGAATACCACCGGAACATTTAATTTCCATAAGAATTTTATTCTGGTCTAATAATAAAGTGCCGTCAGCGTCATGTTCTAGTGATAAATCGGATTGGCGACAGAGAATATTATCATCAAATGTGACGCGCAAATCGCTACCGTTTTTGCAATAGTAAGCCTCCCGCTCATAAGATAGGAATACGGTTGGATGTAATGATTCGTAATACTCCATAAAATAGTCTATTTCTTCAGAAATCTGTGTTTTTTGAGGAAGCAGTTTCCTGTTGCAAATCCAATCCATAGCTTGTTGTTTTGGCAAAGCAATTCGACGTTTGTATACAAGGTGCTTATATTTCTTTTTTAATTCCACAAACACATCGCTATCCGGCGAAGCTTTTTGATAGCTACGTATTCTTAACTTTTCTTTATATACAGGTTTTTCAATGGAATGACGGATTAAACGGTAATTATCCGTGTCAAAATACAGATTGCGAATAGTAGTTCGTCCATATTTGTCTGATTCCATGTAAGGCTTCATGGCTGCTAAAACTTTATTCATTTGCGCTCTTGTAAGTAGGTATTTCAATTCGTATCGCTGAAAGACCGTCTGATATGCCATGGTAAAAATCTCCTCATAGGTAATTTGTACAGTCATCAAATTATGGAAATTATAACGTTGAACATTTATAGAATTGTGAAAGAAATGTGAAAATCAAACAAAGCCAACGAAACTAATTTTGCATATATTAAATTATAGAAGAGTGAAAGAGAGTGATTGTATGCGTTTATGCAGATTAAGGGAAAAAGAAGTAATTAATTTGTGTACCTGTAAGAGGTTGGGGTGCGTGGAAGATATTGTTTTTGATTTGTGCGAGGGGACGCTGGAAGCTATTATTGTTCCGGAACGCACAAAGTTTCATGGATTGTTTGGAAGCGATTGTGAGTATGTGATTCCCTTTGAATGCGTGAAAAAGGTAGGGGAAGACATTATTATGGTAGAAATTAATGAAGAAAAGTGTCTGAAAGGTTGCAAAGATTAAAATATATCTGTTAGAATGAGACAAGGATATTATCCACGAGGAGGATGAAGATATGAAATGCCCATATTGCAGTAATACAGATACAAGAGTTATCGACTCGAGACCGGCGGAGGATGGAAGTTCTATCCGTAGAAGAAGATGTTGTGATGAGTGCGGAAAGAGATTTACTACTTATGAGAAAGTGGAGACCATACCGCTCATTGTGATTAAGAAAGATTGTAATCGAGAACAGTATAATCGTGCTAAGATTGAGGGCGGAGTACTTAGAGCATGCTATAAAAGACCGGTTTCGGCGGAAGAGATTCAAAAGACTATGGAGAAAATCGAGACGGACATTTTCAGTCTGGAGGAAAAGGAAATTCCAACGAATGTAATCGGAGAGATCGTCATGAAGCATTTGAAGGATTTGGACGAAGTGGCATATGTAAGATTTGCATCTGTCTATCGAGAATTTAAAGATGTGAATACGTTCATGTCAGAAATCAAAAAGATATTAGAGAAGTAGTTAAAATTGACAGGAGAAAATAGATGAAACTAATTTCATGGAATGTAAATGGGATTCGAGCGTGTGTACAAAAAGGGTTCCTAGATTTTTTCAAAGAAGTGGACGCAGACATTTTTTGCATTCAAGAGAGCAAAATGCAGGCAGGACAATTGGAACTGGAATTGGAAGGGTATCACCAATACTGGAATTATGCTGAAAAGAAAGGCTATTCCGGAACAGCGATTTTTACCAAGGAAAAACCCTTGTCTGTGCAGTATGGAATTGGGATTGAGGAACATGACAAGGAAGGACGTGTCATCACACTGGAATTTGCGGATTTTTATATGGTAACTGTTTATACACCGAATTCGCAGGATGAATTAAAGCGTTTGGATTATCGCATGCAGTGGGAGACGGATTTTCTTGCATACCTTAAGAAGTTGGAGGAGAAAAAAGGTGTAATTTTTTGTGGGGACCTAAATGTTGCTCATCGAGAAATAGACCTTAAGAATCCGAAGACGAACCGAAAAAATGCAGGATTTACAGATGAAGAGCGAGGAAAGTTTTCGGAAGTGTTGCAAGCAGGATTTATTGATACATTCCGTTACTTTTATCCGGATAAGGAAGGGATTTATTCCTGGTGGTCTTATCGCTTCAGTGCCAGGGCAAAGAATGCAGGGTGGCGCATTGATTATTTCTGCGTATCTGAATGTTTAAAGGAGCGTTTGGAAGACGCAAAGATATTGACAGATGTGATGGGGTCTGACCACTGTCCGGTAGAACTGGATTTGAAATAGTGGAGGAAGAAGCATGAGAATAGAGCGTGAACAAGCGGTAGCAGTTGTAGTAGACTATCAGGCGAAATTGTTACCTGTAATGAGCAATAAAGAAGCGTTGCTTCATAATACTAAGATTCTTTTGGAAGGCTTGAAGGTATTGGATGTTCCGATGTATATCACACAACAATATACGAAAGGTCTCGGAATGACAGAGGAATCCATTATGGAGTCGGCAGGAACCACGGAGTATATTGACAAAATTGCATTCACAGCATACGATTCTGTGAAATGGAAACTTCGCGGGAAAAAGTTTGTGATTGTTTGCGGAATAGAGGCACATATCTGTGTTCTTCAAACGGTTATTGATTTGAAGGCGGCAGGCTATGAACCGATTTTAGTGGCTGACTGCATTGCAAGTAGAAAAGACTCGGACAAGCAGGTTGCAATTGAACGTGCGCGTCAGGAGGGCGCCATTGTGACGACGTATGAATCGTTATTGTTTGAACTTTTAAAAGTTGCAGGAACGGATACAAGTAAGACGATTCAAAAATTGATTCGATAAAGGGTAGGTAATTATGTTAAAGGGAAAAACAGTAATTCTTGGTGTGACGGGCAGCATTGCTGCTTATAAAATAGCAGACCTTGCGAGCAAATTGTCTAAGCTGCATTGTAATGTGCATGTGATCATGACAAAGAATGCTACGAATTTTATAAATCCGATTACATTCGAAACGTTGACACAAAATAAATGTTTAGTGGACACGTTTGACCGTAATTTTGAATATAACGTAGAACATGTGGCTCTTTCCAAACAGGCGGATGTAGTTTTGATTGCACCGGCTACTGCGAATGTGATTGCAAAAATGGCGCATGGTTTGGCGGATGACATGTTGACGACTACCGTGCTTGCATGTGAATGTAAGAAGATTGTTGCACCGGCGATGAACACGCAGATGCTGCACAATCCAATCACACAAGACAATTTGGAAATTTTGGAACATTACGGTTTTGAAATTATAAAGCCGGCTACCGGTATGTTGGCATGCAAAGATGTAGGCGAAGGGAAACTTCCGGATACGGAGGTTCTGTTAGATTATATTTTAAAAGAGATTGCGTTTGAGAAGGATATGAAGGGATTACGTGTACTTGTGACGGCTGGACCGACGCAGGAGGCACTGGATCCGGTTCGATATATCACGAATCATTCTACCGGTAAAATGGGATATGCGATTGCGAGAAATTCGATGCTCCGAGGAGCCGACGTTACTTTGGTAACCGGGGATACAGCTATAGCAAAACCGCGATTTGTGGATGTGGTAGATGTGAAGAGTGCGAAAGATATGTTCGAAGCAGTGACATCCCGTTCGGACAAGCAGGATGTTATTGTAAAAGCTGCAGCAGTGGCGGATTATACCCCTACTGATGTGAGTGAGGAAAAAATCAAGAAAGCGGATGGCGAGCTTTCCATTCCGGTTGAACGCACGCAGGATATTTTAAAATATTTGGGAGAGCATAAATCTCCAAAACAATTTTTGTGTGGTTTTTCCATGGAAACAGAGGATATGATGGAGAATTCCAGAAGAAAATTGATTCATAAGAATCTAGATATGATTGTTGCAAACAACCTGAAGGTGGAAGGCGCCGGTTTTGGAGTGGACACCAATGTAATTACTATGATTACTCCGGGTAAAGAAGTGGCTCTGGAGATGATGAGTAAGGACGAGGTCGCGGAGCAGATTTTGGACGAGATTTTGAGACAGATTAAAAAATAGAGAATATGCAAGGAGGGGTATCATGAAAAAAAGTAAACATAGCACACGTTGGATGGTGAGTGTGGCTCTTATGTCGGCGATAGTGATTGTGTTGGCAAACACACCTCTTGGCATGATTCAATTACCGATTATTAAAGCGACCACAGTGCATATTCCGGTTATTATAGGAGCAGTTTTATTAGGACCGACTGCGGGGGCGATTCTCGGGGGCGTATTCGGCGTATGCTCTCTTATTAGCAATACCATGGCACCGACATTGCTGTCGTTTGCATTTTCACCATTTATGAGTACAACGGGGCTTGTAGGTGTATGCAAGGCAATCTGGGTTTCTGTTGGCTGCCGTATTTTGATTGGGTTAGTAGCCGGTTGGCTTTGGATTTTGTTAAAGAAAATAAAAATGAATCATGGTGGATATCAGATTATAGCACTTGCATTTACAGGTTTTATCGGCTCTATGGTTAACACGATTACGGTTATGGGTAGTATTTATGTATTGTTTGCTACACAGTATGCGCAGGCGAAGGAAGTAGCTATCGATGCGGTGTGGGGACTTATCATGGGGACTGTGACAGCATCCGGCATTCCGGAAGCCATTGTGGCAGCAGTTGTGGTGGCGGTTGTAGGACGTGTGTTATTGAGGTTTAAGATTGTCTAAAAATGGTGGAAACATATGAAGAGAAAAATTATTTTGGCATCGGCATCTCCAAGAAGAAGGGAACTTTTAGAACAGGCAGGGTACGAATTTGAAATTCAGGTAAGTCATAAAGAGGAAGTCTATACGAGTGAAACACCGGACGAGATTGTGAAAGAACTAGCTTTATTAAAGGCCAGAGATGTTGCGATGCAGAATGAGAGAACAAATCTGGTTGTGATAGGGGCAGATACCGTTGTGGCACATAAAGGACATATATTGGGGAAACCAAAGTCGGAAGACGAAGCGTTTCAAATGATTCAAGGGTTCCAGGGCCAGAAGCATCAAGTATACACAGGTGTGACTATTTTGAGTTATGGTGGACACGGAAATGAAACGGTTGTCAATCATGCAGTTAAAACGGATGTCTATGTCAATGAAATGACAGATATGGAAATATGGAATTATATTCACAGTGACAATGTAATGGATAAGGCAGGAAGTTACGGGATTCAAAGTGGATTTGCAATTCATATTGATAAAATAGAGGGGGATTATTTCAACGTCGTAGGACTCCCTATTTCATATATATACGAGCAATTAAAGAGAATAGAAGAGGTTGAAACACTATGAGGAAAACTCGCTTTTCCATATCAACAACACATTATATATTGTTAAGTTTCCTTGCTACTATACTTCTGGGAAGTGTGCTGCTTGCGTTGCCTATTAGTTCGGCAAGTGGAAAGGCAACTCCTTTTGTCGATGCGTTGTTTACAGCCACAACATCCACATGTGTGACAGGATTGGTGGTAGTTCCAACTGTTTCTGCTTGGAGCTTATTTGGACAGATCGTAATCCTAATCCTGATTCAGATTGGTGGTTTAGGTGTGATTACAATTATGACAAGTATTGCAGTAATGTTGCATAGGAGACTAAAACTGTCTGACCGCTTACTTTTACAAGATTCGTTTAATCTAAATACAATGTCGGGTTTAGAGATTTTTGTAAAGAAGGTTATAAAGGGAACACTGTTGGTGGAAGCAATAGGCGCCTGTTGTTATATGACAGTATTTATTCCGGAATTTGGGATAAAAGGGGTATGGATATCTGTGTTTACATCTGTTTCGGCTTTTTGCAATGCAGGAATTGATATTTTGGCAGAAAATAGTTTGTGCAATTATGTAGTGAACCCGATTATCAATATTACTACCTGTATTTTGATTATCTGCGGAGGACTGGGTTATATCGTCTGGTGGGATTTGTTGTGCGTGTGCAAAGAGAAAAGAGAAAAGAAAACAAGCTTTTGGAGAAGTCTTACTTTGCATAGCAAAATAGTGATTTGTACAACCGCTTTGCTTATAGTTTTAGGCGGTGTTTTGATTTTATTGTTCGAATACAATAATCCAAATACCATGCAAAATTATTCCTTGTTTGAAAAAATAGAGATTGCGTTGTTCCAATCCATTACTACAAGAACAGCAGGATTTGCGACAATTCCACAAGAAAACTTTTCCAATTCATCAGCAATTGTGTGTTTGCTATTAATGTTTATAGGAGGATCTCCAGTAGGGACAGCAGGTGGGATTAAGACGGTTACGTTTGCAGTGCTTGTCTTTTCTGCAATTGCAACGATCAAGAATCAAAAAGAGGCAAGCGTTTTTGGTAGAAGTATATCTAAAGAAATGATAGGAAAGGCAACAGCAGTGACGGGGGTGTCATTTGCTACTTTGTTTCTAGCTACAGTTCTGTTGTCGGCAGTTACGGATGCAAATGCATTGGATGTTGTTTACGAAACAGTTAGTGCAACGGCTACAGTAGGACTTACAAGAAACCTCACTTCATCTTTGAGTTGTTGTGGCAAATGGATTATTATTGCAACAATGTATTTGGGTCGTGTGGGGCCTGTTTCTCTTGCAGTAGCGTTTAGCTTTAAGCGTGAAAAGAAGAATATTATTAAAAATCCAGTGGAAGACATCCGCGTGGGATAATCGGATGCAAGGAGGGGAAAATATGGGTGTAAACCAAATAT
>CAMFVG010000107.1 GCA_945992055.1 uncultured Clostridia bacterium | reverse complement strand
AAACACATTGATAACATTGTCGTATCCGCTCAAAGCATAATCTGCGCAACGGCCCACCAAAACACAAGATTCTTCTTCAGCAATTTTTTTGATCGTATTAAATTGTGCCAGAAAAATTTTATGATTAATCGGCATTCCAGCATAAACATCTGAGGAATAATTAAAAGAATAATTATCCATTACCAAAGAATAGAGGAAACTGTGAGTTGGTTTTTCATCATGTGTTTCAAATAACTCCTTGCACATTCCGCTGTCTTCAGCAGCTCTTTTTACCATTTCCTTATCATACATCTTAAATCCTAAATCTTGCGCAAGCGTTGCTCCTATTTCACGACCAGCGCTTCCGTACTGTCTCCCAATTGTGATAATTGTTTTCTTTTCGGACATATATTTCACACTCCTTCACACTTAAACCCACTACTATTATACAATAAAAAAATATAAATGTATAGAACATCACAATTTTTGAAGCAAATCCAAAAAATAAGTTGGTAGCGGTGCGTCTATTTCTAAATACGCATTGCTTCTTGGATGCTGAATTCCAATTGTTTTAGCATGTAAAGTCTGCCCTTGTAATTTATATGGGCATTTTGCCGGACCATATACAGCATCCCCCAACAAAGGATGATGGATGCTCGCCATATGAACTCGTATTTGATGTGTTCTGCCGGTTTCCAACTTGCACTCTATATAAGTAAAATTTTTAAAACGTTGCAATACCTTATAATGGGTAATGGCTTCTTTTCCATTTTTAGCATTTATGCTCATCTTCTTACGGTCTATCGGATGTCTTCCAATCGGTGCATCAATCGTCCCTTCATCCTCTTTCAAGACACCGTGTACAATTGCATGATAAATCCTTGTAATAGAATGTTCTTTCAGTTGCTCAGCTACATGATTATGGGAAAAATCATTTTTGCATACAATCAAAGAACCCGTGGTATCCATATCAATGCGATGTACAATTCCCGGTCGCATAACTCCATTAATGCCAGACAATTCTTGTTTGCAATAATACATTAATGCATTGACCAATGTGCCAGTATAATGTCCTGCAGCAGGATGCACAACCATTCCTTTCGGCTTGTTTATAATGAGCAAATCCGCATCTTCATACAAAATATCTAACGGTATATTTTCCGCTATAATATCCGGTTCTTGTAATTGCGGTTCTTCTAATAACAAAAAATCATCTACGTTCATTTTATAATTAGCTTTAATCGGTTTGTCATTGACAGTGATTTGCTCATCTTTAATCAATTTTTGAATATAAGAACGAGACAAATTAGGCAACGCATCTGAAAGAAATTTATCAATTCTCATTCCCGCTTGATCACAATTAATTTTAAATTGTATTGCCATAGAAACTACTCCTGTCTTCCTCGCTTTTTAAAATCGAATGATGTAAATAACAAATCAAAATCTTGTTCATCATAATAAAAGATAAACAAGAAAATCAAGGCAAAAGTCGCCACACAAACAAAGATATCCGCCACATTGAAAATCGGGAAATCAATGAGTTCAAAATAGAAAAAATCAACTACTGATCCATAAAAAATGCGATCTATCATATTTCCTATTGCCCCGATCATAATGCAAATCAAACATATGCGCAGCGATATATATTTTTTCGTCTGTGGCAAACGCACATAAATAATGGATATCGCAATAATCGCCAACATGGCAATCAGGATAAGCAACCAAAGATGTCCGCCTAATATGCCCCATGCACCACCATCGTTTCCACCAGGCAGTAATTTAAGTTGAAACACCCCTTCAATAATTGAAATAGAATGATTCTTCAAATGCAGCGTCGCTAAATATTTTGTATATTGGTCAAATGCCACTCCCAAAAGAACTGAAATAATACCTATTACATAAACCATAGTTTCTGTTTGCTCCTTTACACATATAGATGTATTGTGATGTAGATACGTCCTTTTTTTGTATTTGAAATTGTTCCTACAAAGCGAAAACGTCCCAATCCTCTGGCAGAAATAATATCATTTTCCTTGATTTGATACCCATTTGAAGTAATCAATTTCCCATTTACAAACACTCTTCCTCCTTCAATATATTCAACCAATTTACTTCTGGAGTAAGAAAAAGCAAGGGCAAGAAGGCTATCCAAACGAAGAGAAGAAACGGTGCCGTTTATTTCCTTTACTTTCGGTTTATACGACCCCTCCATTTCTGTTTCTACGGATACCATTACATTGGTATGACGAATTCTTGTCACTTCTTCTACGAAAAACGTTTCCAGCGATTTGTGCACAAATATCAATGCATAATCTTCTTCAACAAGAATATCTCCCAGTTTACATCTGTCAATTCCAAGATTCAAAATCGCTCCCAAATAATCTCGGTGCGATAACTTTTCCGCAAATTTCTTCTGCAAGGGCTCAATTTTCAATATGGAAATTGGATATTTCTTTTCATAACAAAGAGCATCAGGTAGAAATGCAACCATCTGACGCTCTGAATAATCATATCCACCAAAAGTTTCGTAACAAGCGTGAAACGCTTGTTTTGGTGTTGTATGAAGAATATTTAATTCATTTAAATTCAAAAAATCTGAAAATGTTACAATGCCGCGTTGGTAAGCAGTTTTTGAAAGTTCTATCAGTCTCTTTTGTAACATAAGTTCTTCTTTTTGCATAAACCACCCTTAATATCTCCATTTAATAGATGGCACATCAAAAGAAGTATTTAACAAATCCTGTAAATCACCTGAAATATCAACATTAGTCGGTGTGACAAGGAATATGTAATTAGAAATCTTTTGCAAATTTCCATTGATTGCAAAAGTTGCACCTGATGTGAAATCAATAATTCTCTGTGCAATTTCCAAATCAAGACCTTCTAAATTTAAAATAACGGTGCGACCGCTCAATAACGTTTCTGTAATTTCTCTAGCATCATCTACTGCTGTAGGCTTAATCACACACACTTCCATCGCAGCTCCCCTTCTGACCGGTGGACGCATTGGTGTAACCTTATTTGTCGCTGATGTACCTTTATTTTCATAAAAATCATCTTCATCATCAAAATCATCTTTTTTGTTTTTCTTAAAAAAGCTTTTCTTTGGTGCTTGTTCAAAATCATCTTCGTCGTCGAACAAATCATCCTCAAAATCGTCTTCATCATCTAATTTCATAATAGATAAAAATTTGTCAAGTATGCTCATTTCTACACCCCATCTTATATTTTTTAATACGATATTTTGCCACGCAAAACAATCACCAATAATATTATCAATGTTTTTATAACTGATGTCAACAGATTTTTAAAATACTACATCATTTTCCTGAATACTTTTTCCTTCCAATGCAATGTGATCATAATTTGAAAGTCCAAAATCATTCCCTTCTTCTACAATAAAGTATTCATCACTTTCGCATAAAATTTGAATTTGTTTAAAAACTGCATAGCCTTTATTAATACAATAGACACCATTTAATGCACGTTTTTCATTTAATGTAAAAGTTTCTGTCGAATCAGGTTTCAAAAGAATCGTTGACTTTCCAAAAACGTTTGGATCTAAATACACAGATTCTTCTTCTTCATAGTAGACCGTGGTCTGCAAGAAGCGTGTGATTGCATTTCCATCCTCATCTTTCGTGTGAATCATTACTCCGTCACTGCTGCTATTTCCACCTTGCGTCAAAAACGATTTTGGAACTACATAGAACTCCTTTGTGGTTTTAGAAGACTTTGGAATCTTCAAACCTGTTTCATCCTCCAAAATCAGTTCAACATCCAAATATCGTTCATTTATATAACGAACCATAGAATGATTGAAAGACAAACAAACTACCGGCTGTTCCATATTCTCTAAAAACGAGATTTTACCGTATGTCTCTTGATTATCCTTCTTGAAATGCACCTTTACGCTACCCTTATCAGTCAATAATTTTTTTGTTTCTTCCGAAACCTCAATCAAAAGTTGCCATTTATCATCATTCACAATTTTATAAACCGGATCGCCTGCCGCAACCTGTCGATTGTTCGAAAACGTAGTCTTCTTGTAATCCCCTTTTTTTAATTGCTTCAAAGTAACGCTTTCAGCCGTCAACGCTTCCATCCCATCAACAGAATACACGATCACACCATCCTGCGTTGCTGCCTTTAATAATAAATCAGAATATGTACCCGTAGTCAATATGCTTTGCAGTTGATCTTGTTTGCTGTGGCTGGTGTATTTCCCTAATGAGTTCTCTAAATCACTCTTCAATTGATAAGTAGTTGTAAAATCATTTTCGCGGAATTGTGCATTATAGGATTGAATTTTTAACAAAAGAATTCTCATCTCTTCATTTGTTAATATTTCCTGCTCCTCCGAAATCGTATCCTGAAAATCTAATTTTTGATTAGATATGGAATATACATTGGTTCCGACCCTAACTTTGTGGTTATTTTCTACATAGTAATTTGCATATCCGGCTTCTTCCGCATATACTATCGTTTCACTCCTCACCGCAAGTCCCGTGTACGCATTGTCTTTTAAGATAGAGCCCTGACGAACTTCATAAACGGTTACATGTGGCGCTGCAAGATATAGGACAATCGTTGCAACTAAATAAACAAAAATAATTCCAAAAATAATAATCCCGATATTAATACTTTTTCTTTTTTGATATGGTATGACATTTGATTTCTGTTCCTTCTTTGTCATAATTTTCTTAAAGCACTCCCATTCAAATAATTAAACTTTTTCCCTTGATAAGCATCTGTATCTTGCATTTTTTGTATTAGCTCGTCTTGCAACTTCCACCAACTGGTATTCCAATTTGAAAATTCTGCGTCATCTTCAGGCACGCGACTAAAAAGACGTTCTACAACAATTTCAGGCGACAAGTGTTCCAAAAAAGCAATTACACGTTCTAAATATTCTTCTTTGGAACATATAGTAATTGTACCATCTTTATATTGCTTCGACAACTTTGTATTTTTGGCAATATATAAGGAATGCAGTTTCACAATATGTACTTGTAATGCAGATAAAACCCTGGCTGTTTCCACTGCATCTCGCATAGTATCCTGCGGTAAATTCAAAATAACATGGGTACAAATAAAAAACGGATATTTTTGAATATGCCATACCGCATCTATGAACTCTGCAAGTCCATGTCCTCTGTCTATAGCATCCAAAGTATGATAATTTACGCTTTGTAATCCCAACTCAACCGTAATATCCAGATGATACTTCTCTTGTATTTCCTTTAATACTTCCAAATAGTCATCTCGTACGCAATCAGGACGTGTTGAAATGGAAATTCCAATGACATCCGCATCCAGTGCCGCTTCTTCCAAACAGTCCCGGAATTTTTCGAGAGGCATAAAAGTATTGGTGTAATTTTGAAAATAAGCAATAAATTTATTTGCTTTATACTTCCTTCCAATCAAGTCTTTCGTTCGCTTCATCTGCTCCGGTATCGGCACTGTTGCATCGCATGCTTCAAATCCCGTTCCGACTTCTGCGCAAAAGCTACACCCCGAGCCTTGAATACGGTTCGGACATGTGAGCGGCAAATTAATCGGCAATTTGTATATTTTTTCACCATACTTGTTTTGTAAAAATTTTGAATATTTATTATATAACATTTGTTCATTCATTTTTTTATTCTCTTTGCATAAGTTTTTTGTTCATTGGCAATAATTCTATTAGAGATTAGGATTAAGGAGGATACGCAAATGAAATGGATCGATAATATCAGCTTGACACTTGTAATCATCGGTGCACTCAATTGGCTGTTAATAGGTGTTTTTCGTTTTGACCTTGTAGCATTTCTTTTCGGTAACATGTCGTTACTTGCCAGAATTGTTTACATTCTTGTAGGGTTATGCGGTTTATATCTACTCTCACTATACGGTAGAATTAGTGAAAGCCGAGATTAAAGCATACATTACAAAAAGGGTTCTCTCATAGAACCCTTTTTATTTGTCAATTCGGAATTGCACGCAACAACGAGGTCATATTATCATATAAGTTTCGACTGGATGTGGCACCCATAATAATTCCGATATACGGTGTCTCACTTGCATTTTTTCCATATAACGCAAGACAATATCCTGCTTCATAGGTTGTCCCGGTTTTTCCTCCGACAACCGTAATGCCTTCAGGTACTTTTCTTGCCCCATTTACAAACCGATTGCCTTGCCGCCAACTAACATTTCTTCTCGCACCGTTCTTTTCAACGATAACGGTATCCCATGTTGGTGCTGAAATAATCTTTACAAAATTGTCATCTTTCACGCATGCGTTAAGTATCAAGTACAAATCATAAGCTGTTGTATAATGATCTTCATCCTGATATCCGTGTGCATTCACAAAATGAGAATTAGAAGCCCCCAGTTTCTTTGCCTCTTCATTCATCAACTCTGCAAAAGCTTCTTCGCTGCCTGAAATATGTTCTGCAATTGCAACAGCACTATCATTTCCCGAAGGAAGCATCAACCCATATAGTAAGTCTAATAGGGTTAATTGATCACCTGCTTTTAGATTTGCTTTTGAAGAGTCGGACGGTATTTTCGTTGCATTTTCGCTAACAGTTACAGTATCTCCCAAATCTCCATGTTTCAATGCCACATATGTCGTCATCAACTTGGTAGTACTTGCAGGATAGAGTTTTTCATGCGCATGTTCAGCATATAACACTTCTTGCGTTTCTATATTAAAAAGTAATGCACCATGAAATTCGTCCTGCGTAACGAATTCCTCAAACTCCTTTTCCCCACTTGTCACACACAAGTCTGTAGCAAATAATTCCGCTTTATAGATCGAATTTCCATATGTTTTGACAACGTATTCTGTTACTACCGGTTTTATTTTCATAAGCAAAACAGCTACAATAGTAAACACTGCAATCGTTGTCACGCCGATAATAAGACGAACACATAATTCTTTTTTTCTATTTCTACGTTTTCTAAACACTTTTTTATCTGTACATTTCACGCCAATCCAAATCTCCTCTGTCAAGTGCAAGCACGATCAACTCGGCTGTAGCTAAATTTGTAGCCATCGGAATATTATAAACATCACAAAGACGTACTACATCGTTTACATTTGGCTCATGCGGTTTTGGTTCCATAGGATCACGCAAAAAAATCAATGCATCAATATCATTTTGAGCAACCTGACTTCCGAGTTGCTGCATGCCCCCAAGCGGACCTGCTAAATATTTGTGAATTGTTAAATTTGTTACTTCTTCAATTAAACGACCGGTGGTTCCCGTTGCAAACAAATTATGTTTTGACAAAATACCTTTGTATGCAATGCAAAAATTCTGCATCAGCGTTTTTTTCGAATCGTGTGCAATCAAGCCTATATTCATCACATGAGACTCCTTCTAATATTTTTTCGGTTGCAAGCCAACATTCAACACAACACCAATTCCTAAAAAGAAACAAATAATTGATGTTAGTCCTGCACTGACAAATGGAAGTGATAACCCTGTATTTGGCAGTATTCCGGTTGCTACTCCCATATTAATAAAACTTTGAAAACCAATAAGCGCCGCTACTCCTCCGCAAATAATTTGCCCGGATAAATTTTGCGCTCTCGAACCAATTATAATACATTGTATAATAATTAACAATATTAAAAATATTACAACACAACATCCGATAAATCCTAATTCTTCACCGATGATTGCAAAAATGAAGTCTGTATCGGCTTCCAAAAGAAAATTTCCATTTTTAACAGAATTTGTCGTTTCATTATCCAAACCTTTTCCTTTCAACTGACCAGATCCAATTGCAGTAATAGAATTGTTTTGTTGATATCCTGTATCAGATGCGTAGTCCTCCGGATTCAGCCATGCCAGAATACGTTCCTGTTGATATTTTTCCAGAAAAGGCTGATTTGGCAAAATAGCAATTCCCATAAAAATGATAACGCAAGGGATTGCAATAGCCAGTGTGATTCCAATAAATTTGTAACTAATTCCCCCCAAAAACATTAGGACACAAA
>CAMFVG010000106.1 GCA_945992055.1 uncultured Clostridia bacterium | reverse complement strand
CCTTTAAACTCTTCAATTAAAAATGTTACTAGCTCTTGTAATTGAGAATAATCGCTGGAACTTAAAGAACTCAAAGAAATTTCTTCATGTCCCGTATTTTTGAGCATCTTATATGCGTATTCTTTTAAAACTTCTACATCTCTCTCCCTAGTTGGTCGATACAACATACCTGCCTGACAAAAGCGACAGCCACGAATACAACCTCGTTGAATTTCAAGGACAACGCGGTCTTGTGTCGCTTTAATAAATGGAACCACCGGTTTTTCCGGATAATAGGTATTCGACACATCTATAACCATTTGCTTTTTAATCATAGTTTTCGCATGTGTATTATTCGGAATAAAAGAGGCAATTGTTCCATCTTCCTTGTATGTCACATCATAAAATGAAGGGACATAGATACCAGGAATTTCTGCAGCCATTTCAAGAAATTCGTATTTCGAACGTCCCGATGCCTTCCACTCTTTGTAGCGATCCATTAAATCATAATATACCGTTTCTCCTTCGCCAATATAAAACAAATCAAAGAATTCCGCCAACGGTTCCGGATTGTAAGTACAAGGACCACCGCCGATGACGATAGGATGTTCTTCTGTACGTTCCTTTGCGAGCAACGGTATCTGTGCCAAATCCAATACTTGTAAAATATTGGTATAGCACATTTCATATTGAATAGTAATTCCTATAAAATCAAAATCCTTTATCGGGTCTTGAGATTCGAGTGCAAATAATGGAATGTTCTCTTCTCTCATGATCTTATCCAAATCAATCCAAGGAGAATATACACGCTCACACCAAATGTCGTCTCTGCGATTAAACATGTCATAAAGAATTTGTATACCCAAATGGGACATGCCGATTTCATAAACATCCGGAAAAACGAATGCAAAACGAATCGCAACATCTTCTTTCTTCTTCATGACAGAATTCACTTCATTTCCTATATAACGGGCAGGTTTATCAACTTTTAAAAGGATTTCATCGCTTAATGCTAATTTTCTCACAATATTAAGCCTCTTTTTCTAATGTTTTTCTGATTTCTTTAATGAATTCTTCAGAATTCAATACAGTTACGTTGTTTAATGTTGTAATCAATGCCAAGTCTTTGGTCATTTTACCATCCTCAATTGTCTGAATGGTTGCACGTTCTAATTTCTCTGCAAATGCCATTAACTCCGTATTGTTGTCCAATTCGCCTCGTTTGCGAAGAGCTCCTGTCCATGCAAAAATAGTTGCAACTGAATTTGTGGATGTTTCTTCGCCTTTTAAGTGTTTATAATAATGACGTTGAACGGTTCCGTGTGCCGCTTCATATTCGTAGTATCCTTGCGGAGATACAAGCACAGAAGTCATCATAGCAAGTGAACCAAAGGCAGACGACACCATATCACTCATGACATCTCCGTCATAGTTTTTGCACGCCCAGATAAAGCCACCTTCTGCTTTTACAACACGTGCTACAGCATCATCAATCAAAGTATAGAAGTAGGTAATACCTGCTTCTTTAAATTTTTCTTCATATTCTTTTTCAAAAATTTCCTGAAAGATATCTTTGAATGTATGATCGTATTTTTTAGAAATCGTATCTTTAGTAGCAAACCATAAATCTTGTTTTGTATCCAGCGCATAATTAAAGCAACTTCTTGCAAAACTTTCGATTGAGTCATTTAAATTGTGCATTCCCTGTACGATACCTGCACTTTTATAATTGTGTACCAATTCGCGCACTTCCGACCCGTCTTCTGCTGTATATACCAATTCCACTTTTCCGGGACCTGGTATTACCATTTCGGAATTTTTATAAACATCTCCATATGCATGTCTTGCAATTGTAATTGGTTTTTTCCAGCTTTTTACACCCGGCTCAATCCCTTTTACAACAATAGGAGCTCTAAAAACAGTTCCGTCTAGCATAGCACGGATGGTACCATTTGGGCTTTTCCACATTTCTTTCAAGTCATATTCTGTCATACGCGCTGCATTAGGCGTGATGGTTGCACATTTGACCGCAACACCATATTTTTTGGTTGCATTTGCAGAATCAATGGTCACTTGATCGTCTGTTTCGTTACGATGTTCTAATCCTAAATCATAATATTCTGTCTTTAATTCGATAAAAGGTGTTAACAATTCATCCTTAATCATTTTCCAAAGGATTCTTGTCATTTCATCTCCATCCATCTCTACTAAAGGTGTTGTCATTACAATCTTTTTCATTTTTCATGTCCTCCACTTTGGTTAATCAAATAGGAACAAGAGCGTAACTATACGCTCTTATCTCCTTTTCTCATATCGTTCAACTGTTCGCAAATATTGTAGTACAGCATAATAACGCTCGTCTAATGTTCCGTCATTTTCAACAAAATCCAGACTTTGAGCTATCATTCCAATCATATCTTCCGTGATATCTTTTCTGTTTCTTTCTAAATAGTTGATCTTTTCGGTTGCACTGGACAAGTCCAAAAAATCCATAATAGAAAACTGTTCTTTTTCGTGATATAGTTCAAAACGATACGTATCTTTATCAACTAATTCAACAAACATTTCTAACGGTCTCGCATAGATTGCATCACTATTTACATCCTGGTAAACCACCAGTTCTTCTAATGTTTCGGAATGTTTTGCAATTGCAAGAATTTGATATATATTTCCTTTGAAATGCTTGTATATTTCCCCTTTTTTCGGTTTTTTCAACTCCATTTAGAATCCCCCCGCTAGTACAATTTTGCACTAATGCTCTTTGGCTTGTAACCGTTATCTTCAAGAGCTTTCAGAATCTCTCTCTTATGTTCTGTCCCGAAGGATTCCATTGTAATACGAAGTTCAACAGCCGCATTACGATTGGTGCTTACAAACTGGTTGTGTTCCAATTTAATTACATTTCCCTGTGCTTTTGCAATGGTATCAGCAACACGTACTAATTCACCCGGTTTATCCGGAAGCAAAACAGATACTGAGAAAATTCTGTCTCTTTGAATCAAACCATGTTGCACAATTGAGGACATGGTAATAACATCCATGTTTCCACCACTTAATATGGCAACAACTTTCTTTCCTTGTAAGTCTAATTGTTTTAACGCCGCCACAGTAAGCAGTCCGGAATTTTCGACAATCATTTTGTGATTCTCTACCATATCCAGAAAAGCTCCAATGAGTTCATCATCTTCTACCGTGAGCATCATATCTACATTCTCTTGTGTATATTTGAGCGCATTCTCTCCTACTGTCTTTACGGCGGTACCATCAGCAATGGTATTAGCTGTTTCTAAGGTTACAACTTCTCCTGCTTTAAGAGATTCTGACATACTTGCTGCCTCAATCGGTTCCACACCAATCACCTTGATTTTTGGATTTAACATCTTTGCAAGTGTAGCGACACCGCTGATTAATCCACCTCCGCCGACCGGAGCAAAAATATAATCAACAGTAGGAAGCTCCTGGATAATTTCCATAGTGATTGTTCCCTGGCCCGTAATCACATCATCATCGTCAAATGGATGTACAAATGTATAACCATGTTCATTTGCCAGTTCTTTTGCTTTTTCAAAAGAATCATCATACACATCACCGTGAAGGATCACTTCCGCCCCATACTGTTTTGTGCGGTTAACTTTGATTAGAGGCGTAACTGTAGGCATCACAATGATTGCTTTGCAACCAAACTCCTTTGCGGCATATGCAACACCTTGTGCGTGATTGCCAGCCGATGCAGTAATAATACCTTTTGCTTTTTCCTCTTCTGTTAAAGTACTGATTTTATAGTAAGCACCACGTAGTTTATAAGCACCTGTGTGTTGCATGTTTTCCGGTTTTAAATATATTTTTCCACCGGTTTGCTGACTTAAGTATTCACTATATACCAGTTTTGTTGGCTTTGTCACATTTTTTACAATGGCACTCGCAGCCTCAAAATTCTCTAATGTCAACATGTTCTTTTCTCCTATTAAATATTTATTCTTCCGTCATGAACAGCGCGTTTACGAATTCATTCGAATTAAATTTCTGCAAATCATCAATGCTTTCACCGACACCGATATATTTTACAGGAATTCCCAATTCGGATTGAATTGCAATTGCAATCCCACCTTTGGCTGTTCCGTCCATTTTTGTCAGTACGATACCTGTAATTTCGGCAACTTCTTTAAACTCTCTGGCTTGCGCTAAAGCGTTTTGACCTGTTGTCCCGTCCAAAACCACTAAGGTTTCACGAAAAGCATCCGGATACTCTCGTTCTAGCACACGATTGATCTTTCGCAGTTCTTCCATTAAGTTTTTCTTGTTGTGCAGTCGTCCCGCAGTGTCGACTAATAGCACATCTGCTTTTCTTGCTTTTGCAGCAGCCACTGCATCATATACGACAGCGGCTGGATCCGCTCCCTCTTGTCCGCCGATCAAATCTGCTTCTGCACGATAGGCCCATTCCTTTAATTGCTCACCTGCAGCTGCACGAAAGGTATCGGCGGCAGCAAGAACTACTTTTTTTCCTTGCTCTTTAAGTTTCCCTGCTAATTTCCCAATGGTTGTGGTTTTTCCCACGCCATTTACACCAATCACTAATATCACTGATTTTTGATGTTCGAATTCGTAAGCAGCATCACCTACATCCATTTGCCGTTTGATGCTGTCAATTAGAAATTCTTTGCAGTCTACCGGTTCTTTGATGTGGTTTTCTTTTACTTTTTCTTTCAAATCTTCAATAATATCCATGGTTGTGTGGACACCCAAATCACCCATGATTAAGATTTCTTCTAATTCCTCATAAAAATCATCATCAATATTGGAGAATCCGTGAAAAATACTGTCTATTCCGGAAACAATATGTTCCCTTGTCTTACTAAGCCCGGAAACAAGGCGTTTAAAAAAGCCTGTCTTTTGGTCTGACATAGTTCCTCCTATTTATCTAATTCATGTTCTAATAAATCCACTGAAACGAGTGCAGATACACCCTTTTCTTGCATGGTAATACCATATAAGCGGTCTGCCGCTGTCATGGTGCCCTTACGATGGGTAATTACAATAAACTGTGTATGTTTTGTCAGCTTATGTAAGTATTTTGCAAAACGATCCACATTCGAATCGTCCAATGCGGCTTCAATTTCATCCAACAGACAGAAAGGAGATGGTTTTAAATTTTGAATTGCAAACAATAAAGAGATTGCCGTTAACGCCTTCTCCCCACCTGACAGTTGCATCATATTCTGCAATTTCTTTCCAGGTGGTTGAGCAATTACACGAATGCCAGCCTCTAATATGTCTTCATCTTCAATCAACTCCAGAGTACCTTTTCCGCCGCCAAACAGTTGTTTGAATACTTTGTCAAATTCAATGTTAATTTGTTCAAAGCTTTCTTTGAATTGTTTGCGCATAGCAGCATCCAATTCTTCTATGATATTCACAAGAGTAGCTTCTGCCTCTATCAAATCATCATGCTGTGCTTTTAAAAATTCATAACGTTCAGATACATTTTTGTAATCTTCAATTGCATTTACGTTTACAGAACCAAGAGCTTTGATTTCACTCTTCAATCGTTGAATTTCCTTCTTCATAAACGCAAGATCGGTTAGATTCTCATCACGAATCTCCAAAGCACTGCTATAGGTGAGTTCATACTCTTCCCACATGTAATTAATGTGTTTTTCAGAAGCTTCTTCATAATTCTCGCGTTTGTTGTTTAAGCGGAAAAGCTCTTTATCCAGCTCTGACATGTGTTTTGTCAATTCTTCGCGCTGTTCAAGGAATACTTTGTGTTTTTTATTTAAGACTTCTTTTTCGGCAACAAATTTCTGGATTTCCTTTTCAATCTCTTCAAACAATTCTTTGGAATTTACAATTGTCTGACGGATTTCCTCAATCTGTGCTTCTTTCTTTCGGATCTCCTCTGAAGCATCGCCTTTATTTGCATCGATTCCCGCTAATTCTTCTTTGAATTTATGAATTTCTTCTTGAATACGTGATTCGTTTTCAACAATAAACTGCAGTTTTTGCTCATAAGCAGCATAAGATAAATGTACTCTCTCTGTCTCCTGTAATTGCAAACTTTCCTGCTCTCTTGCTGCATCTAATTCTTGTTGGTGTATTTCGGAATTTG
>CAMFVG010000105.1 GCA_945992055.1 uncultured Clostridia bacterium | reverse complement strand
GACTGGAGGTGACGGAATGGGGCAGATGATTCACAAATTTGCCAATTCGTATAGAGGTTCGTGGTATTTGCCGGATTTGAACATTACAGATATCGTTGAAATTGTTATCATTGCATTTTTGGTCTACCACATCATGGTTTGGATCAAAAACACAAAAGCGTGGATGCTGTTAAAGGGAATAGCGGTATTACTTGGCTTTATTCTGTTGGCATATATTTTTCAGATGAATACAATTTTGTGGTTGGCAAAGAATTCTATCGGAGTTTTAGCAACGGCAGCTATTATTGTATTTCAACCGGAACTTAGAAGAGCATTAGAAAAATTAGGACAAAGAGATTTCTTAAGTGCTTTTCTACCATTTGACAAAGGGAGAGATTCTGAGCGATTTACCAAACAGACTGTGGAAGCTATTGTAGATGCTTGTTGCAAAATGGGCGATGCCAAAACAGGTGCGCTGATTGTAGTAGAGCAGGAAATCATGTTAACAGAATATCAACATACAGGTATTGCATTAGATTGCCTGGTTTCAAAACAGATGTTGATGAACATTTTTGAGCACAACACACCGTTGCATGATGGGGCCGTGATTGTGCGTGGGAATAGAATTGTTTCTGCTACATGTTATTTACCATTGTCTGAAAATAGAGGTTTGAGTAAGCAACTTGGAACAAGACATAGAGCGGCAGTTGGAATGAGCGAAGTCAGTGATGCGTTGGTGATTTGTGTTTCGGAAGAAACAGGAAATATATCCTATGCAATGGGAGGAAACTTGGAACGTGCTGTGTCTCGACAGGTGTTGCGTGAAAAATTAATGCAACTGCAAACGAAAACGGAAGAGAAAAACAAAAAATATGTAATCAAGAAAGGAAGACGCAATCATGAAAGACAGATTGAAAAATAATATCGGTCTCAAAATTTTGGCAGTGTTTTTTGCGGTTTTCCTATGGTGGATTGTTGTAAATGTAGATGATCCAATAGATGCAAAAAAGTTTAATGTTGGTGTTACGGTTATTAACCCGGAAGTAATTACCAATGCAGGGAAAAGTTATCAGATTGTGGATAACACGGAAACAGTCACAATTACCGTAAAAGCCAGAAGAAAAGTTTTGTCTGATATTTCCAAAAAAGATATTGTGGCAATTGCGGATTTGCGAGAGATGCAGGATGAGTCTGTCCCGATCAGAATCAGCATAGACGGATTTGAAGGGGAATACAAAGAAGCAAGTGCAAATCCACAAAATATTCAATTAAAAGTAGAAAATACACAGAAAAAGACATTCCCGATTACAGCTGTTGCAGAAGGGGACCCGCGTGCAGGACATGTGGTTGGAGTTATGACAGTATATCCAAAAACAGTTGATATCAGTGGACCGGAGTCATTGGTAAACAAGATTAGTAAAGTCGTTGCAAAAGTTGATGTTTCAGAAATGAAGGATAAGGATAATCAAGCAGTAGATGCAGAAATTCAGACGGAACTTTTGTATTATGATGCGGCGGACTATTTGATTACAAAAGAATTGTTGACAAGCAACTGTGACCGAAACGGTGTGACAGTTACGATCGACATGTGGAAGACAAAAACACTTGAGTTAAATTTTGATACTTCTGGAATCAAACCTGCGAAAGGATACGCGTTTGCAGGAATTGAAGTAGAGCCAAAATCTATAGAAGTGGTTGGAAGTCCGGAAACACTGGAGAGCGTGTCACAACTGGATATTAATTCGAAGGAATTAAAAAAGAAAGATATTTCTGCAAATGAGGAGTTAACGATTGATATTGCGGAATACTTGCCGGAAGGACTCGCTTTGGCAGATGCAGATGCAAGTCAAATCGCAGTCAGAATCTTGATAGAAAAGTTGGGAACAAAATCAATCAGACTTGCAACTCGTGCGATTCAGGTAGTGAATCCGACAGACTATAAAGTGGAGTATGGCACAGAAGAGGTAGAACTTACTTTCTCGGGTTCGAAAGAAGCCTTGGAAAAATTATCACAGGAAACCATCGATGCAACCATTGATTTAACGGAGTACCAGACAAAAGGCTCATATGATGTGGAAGTGAAAATTACTAAATTGCCGGAAAATTGTATCTATAATGAGGGGACGACAGTAAAAGTTACATTGAGCAAGAAGTAAAAAATGGGGAGGTTGTTTGCATGTTATCAAAAAAAACAACAATTAAAAATACAACCGGTTTGCATTTGAGACCGGCGGGTTTCTTTTGCAAAACGGCAATGCAGTTTAAAAGCAGGATTACATTTCAATTTCAAGATACGACAGCGAATGCGAAAAGTTTGCTTAGCGTATTAGGAGCTTGTATTAAACGAGGCGATGAAATTGAATTGATATGCGACGGTGAAGATGAACACGAAGCTATGGAAGCAATGCTAAAAATCATTGAAGAAGGATTGGGAGAGTAATGGGAAAAGCAACGTTGGTAGTTATGGCGGCTGGAATCGGAAGTCGCTTTGGAGGAGGAATTAAACAGTTAGAACCAGTTGGACCGAATGGAGAAATTATTATGGATTATTCGATCTATGATGCTTTGGAAGCTGGTTTTGACAAGGTGGTATTTGTAATTCGCAAAGATTTGGAAAAAGATTTCAAAGAAATTATTGGAAATCGCATTTCCCAAATGGTAGAGGTAGAGTATGCTTTCCAGGAAATAGCAGATATTCCGGAAAGTTATAAAACAAAATATATTGAACGCACCAAACCTTGGGGCACAGGGCAAGCGATCTTGTGCTGTAAGGATGTTGTTCATGAGCCATTTTTGGTAATCAACGCGGACGATTATTATGGAAAAGAAGCATATGTTGTGGCGTATGATTATTTGGTATCTGAACATGAACTGTCGGATAAAATACAGATAGGCATGGTAGGATTTATTTTGGGAAATACCTTGAGCGAAAATGGCGGTGTTACACGCGGCATTTGCAAGGTGAATGACGAGCACATGCTCACGGATATCGTAGAAACGAAAAATATTATAAAAACAGAAACCGGTGCAGGTATTCAAAAAGAACATGGAGTGGATCTTGTTGACATTGGTGTGCCAGTTTCCATGAATATGTGGGGATTATATCCGCAATTTTTTGAGATCTTGGAAACAGGATTTGTAGAATTTTTGGAAAACATTGGTTGCTTGGATTATACAAAAGGCGAGTATTTATTGCCAACAATTATCGGAGATTTGTTGCAGAAAGAAACGGCAGAGGTGCAGGTTCTTTATTCGAAGGACAAGTGGTTTGGAGTTACATATAAAGAGGACAAAGAAAAAGTTGTATCTTCGGTGCGTGAACTCATAGAGGCTGGAATATATCCGGAAAAATTATTTTAATTGAGAGGTGAGGTTCCCGAGATGAAAGTTTCGGGCCTCACTATTTCGTTATCAAAGGAGAAAAAAGCAATGAAAAAGTGTCTGTTGTTTGTACTAGTTTTAGGAATTGTTTTATGTGGATGTGGGAAAAAGGAGCCGGAAGCAGGGAAGGTAGAGCTTTCCTTGCCTGAAATTGGATTGTTAGAGACGAAGCTTCCTGATATTACCAAAGCTCCCGCTCCAAAGAACCAAAATCTTTTGACAGGGAATATTGATTTGACAAAAGAGGCAATCGGGAAACGACCAGTAGCGGTTATGATTAATAATGTTAAAGACGCACTTCCGCAATATGGTATTTCACAGGCAGATGTTATTTTTGAATTGCCGGTAGAAGGGAATCTAACTAGATTGATGGCCTTGTATGCAGATTATACGCAAATGCCGGACATTTGTGCCATTCGCAGTTGCCGATATTACTATCCTGCAATTGCAAAGGGGTTTGATGCCTTTTATGTACATTGGGGGATTGACCAAACGGTAAAAAGTTATGTAGCATCCTTAAATATGGATTGTTATGAAGGACTTGCGAATGCTGGGGGGCTGTTTGCTCGTGATCAGGCTAGACAGAGGGTAGGATATGCACTGGAGCATACTGGCTATTTTAAAGGAACACGATTCGCATCAGTTGTAACTAGTGCGGGAAAAAGAACAGACTTGTTAACCGGGAAGCAGGGGACAGCGTTTAAGTTTTGCGGATTGGGGACAGCACTTACTCCTACAGGAGGGAGTTGCAATACGGTAAATGTAGGGTTTGGTAGTGCAACTGCTGGATTCACTTATAATCCAGACACAAAAACGTATTACAAAACCATAAATGGGCAGAATCATATGGATGTCAGAACCAATGAGCAATTATCGTTCACCAATGTATTTGTATTAGAGACAAGTATTTCCATACGAGATGATGTAGGACATAAAAAAATAGATTGGGCCGGCTCTGGGAGTACGACGGGATACTATATTTCCAATGGTGGTATGCAAAGGATTCGTTGGTCGAAAGCAGGAGGCGCAGAAGAGGGATACCTGCAATTCTTTGATGAAAGCGGGAATGAATTAGAGATTAATCGCGGTAAGAGTTATATTGCATATACATATAAAGGAAAAACAACCATGAACTAATTGTATTTTACATTGTAAAAAATGTAGTAATTTGATATAATATGTTGTTGTAATAACTATAAAGCGAAAAGGTGCAACTATGGATAAAAAAAGATTTGAACAATATAAAAAAATGATGCGATTCTTTGCCATTACATTAGTGGTTCTATTCGTAACCCTTGTGTTTATTTGGTTTTGGAAAGAAAACTATAATGCAGGAATCGTTTTTCCGTTTTATTATAAGGGCTACTTGCTTATGGGAGCCTTTTATATATTCTTTTTTTGGTTGTTTATTTATATTTACGGAGGAATGGGTTACGGATATTTAAAAAACACAAACATTATTTTTTCACAAATATTGTCGTTATTGTGTGCAAATATTCTGATTTATTTGGAGACGGTACTTCTTTCTGCGAAATTTGTAACAGTCCTTCCAATGTTGGAAATGACAGCAATACAGATGGTTATTATCGCAGGATATTCGTTTGGTATGGACAGATTATTCAAGCTTTTGTTCCCGCCTCATAAAATTACGGTTTTGTATGAGGAATACGATCCGACAGAGATGCTGCGAAAAGTTAAGACAAGACAAGATCGGTATCGAATCAAAGATGTAGTGAATGTGAAGCGTGAGTGGACTGAACTGCATGAAATTATAGAGAACAGCGAAGCTATTATGGTATATGATGTTCATGCAGCACTTCGAAATAAGATTGTAAAGTATTGTTATGAAAAAGGTGTGCGCTTGTATCTGACACCGAAAATATCAGATATTTTAATCCGAAGTTCTGAAAATATTCATTTGTTTGATACACCGCTGTTATTATTGAGAAATAACGGCCTTTCATTTGAAGATAGATTGATCAAGAGAATCTTGGATATTGTAGTGTCGTTAGTTGTTATTCTTGTAACTTCTCCGATTATGCTATTAATTGCGATTGCCATTAAACTGTATGACAGAGGGCCGGTGTTCTTTAAGCAAAAGAGATGTACATTAGATGGAAAGGTGTTCGAAATCCATAAATTTAGAAGTATGATTGTGGATGCGGAGAAAGAGGGACTTTCCATTCCGGCATCAGAAAAGGACCCGCGAATTACCCCGATTGGGCACATTATTCGAGCAACGAGATTGGACGAGCTTCCGCAGATTTTTGATATTCTGTGGGGGAATATGAGTTTAGTTGGTCCGAGACCGGAGCGTATTGAGCATGTGGAAAAATACACGAAAGATATTCCGGAATTTGCTTATCGCTTAAAAGTAAAAGGCGGATTAACCGGATACGCCCAGATTTTTGGAAAATACAATACGAGTGCATATGACAAGTTGAAATTGGATTTGATGTATATACAGAACTATTCTATATTGCTTGACTTAAAATTGATACTGATGACGATTAAGATTATTTTCATGAAGGAAAGTACAGAAGGATTTGACGAAAAGCAAATCTATGAAATTCAATCTAGAGAAAAATAATTAGAGAGGATATGACACATTAATGAAAGCATATTTTCAAAAAATATATCAAGATGGGTTTGAGCGATTCGTTGGTGAATTGGAACAAAGAATGGATATTGAAGAAAAAACTTTTGTCATTACAGCAAATCCGGAAACGTTAATGATAGGAGCCGAAACGGCAGACTTTGATGAGATATTGAAATCGGATAAGACAATGATTGTTCCGGATGGAATAGGTGTTGTGAAAGCGGCTCAAATGCTGAATCTTCCAGTGAAAGAGCGTGTAACAGGTGTTGAAATTGTTCAAAAACTTTTTGAATTGCTAAATGAAAAAGGGCGAAGTTTATATATGCTGGGGGCGAAAAAAGAAGTTCTGGACAAATTATTGGAGCGTATTGACAAAGAGTATCCGAATATTCAAGTAAAGGGAGCTAAAGATGGGTATATCAAAAACAAGGATGCAGTTTTTGATGAAATTGTAGATGCGAAACCGGATGTTGTTTTAGTGGCACTTGGCATCCCGGTACAGGAGCAACTTATATATAAGCACTATGATCGTTTTGACAAAGGAATTTTTGTTGGAGTAGGTGGTTCCTTTGATGTACTCAGTGGCACAAAGAAGAGAGCGCCGGAATTCTTTATTAAATTAAATTTGGAGTGGTTATATCGAATTGTAAAAGAACCGAAAAGAATTAAAAGGTTTTATGTAAGTAATGTAAAATTTATTTCTAAAATCCAGAGAATGAAGAGGGAAACAAATGAAAATTAAAGTAATGACAGTTTTTGGGACAAGACCAGAAACAATTAAAATGGCACCATTGGTAAAAGAACTTAAAAGTAGAGAAGAAATCGAAACGATTGTTTGTGTCACAGCACAGCATAGACAAATGCTGGACCAGGTTTTAAATGCTTTCCAAATTGTACCAGATTATGATTTGGATATTATGAAACAAGGACAGACCTTGTCGGATATTACCACTAGGGTGTTGCAAGGTTTGGAAGGAGTTATAAAGGAAGTACAACCGGATATTGTATTGGTGCATGGAGATACAACCACTACCTTCGCAGGCGCATTGGCAGCGTTTTATAATCAAGTTGCTATTGGGCATGTGGAAGCAGGACTCCGTACTTATAATAAATATTCACCTTTTCCAGAGGAAGCCAATCGCCAGTTTGTAGGAGTTGTTTCTGATATGAACTTTGCACCTACACAGCAGAGTAAAGAAAATCTTTTGCGTGAAGGAAAACCGGAAGAAAGTATTATTGTAACAGGGAATACGGCGATTGATGCACTTCAGACAACAGTTAGGGAAGACTATAAACATGAAATTATTGATTGGGTAGGCGAATCGCGAATGATTATGTTGACAGCGCACAGACGAGAAAATCTGGGTAAACCGATGCGCAATATGTTCCGTGCGATAAAGAGAATTATTGAGAAATATGATGATATTAAAGTGGTGTATCCGGTACATTTAAATCCGATTGTTGTACAGACTGCGGAAGAAATTTTTGGAGATTGTGAACGTGTCAAACTGATAAAACCATTAGAGGTTTTAGATTTTCATAACTTATTGAACAAGTCGTATTTGATATTGACAGATAGTGGAGGAATACAGGAGGAAGCTCCATCTCTTGGAAAACCAGTCATTGTGTTGCGTGACACTACCGAGCGTCCAGAAGGCATTGCGGCTGGTACTTTAAAACTGGCTGGAACTGACGAAGAAGTGATTTATGGAATGATTGATGAGTTGTTGTCAGATGATGCAGAATATGCAAGAATGAGCAAGGCGTCAAACCCATATGGGGATGGATTGGCAAGTAAACGAATTGTAGATGCGATTATTGAACGTTTTAAAATGGAGGAGTAGTTTGTAAATGATATTGCTGTGACGGAGTATACGATATCCACTACATTGTAGGGAATGGTTGCAACTATTCCGCTGGCGCTGATTTCTGTTGCAATTCTCCACATTTGCATCCCTAATGACTACAACAGTGGCTTGTGCGCTAGTAACATGGCTCTGTAAGAAATATTTTGAAAGAAGAATGGGAATGGAAGTTCACTGCTTGTAAAATCAATGGAGCAAGGATAATGGTTTAATACTACTATAATTGTGTTGTCATGTATGACAGTTTATGGTGATTTTTTGTTTGTTACAAAAGAACTTTTGATAGAAATTATACTAAAGATGCTAAAGCGAAAGGAGTAATACTATGAAAGATGTGACAAATAAATTGTGGAATTATCTGGGAAAAATGAATGGAGTATTACTGATAACATATTTGGTGGCAGTTTTTTTTGTTGTTGGAGCTGTTAACGGAAATTTTTCGTATTATTATTTGTTGTGGTCCGTTTTTGTGATTCTGGTGGTTTCAATTCTTGTATGTCCAAAGATCATGCAGTTTCTATCAAACTTAAATATACACCAAACGGAATTAAAGGTAAAAAGAGCAGTTTATCTGAAATTAATAAAAATGGCGTTATATGCGATTCCCTTAGTTTTCTTCTTGCTTTACTATTTTGCTTATTATCCGGGTAGTTTTTCCGCAGATTCTCTCGAACAGTATGGACAAGCTATTGCCAATCGTTACAATGATTGGCATCCAGTAATTCAAACGCTCTTTACATTCAAATTACCATTGATGCTTACTGGTGGTTGGATTGGTTCTATTGTTCTATTTCAGATTTGTTGCCTATCTGCTACATTAGGGTATACTTTTAATGTGATATTAAAATACACAAACATTAGATGTGCAGGCGTTTCTATGTTGTTTGTTTTGATGAATCCGCAAACCGGATATATGGCTATGTATCCATGGAAAGATGTTTCGTTTGCCATGGGGGCATTGCTGTTGCTTACATATGCGCTTCAAATTTATATGAGCAAGGGTCAGTGGATTGCATCATGGCGGAATACTACGTTGTTGATTGTCGCAACAGTGCTTACTACATTGTTTCGGCATAATGGGATATTATTCACAGCACCATTGCTGTTTGCTATTTTGTTTTTCGTTTCGAAGAAACGAGCAATATTTGTATGCGTAGGTGTTTTGGTGTTGCTGGTGGGGGTGAAAGTACCGTTATATGCGGTGCTGGATGTGGAGAAACCAGAAAAACGACAAATAGAGACTTTAGGCTTCCCGATGAACATTATTGGTGCAGCAGTTACATATGCACCAGATACATTAGACGAGGAGACGAAAGAGTTTGCATATAAAATTGCACCTAGAGAGGTATGGGAGGAAAAGTATAGGTATGGCAATTATAATTATGTAAAGTGGGATGAGAGAACAAACAATGATGTTATAGAAGAGTATGGTGCAAAAAAAGTGATTTCTATGATGCTGGGCTGTTTTCAAAATTCCAAAAAAGTTTCCATAACTGCCCTAGTTAAAATGACAGAAGCATCCTATACAGTTACTGATTATTATGCGCCATTTATAACAGCAGGAATAGGTGAAAATGATTATGGGATTGTTCAAGGAGGAAATGACAAACTAAAAGAGGTTTTAACAGACTATGGCTCTTTTATGGTGAATCATTTCCGACAAGTTTTTTTGACATTGGGCATTGCACATTTTTTGTTGATTTTGTCGGTGTTGTGTAAATGTAAGTTAAACAAGTTAGAAGGATGGAAAAAAATATTTTTTGTAATTCCTATATTTTGTTATAATTATGGAACAACATTATTGCTTACCGGAACAGATGACGTGGCGAGATTTATGTACTATACGTTTTTGTTAATGCCAACAATGTTAGTACTTATATATTTAAAAAATGGGAAGGGAGGAATGGACGAAATTGTCCAATAAGAAGTATGAAGAAAGTTTTAATTATTGGAGCAGGTCCGGCGGGGCTCACAGCAGCCTATGAGTTGTTGGACAAATCAAAGGAATACGAAGTGATAGTTTTTGAAGAGAGTGACTGCTATGGAGGTATATCACGGACGGTTAATTACAAAGGAAATCGTATGGACATGGGAGGACATCGTTTCTTTTCAAAAGTTCCGGAGGTAAATGAGTGGTGGGAGAAAATGCTACCAACGCAAGGTGCTTTGCCATATGATGACGTAGTTCTGCAAAGAACATCAACGATTTCTGAAGGGGGACCAGACCCGGAGAAAGTTGATCGAGTTATGCTTAAAAGAAATCGATTATCTCGAATCTTTTTTAACAGCAAATTTTTTGATTACCCGGTTTCCTTGAAATTTGAAACGATACGAAATATGGGGCTTATAACTACGATGGTGGTTGGATTTAGCTATCTAAAAACGATTTTCTTTAAACGTAAAGAGAATTCATTGGAAGATTTTTATATTAATCGCTTCGGAAAAAAATTATATTCTATGTTCTTTGAAAATTATACAGAGAATCTTTGGGGAAGACACCCAAGTGAAATTTCACCGGAATGGGGTGCACAACGTGTAAAGGGGCTTTCCATTAAAGCGGTATTGAAAGATATTTTTGGGAAAATATTCAAGAAGAAAAATCGCAAGGTTGAAACGTCTCTTATTGAGGAGTTTGCATATCCGAAACTTGGTCCTGGACAATTATGGGAATTGACTGCGGATGATTTTGAAAAAATGGGTGGGAAAATTATTAAGAATGCTAAAGTTACCAAGGTAATCAAAGACGCAGAAGGAAAAATGACAGGGCTAGTTTATGAAAAAGAAGGCCACGAGATTGAAGTTGAAGGTGACTATATTATTTCCTCAATGCCGGTGAAAGATTTGGTTGTTGGTATGAATGATGTGCCAGAAGAAATTTCAGAAATAGCCAAGGGATTGCCGTATCGGGATTATATGACAGTTGGTGTGTTGGTTTCACAACTTAATCTCAAAAATGAAACGAAGACAAAGACGCTTGGAAACATTGTACCTGACAATTGGGTATATGTACATGATAGAAATGTTAAAATGGGACGTTTTCAGATTTATAATAACTGGTCTCCATATATGGTGAAAGATATTGAAAACAGTATTTGGGTAGGCCTTGAGTACTTTTGTAATGAAGACGATGCAATGTGGGCAATGGAGGATGAAGCATTTGCGCATATGGCGATAAAGGAAATGCAGACTATGGGACTAATTAACCATGAAAATGATGTGAAGGATTTTCATGTTGAACGAGTTAAGAAGGCATATCCAGCATATTTCGACACATATGCTCAGATGGATGAACTTAGAGACTACCTTAATACGATTCCTAATTTATTCTGTGTAGGAAGAAATGGCCAGCATCGATATAATAATATTGATCATAGCATGTGCACATCTTTTGAAACTGTGAAAAATATTCTTGCAGGCGAAACGTGCAAAGATAATATTTGGAATGTTAATACCGAAAAAGAGTACCATGAAGAAAAGAAGGATAACTAAGATGAAAGAATTTTGGATATTGGTAAAAAAACTTGATTGGAAAGGACTATTTTTGATTCCTACCAAAAATGGGTTTTTGCAATTTTTTCGCTATGTATTTGTGGGTGGTATTGCTACTGTTGCAGATTGGGGATTACTTTTTGCATTGACAGATCTTGGACATGTTCATTATCTTGTTTCGGCAATAATAGCGTTCGTAGCAGGATTAATTGTAAACTTTTGTTTGTCGAAACTTTTGGTATTTAAGGCAAATGAAGCCAAGGTTAATACGGTGATTGAGTTTGTTAGCTATGCGATTATCGGAGTTATCGGACTAGGCATTACAGAGTTGATTATGTTACTTTTTACACATGGTTTTGAAGTACACTATATGATTTCAAAAGCAATTGCAACAATTGTTGTTTTGGCATGGAATTATCTTGCGAGAAAACAGGTGATTTATAGGAAATAATGTTTGATTCAGTGAAGAAATAAAAAGTATGACGGGGCGCTTGTAAAACGCTCCGTTTGTTATTTTATAGAAATTTCTCAAATCGAAAAAAGTGCATAATAGTTGGTAAATAAAAAATGGCATAACAAAAAGCGAAGGTTCCGCTTCACGATGACTTTGATTGTTTGTCTGTTGTTTAATAGAACTTGATTTATAAATTTAATAACGCTTTTCTGTGAGCTTTAATAACACTTTTCTGTGAGCTAATCTTGACTTGGTGCTATGGGTGTATTA
>CAMFVG010000104.1 GCA_945992055.1 uncultured Clostridia bacterium | reverse complement strand
TGGCGTTTGAACTTGCTACATACGGTGGGATTGCTGGTTTGATGCACAGAATACTTCCAAGGAAGAAACCTTATATTTATTGTTCTTTATTGACGGCAATGATTCTTGGAAGAATCGTTTGGGGTGTAGCCATGTTTGTGTGCATTGGGATTAGCGGTGGATATTTTACCATTAACGCTTTTCTAGTAGGGGCATTTACAAATGCGATTCCTGGTATTATGATACAGATTGTACTGATCCCGATTCTTGTGATGATTCTGGATAATCCCCAAATAACAAATTTGAGAAAGTAATAATGAGTATGATAAAAGATAGTGAAAACACCCGCAAATTACTGGAAGCGCATTACCGGTTATACCCCAAATTGAATATACAGGATATTTTCAAATTTCTTTATCAAAGTGCCTTTGGATGCGAGCATCTCGTTCCTTCTTTGGAAAAAGCAACTGATTTCATCTCAAAGGAATACGGAAACATATCCTATACAGGTGAACTGATCATCGAACCTTTAGATGGCAATTACAGCAGAGTGCCTCTTGCATATATTCATCAGGGACTTAGTGCAGCAACTTTTGGGAAGTTGTTTGTTGCTTCTGCAAAAAAAGAAATTAACGGTTTATCCAATTTGATTCAAAAGATAAATGTTGCGAAGGAACTGGTCGCAGAGGGGACACTCCCTTTTGAACCAAAAGAATTTGACAAAGCAATCGAAAAATGGCAATCAGAAGGATACGGTCCGGTCCATCATTCAGAAGTCTTTAGGGAAGCATATAGACCTTCCTACCGAGTACTATCGAATGAATATATTCCTTATCTGGATCTTTTTGCAGAATTGGATAAAAGACTTGCAAAAGGAAATGTAGTACTTGCGATTGAAGGGGGCAGTGCAAGTGGCAAAACCACGCTAGGAAATATTCTATCAGATCTGTATGATTGCGGAGTATTTCATATGGATGATTTTTTTCTTCGACCTATACAGCGAACGCCGGAACGATATGCCGAGGTGGGAGGTAACGTTGATAGGGAAAGATTTTTACAAGAGGCATTACAGCCATTGAGTAAAGGCGAAACGGTTAAGTATCGGAAATTTGATTGTGGAGTTATGCATATGGGAGAGGAAATACACGTTGAGCCCAAGATGCTAACTGTGATAGAGGGGGCATACTCTATGCATCCGGAACTTGCAAAATATTATGATTTTTCGGTGTTTCTGGATATTTCCCCTGAATTGCAAAAAGAACGTATACAGAAGCGTAATGAACCACAATTAGCAAAACGTTTTTTTGAGGAGTGGATACCACTTGAAAGGAAATATTTTTGCAAAATGAAGATAAAAGAACATTGTGATATCCAAATATCCATCGGCAGTAAATGTGTGAAAATAAAAAATTAAAGGATGTCAAAGTTTACAATATAATACCGAATAATGTTCGTTCGCGTCTTTCATCGTATAAAATAGTGTGTTTTTCACACAATAATCACGAGGTGGTAAAATGAAAGACAAGCAAGAAAAGAGAGACAAAGAACGGTTTAATAGTGTTACTAATAAAACAAAACCGGAAAATCAGAACCAACATCATAATGTGAGAAAAGAAGGTGTAGATGCGAAAAGGAGACAGGTATAAAGGGTCGTGAGCTCGAATCTTCTCGCCCATGTTAAGAAATAAAAGCACTTCGAGAATATAATCGAGGTGCTTTTTTGATGTACACAACATGTTGACTAGTTTATTGGCAGAAGATAAAATAGATGTGATAAATAAAAAATTTGGAAGGAAAACAAATAGAGGAGCAGACAATGATATACAAAATTAAAAGAATAGATGCGAGAGAGCAAATAGAAACGTGCGAACCATTTGCAATCAATCAGTATATGTGGAATAGCAAACAGGAGCCAAAGACGTACGGATGGATGGGATACATAGAAGGAGAAGGTCTCTTTGTAAAAATGTGTTGCGAGGAGCAAAATCCAAAAAGAGAATATCAAAATCATAAAGATCCGGTGTGTAATGACAGTGCCATGGAAATTTTCCTTGCATTTCCTGAAGATGCTCTTACGAATGATTGTATGTACACGAATTTCGAGGTTAATGCCAATGGAGCAATGTATGCCAAATGGGGGAAAGGCAGAAAAGGAAGACAGTTTATTAGCGATGAGCAGTATATACAAACAGGTGTAAAGGCAATAATAGAAGAAGATAAATGGTTTTTAGAGGTATTGTTTCCGGAAACATATTTGTATCAAATCTGCGATTTTGAAGTAATTAAAAATGGGGAAACGTTTTATTGCAACTTTTATAAAATTTCTGAATCGGAACCCATTTTACACTTCGGCAGTTATTCGCCAATTGATAGTGAAACACCGAATTTTCACTTGCCTGTGTGTTTCGCGAAAACATTTATTGAAACTATAAAGTAACAAGGCAAAGGAGGAAACCAGATGAAATATATATCTTTTGCGATTCCATGCTACAATTCTGAAGAATATATGGAAAAGGCAATCGAGTCGATCTTGAAGGGCGGCGAGGATGTGGAAATCATTATTGTAAATGATGGTTCTACAGATCGTACTTCTGAAATCGCTAAAAAATATGAAGAAGAGTATCCTACGATTGTCAAGGCAGTAGACAAAGAAAATGGTGGACATGGGGATGCGGTCAATACAGGATTAGAACACGCCACAGGCTTGTATTTTAAAGTGGTAGACAGTGATGATTGGGTGGACGAGTCATCCTTAAAAAAGATTTTAAGTACGTTGCATGAGTTGGTAGACAAAAAACAGATGGTAGACATGGTGGTTTCCAATTATGTTTATGAAAAAGTCGGCGCAAAGCGTAAGAAAGTGATTCATTATCAGAATGTAATGCCGCAAGAGAGAATCGTGTCATGGAAGGACATGGGATATTTTCGCATCGGCCAATATATTTTGATGCATTCTGTCATGTACCGCACGGAATTATTGAGAGTTTGTGGATTAAAACTTCCAAAGCACACCTTTTATGTGGACAACCTATATGTTTACTATCCATTGCCATTCGTGAAAACGTTTTATTATTTGAATGTAAATTTTTATCGCTATTTTATAGGCAGAGATGGTCAGTCTGTAAATGAGAAAAATATGATTAAACGCATTGACCAGCAGCTGTATGTCACCAAGACTATGATAGACATGTATAAAATGCATGAAATTGTTAATAAGAGATTGCGAGCATACATGACGAATTATCTTGCCATTATGATGACGGTATCTTCCATTATTGCAATTCGTTCCAAAAAACCGGAGAACCTGGAAAAGAAGAAGGAGTTGTGGGAATATCTAAAGGAAAAGGACCCACGTGCATATCGGAAAATCCGTTATGGTATTTTGGGACAGACGATGAATTTACCTGGAAAACCGGGAAGAAAGGTTTCCTCCTTGGCATATCAGGTTGCAAATCGTATTTTTGGATTTAATTAGGACATACTATCCTAAAAAGGAGGTTTGTTTATGGGAATAGAATTCAAAAATAGCCAAACAAAAATTAATTTGATGAAGGCTTTTGCAGGAGAAAGCCAAGCAAGAAATCGCTATACTTTTGCAGCAGAGGAAGCGCGTGAACAAGGAATGTATGCAATCAGTGATGTGTTCCTTTTTACTGCAGATCAGGAGCGGGCGCATGCAGACCGTTTTTATGAACTTTTAAAATCTTTATCGGGAGAAACCATTGAGATTTGTGGAGGGTTTCCAATTGATAAGCAGGATAGTCTGGAAGGCTTGCTTGATGCGGCACAGCATAATGAATACGAGGAAGCGGATGATGTCTATCTTGCATTTGGAAACACGGCAAAAGAAGAGGGATTTATGGAGATTGCATCTGCATTTTTCCAGATTGCAGAGATTGAAAAAATACATGGAGACCGTTTTGGGCAACTGGCAACCATGCTAAAAGATGGTAGCTATTTTGAAACACCGGAAAGCCAGAAGTGGATGTGCCTAAATTGTGGAAACATTCATACCGGAAAGAAATTACCGGGAGTATGCCCGGTTTGCCGCAGAGAAAAGGGATATTTTATTCCGCTGGAATTAGCACCATATAAAACGAAAGAGCTCTCATAGAGCTCTTTTTTAGTGCACCATTTTTTGCGCTATTCATATACTAAAATAGAAGCGAAGCAAGGAGTGCAATTATGGCGTATTCAGTAATGTTGGATGCAGGGCACGGTGGTGTAAACCCTGGTGCTGTTTATGAAGGAAGACAAGAAAAGGACGATAACCTGGCATTAGTTCTTGCGATTGGTCCTATCTTGGAAAACAACGGAATTGAAGTATTATATACCAGAACAACGGATGTATATCAGACACCGTTTCAAAAAGCACAGTTGGCAAATGAGGCAGCAGTAGACTTTTTTATATCCATTCATAGAAATTCTTTTCCGGAGGATAATGTGGTGTCCGGAGTGGAAAGTTTGGTGTATGATTTGTCCGGAGTCAAATATGAGATGGCAAAAAATATTAATGCCCAATTAGAAACAGTTGGTTTTGTGGATTTGGGAGTCAAGGCAAGACCGAATCTGATTGTGCTGCGCCGTACAAGGATGCCGGCAGTATTGGTGGAAGTAGGATTTTTGAATTCCGATACAGACAACCAATTGTTTGATGCAAATTTTGATGCGATTGCAAGAGCCATTGCAGATGGAATTATAGAAACCATAGATGTTCTTCCGGATACACTTGAGACCCGTTATTCTGTGCAGGTGGGGGCATTCCGCAACGAAAATTATGCGAGAAACTTGCAGGAAGAATTGATGGAAATGGATTTCCCTGTCAGAATTGAAAGGGGAGACGGTTTCTATCGTGTGCGAGTAGGGGACTTTAGAACGATTGACGAGGCCAGTCGTATGGAACAAAGATTAAAAAGGGCTGGATATCAGACCGTTATCGTGACATAATAGAGATAGTAAAAATACCAAGGAGGCAAATATGGAAAAAAGAACCGAATTTTTGAACAAATTGAACGGATTGGTATCGCTAGCAAAAGAGAAGGAGAATCGAATTAATATAGATGAGGTGAAAGCGTATTTTCACGAAGATTCGCTGAATGAGGAACAGTTGGAATTGGTCTTCGACTATCTTTTGGCTCAAAAGGTAGTCGTACAAGGCTATTTTAAAATGCCTGATGAGGAGGAAGAAGCGATTACATACAGCGAAGAAGAGCAGGCATATTTGAAAGAGTATTTGAAAGATTTAGAGGCTTTCAAAGATATGGATGAAAACGAAAAGAACATATTGTTTGAAAAGGTTTTGCAGGGTGATCGTGTAGCAAAGCAGCGATTGACGGAAGTATATTTAAAAACCGTTGTGGAGATAGCTCAGAAGATGTATCACCCGGAAGTGTTCTTGGGAGATTTGATTCAAGAGGGAAACGTAGGATTGATTCTAGGTTTGGACATGCTTTCGGACGTAGCAAATGCCCATGAAACCATTGTTCGCTGCATTCGAGAAAATATACAACTGTTGATAGAAGAATATACAGAAGTAAGTCAACGGGATAAAAAGATGATTGAAAAAGTCAGTGCACTGGATGAAGGAATTAAAACCCTCACACAAGAACTTGGAAGAAAGGTGACGATTGATGAACTGGCGATTCATTTAGGTATGACAGAAGAAGAAATCGAAGATGTTCTTCGATTGATGGGCGAAGAATCAGAAGAGGAACAAGAATAAAAGCGAGGATTACCTCGCTTTTATTATGCCATTTGAATCAATTTCAATATTGATTGATAACTTTTCTAAAAAGTCATAAAGTTTTTCCTGCTTTTCGACAGTGTCCAAATATTGTGTAGTGAGATTTGTCTGCAAACAAGGGACAAACGACATCTGCTTTAAACCATCTAATGTTACCTGTAATTGTAAAAGTCCGGTGTATTTGGTTTCTGAATTAAACCAAAAATCGCCCAGGCTATAGACAATAGGTTTTCCATCCACATATTCCATTCCCTGTAATACATGAGGATGCCCACCTACCACGATATCTGCTCCGGAGTTTAAAAATTCCCTTCCCATGCTTTGCTGAAGAGCGTTCAAATAGTTGGAATCTTCAGTACCCCAATGTATGTAGGCTATTAAATAATCACAGTTTTTCGAAGCATCTTTTATAACTTGATTATATTCGGTTGTGTCATAGGCCCTGAGAATGCCCGGAGAATCTTCCGTTGCCTGTGGAGTATAGCGTAATTTTTCGGCGTTAGAAGCTCCTACAAAACCGATTTTAATTCCGTTAACAATAAAATAGATTGGCTGTTTAGCTTCTTCTATATTTTTGCCACCGCCCACATACGGAATGTGATTTTGAGTTAACAAATCGGTGGTATCTATAAGGGCATCTTTCCCATAGTCGTACACATGATTGTTCGCTAAAGCGACGATGTCTGTACCCATTTCCTTTAAAAGTTCCATGCGTTCCGGTTTTGCGCGAAAGGTGTAGTATTTCCCGTGGAGCGGGGTACCCCGATCACTCATGCAGTACTCATGATTGATGTAAAAGATATCCGAATCATTCATGATTTTAAGAAGTGTAGGGGAAATACATTTTTTAAGGTCATTTACGGTGTCGTAATAATCCAACACAAATCCGTCTTCCGCAAAACAGAGATCTCCACCAATAGTGATTTCTGCCTCACCTTTTACTTTTCCCTTTCTCTCGTAAATGTGATTTTCTTCTGAAACAATACCCTGATAACGGTCAGAGAGTACATGGGTACTCTCTCCAGTGATCTGATATAGCAATTCATTGGTCACAGTTTCTTCGATAAACTCGATAGAGTAGTTCTCGTAAAGCCAATCAGAAAAGGAGTTAGATGCATTTGGAACGGCTAATTCATTTGCAGTCAAAAAATCAGAGTAATAATCATCTAATAATTGTTTTGTATGGTTGATGCGTTTTTGCTCCAATTCTTTTGCTTCTGCAGCAACCCGTTTTGCTTCTTGTTGCTTGCGTACGTGTAGTGTTAATCCAATACAGAGAATGAATCCTATAAAGATGAACAGTGTGGCAAGTTGGATTCTGCGTTTCAATATTTGTTTTCTTTTGCGTTTTCTTCTTCTACTTCTTTCGTCCATGATCTTTCCTTATACCTATTTTGTATAAGTCTATTGTAGCATATGTGGAGTGTTTGGGGTAAAAAAATCACTGAAAAATAATGGAGTATCGGTGGTTGCAAATCTTTTGGAAAGCATTATAATAAGATTTAGTAATTTTACAGAGAACAAATGGGAGAAGATAGAATATCATGAGTCAGACAACAGAGAAAAAAGGATTGAATATAAGTGCAAAATCATTTATTACGGCAATTATCGTAATTTTTATATTAATGGTATTTACATATGGTTTGACATTCGTAGTGCCGGGTGGAGGAATTCCGTTCTGGAAATGGGTGTTATCTCCGATTTTGGTGTTGGGCGGAAAAGACAATGTTTCGTTGATTGCCGTTTTGGTTTTCCTATTGGTAATTGGTGGTGTATTCAATTGTCTGGATAAATGCGGCTTGATGAAATATATGTTGGATAAGATTACATATCGATTTGGAAAAGAACGGTACAAACTATTGGCGTTGGTGACATTTTTCTTTATGGCATTGGGATCTCTTATCGGTTCTTTTGAAGAATGCGTGCCTCTCGTTCCGATTGTAGTTGCGTTGGCTATTCGTTTAGGATGGGATGCATTGGTTGGTTTAGGAATGAGCCTTTTGGCCATTGGCTGTGGATTTTCAGCAGGCGTTTGCAATCCATTTACGGTTGGAGTGGCACAGGAAATAGCAGGACTCCCAATGTTTTCCGGAATGTGGTTTCGAGCCCTCGCTTTCTTGTTGGTATATGGTCTTTTGCTTGCATTCCTGTTTGGGTATGCGAAACGCATAGAAAAACCGGTGGATGCAGGAATTGCAGACAGCAATTTTGAAGATAATAGTAGGATGAATCAGGGACTTCTCTGGTTCGTATCATTGCTGGGGCTTGGCATTTTATTGGTATTGAGTTCTTCTTTTATTACTGTATTGCAAAGCTACACCATGATTATTGTGGCAGTCACATTTTTGGCTGCGGGGATGATTGCCAGTGCAGTATCACGCAGTGGTGGAAATTTGGCAGCACTTTTTTGGCATGGCATGGTGAGTGTGCTTCCGGCTGTTTTGATGATTCTGATGGCCAATTCCATTCGATTTACTTTGGAAGAAGGGAATATATTAACCCCATTGTTAGAAGGGGCAGTTGCTACAGCGAGCACTCTTCCAAGATGGACGGTGGTTTTATTTATCTATTTGATTGTACTGGTACTGAATTTCTTTATTGCATCCGGGTCTGCAAAAGCATTTATTTTAATGCCGCTTATTATACCGGTAGCAGAAGCATTTGGGATATCCGCACAACTTTGTATTGTGGCATATGCATTTGGAGATGGTTTTTCTAATGTGTTTTATCCGACAAATCCGGTGCTACTCATTAGTTTGGGATTGGCAGATGTGAACTATGGGAAATGGGCAAAATGGAGTGGTAAGTTTCAGGTGTTAAATTTGATTTTGACAAGTCTATTGTTGCTGATAGGTTTGGCTATTGGATATTAAAAAGAAAGGTGACGTTTCATGAGCAAGGGTAAAGAGCACTTAAAGCTTGTTACACAAAAACTGAATAACAAGATTGCCGAAATGAGTGCTGTTATCCGGGATGTCCAAAAGGACATTAAGAGCATGAATGATTACTACTGGGAAAACTATACTGAGATGGACCAGTATGGATATGAGGATTTTGATAATCAACGAGCACTCTTGACGCAGGTCAATGCAAACGAAGAGAATCGGCTCAAATTATATCGTTTAAAAAAGATGAAGGAATCCCCGTTTTTTGGAAGTGTGGAGTTTGTCTATGAGGGGGATACCCAAAGTGAAACTTTTTATATAGGGATTGGAAATTTTTCGGAACAAGCAGGTGGTCGCCCACTCATTTATGACTGGAGAGCGCCGATTAGTAGCTTGTTCTATGATTACGATAAAGGCTTTGCTTCCTACGAGGCACCAGGTGGTGTTATGGAAGGGGAGATTCTTTCCAAGTGGCAATACAAGATTCGAAGCGGCAAGATGGTATACGAGTTCGAAAGTGATGTCAAAATTGATGATGACATTTTAAAACAGGAACTTGGAAAGAGTGGGGATGTGCAGCTTAAAAATATTGTGCGCACCATTCAGAGAGAGCAGAATGCCATTATACGAAACACAAAGGACAAAGTGATGGTGATTCAGGGGGCAGCAGGTAGTGGAAAAACATCCGTAGCTCTGCACAGAATTGCATATTTACTCTATCACGACAGGGAGAGATTGAAGTCATCCAACATTTTGATTCTTTCACCAAACAGTGTGTTTTCCGATTACATTTCTCATGTTCTCCCGGAATTGGGGGAAGAACATATACAGGAAATGAGTTTTGATTTATTCGCCTATCGTGAGTTGAAGGAAATGGTATCGGATTGTGAGGACCGTTATCATTATATCGAGCAACGCATGAAACACATGGATGCGGAGTCTGAAAGAAGATATCATTGGAAACAGTCACAAGAATTTGTGGGTGCGGTGGAAAGTTTTCTAGTACTTTTGGAAGATGATATTATGAATTTCAAAAGATTCGAATATCGAGGATTCGTGAAAACAGCCGAGGGACTGATAGAATTGTTTTATTTTAAGTTTTCTGAACATCCGTTACTGGCCAGAATGGAGGCAGTGATGGAGTATGTATTGGACGAATACGAAACCCTTTGTAGACGCCCCCTGTTAGAGGAAGAATTGCTTTCTATCCGCGAATGGTTCCTGAATATGTATGAAACTATGGATGTGTATAAAATTTATAATTGGATTTTGGAGGAAAATGGTTTTCCTACATTACCGGACGTGGAAAAGGAGGAACGGGTACTGGCTTATGAGGATGTCTATCCGTTGCTATATTTGAAACAACGTTTGTGTGAAATGAAAAAACGCAGGGATATTCGGCATTTGGTCATTGATGAAATGCAGGATTATTCTTATTTGCAATACGTGATTTTGCAAAATATGTTTACCTGTAATATGACGATTTTAGGAGACCGTGCACAGACGGTAGACAATGTGCCACGAGACGTATTTTCATTCTTACCAAAGGTTTTTGGGAAACAGATACGAGAGATAGAAATGCACAGAAGTTATCGCAATACGTTGGAAATTGCAGAGTATGCTTCTGCTTTAAGTCATGTGACTGCTGTGGAATACCTGGAACGACACGGAAAACCGGTTGTAGAACAGAAATTTGCTAAGCAGAAAGAAGCGCTTAAAGAAGTTTTGCAACAAGTTCATTTGGGGCAGGATGGATTTGAGACTGCAGCCATACTTACGATGACGGAAGATGGGGCAAAGACAGCATATAAGTATGTGAAAGAGCAAAGACGGGATGTGCATTATATTGACCGTGATAGTTCAGCATTTCGTAAAGGCATTACGATTACCACCTACTATCTTGCGAAAGGATTGGAATTTGACCAGGTGTTTATCTTGGGTGGTGATAAAGAAAATCCATTTTATTCCCAATATCGCTATATCAGTGCGACCAGAGCACTACACGAATTGTATGTATATGATATTTCGAAATAAAAATAGAAGAGTCCGAGAAAATCTCGGACTCTTTTTAATGTGTTTTCACATCTATGGTTTGCATTTTAAACTTGGAATTTAAAATTGTCTGTTCAGAATATAGACCGGTATAGCCGGACAGCATGTAACTGATAGAAACTCCTATTAGTAAGAATTTCATGGATCCGAAACCAAACAGTTCGAAGCCGATTAGTAAAGAAGAAATCGGACAGTTGGTCACCCCACAGAAAACGGAAACCATTGCGACAGCTGCGCAAAGGGATGGGGAAAGACCGAGCAGCGAACCAAACAGGCAACCGAAGGTAGCTCCAATGGTAAAGGATGGAACAATTTCACCGCCTTTAAATCCGGCTCCAAGGGTAATGGCAGTAAAAATCATTTTCCACAAAAATGCCATTTTAGGTGCTTCCCCGAGAAAGGCTTCTTCAATCAAATTCACTCCCGCACCACTGTATGCAGAAGTATGAAGCAAGGCAGTGAGACCGATGATGATGAACGCTGCTATGGCAATACGAATATAAGGGTTTGGAAAATGCTTTTTCAGTATATGCCCGGCTGCATGTAAAAGCTGGCAAAATAGGATACTGATAATTGCACAACAAATGCCGAGTAACACAATTTTTAAGGCAGGTAATAATGCAAAGTCTACGGTCTCTGCAATTACAAATGCTTCAGCATGTACGCCCATATGAGTTGCAAAGGAAGATGCAACTAAAGAAGCAACCATGCCGGGAACGAAAGCTGCATAATGCATCATTCCGATACTGCTTACTTCCATTACAAAGATGACCGCAGCAAGAGGTGTTCCGAAAATAGCTGAGAATGCGGCACTCATACCACACATTACGATTAGTTCAGTATCTTCCTGATCAAATTTAAACCAACGACCCAACTGGTTTCCAATACTTCCGCCTAGCTGCAACGCTGCTCCTTCACGACCGGCAGAGCCACCGAATAAGTGTGTGGTGATCGTAGAAATAAAAATCAACGGTGCCATGCGAAACGGGATTTGTGTTTCGGCATGTAAGGTGGAAATGACCAGATTGGTACCTTTATCGTTTTCGTAGTTACAAATTTTATATAAAAATACAATGGCTAGACCTGCCAACGGTAGGGCCAGAATAATTTGCGGATGTGTTGTGCGGAAGGAGTTGGCTAGACCTAAACCTTTTACAAATAAAGTACCCACACCCCCGACCACAAGTCCGGTAATGATGGCAAAGATTATCCAACGCAGAAAGATTAGGGCGCGTTCCAAAATTATTTTCGATTTTTCTTTCAGTATACTCATATAAGTTCCCCTTCTTCTTAAATAGTTTTTCATGGTCGTATATATTATAAGAAATTTTAAAAAATATGGCAATCAGATAATTGAAAGTACGGATTTTGGGACAACAATTTTGCGAAAATTTAGACATAAGAAACAGGGTGTTTAGGAGGAAGTAAGATGATGAGTAAGGGAGTATACAAGATAACGGGAATTTTAAGAATGATTTTTTTGGCAGTTTTTGCGTTGCCATTTTTGGGTGGATACTATTTATTAGATGAAGATATGGAAAAGAAAGTGATCGGTGGAATTCTTTGCATTGTAGGACTTGCCATTTGGTTTCTTTTTGGAGTACACTAGGAACTAGGAATACCTATTTTAGGAGTGGAGAGATGGCAGTACAAAATCAAAAGAAAAAACTATTGGCTGTTATGCAGATTTTGTTGCAGCAAACCGATGAAGAACATACCATGTCAGCTCAAGATATTTGCAGTGCCCTGGAAAGTACATATGGAATTACGGCCGAGAGAAAAGGTATTTATGCGGATATCGAAGCATTGCAGGATATGGGAATAGATATTATTCAAAATCGAGGAAGTGCTTCCGGATACTATGTAGGAGAACGGGAGTTTGAACTTGCAGAATTAAAGTTATTGGTGGATGCGGTACAATCTTCCAAGTTTATTTCTGTAAAAAAATCAGAGGAACTCATTCGAAAATTGGAAAATTTGACGAGCAAATACCAAGCACAGTTGTTACAACGTCAGGTGTTTATTAGTAATCGCCCAAAGACAGAAAATAAAAGTGTATTTATTATTGTGGATGGAATTCATAGAGCATTCTTTGAGGACGTGCAGATTCAGTTTCAATATACAGAATGGACTTCAAAGAAAGAATTGTGTGTGAAAAAAGATGGCGCCTTTTACGTAGTAAGCCCATGGGCACTTGTGTGGGAGGACGAAAACTACTATCTGATGGCCTATGATGCATCAGTAGATATGGTCAAACACTATCGTGTAGACAAGATGAAAAATCTTTCTCTGCGAAAGGAAAAACGATTGGGCAGGGAATGTTTTCAAAAGTTTGATTTACCAGCATTTGCAAAGAAGACATTTGCCATGTATGGTGGACAGGATGAATGGGTTTCTTTACAATGTGACAATGAGTTGGCGGGCGTGATTTTGGACCGTTTTGGTAAGGATGTGATGATGATTCCAATAGACGACCATCATTTCAAGGTGAATTTACTGGTCACCGTCAGCGAACAGTTTTTTGGCTGGGTGACCGGGCTGGGAGCCGGAATGCAGATTGTTGGACCAAAGCATGTAGAAGCAGCGTATAAGGTACATCTGGAAAAGATTTTGGAAGGGTATAAGGATGCGTAGAGAAATGAAGAAGTTCCTAATTTTTGCAATGGCGATACTATTGTTGGTAGCTGGATGTGGTAAGCAGGAAGAAAAGAAACAAAAGAAGCAGGTAAAACCTCCGGTTGTGGAAAAAGAGGAGCCAAAGGAAGAAAAGGTGGAAGAACCTATACAGGAAGAAACCGTGAACGAACCCGAGGCTGTGCCTGTGGTAGAAACGAAAATAGAAGCCATACCGGGCCAACACCGTAATCCAAATGAAATTGTGGTTGTGATTGATCCGGGACATCAATTGCGCGGTGATAGTACGAAAGAGCCGAACGGACCGGGTTCTTTAGTAATGAAAGCGCGAGTAACGAGCGGGACGACCGGTGTTTCTACCCGAGTGCCGGAATACGTTATGAACCTGGATGTTAGTTTGAAATTGAAAACGGAATTAGAGAATCGAGGCTATACGGTATATATGACTCGTTCCGTGCATGAAGTGAATATCAGCAATATGGAAAGAGCTCAATATGCAGAAACAGTAGGTGCAGATATTGCAGTGCGGATTCATGGAAATGGCTCTTCGAATCAAAGTATCCAAGGAGCAGAAGCGTATGTTCCATCCGGTGCAAATCCCTATGTCAGCCATCTGGCGAATGCCAGTAGTGCTCTTGGCAGATGTGTGATTGATGCCTATTGTGCAGCCACTGGATTTCGTAATCGCGGTGTGATAACATCGGACACTATGACGGGTATGAATTGGAGTACCGTTCCGGTTATGATTTTAGAGGTCGGTTATATGAGCAATGCAGAAGAGGACCAAAAGATACAAGACCCTACAATGCAAAATAATATGGTGCAAGGCATTGCAAACGGCATAGATCAATACTTTGGATTTTAGAAAAAAATTCCAAATAACGCTTGACATTACAAAAAATAAGTGTTAATCTTGGTAAGGAGTTAGTTATAACTAATCGAATATATCCTTGGCAAATGTAGCCAGGGATATATTAAAACCCAATGGTTAGTTTATTCTAACTAAAGTGAGAAAAGACGAATAGGAGAAGCGGGATGAAGACTCTTAAAGACGTGAAAGTCAATCAAACAACGACTGTTTTAAAAGTACACGGCGATGGACCGGTTAGAAGGCGAATTATGGATATGGGTATTACAAAAGGTGTGGAAATCTATGTCCGCAAGGTTGCACCATTGGGAGATCCAATGGAATTAAATTTACGAGGTTATGAATTGACTCTGCGAAAAGCAGATGCCGATATGATAGAAGTGGAATAGAAAGGGAGCAAAACGATGAGTGTAAAAATTGCATTAGCAGGGAATCCAAATAGTGGTAAAACAACATTATTTAACTTCTTGACAGGGGCAAATCAATATGTTGGTAACTGGCCTGGTGTTACTGTGGAAAAGAAGGAAGGAAAATTGAAAGGGCATTCGGATGTTACAATCCAGGACTTGCCGGGTATCTATTCCTTATCACCATACTCTCCGGAGGAGGTTGTTACACGTACCTATTTAGTAAATGAACATCCGGATGCGATATTAAATATTGTAGACGGTACAAATATTGAGCGAAATCTGTATCTTACAACGCAGCTGATTGAACTAGGGTATCCGGTTGTTGTAGCTGTCAATATGATTGATTTAGTTCGTAAAAACGGGGACACAATTGACTTGGATAAACTAAGCAACACCCTTGGATGTATTTGCGTGGAAATTAGTGCCCTAAAAGGCGAGGGAGGAAAAGAAGCGGCAGAGAAAGCCGTTGCACTCGCAAAGAATCATGTGCATGGTGAGATGCCACACATTTTTAACGGAAGTGTAGAGCATGCGTTGGCACACATTGAAGAAACAATTGAGGATGCTGTGAATCGTACTTACCTTCGTTGGTATGCTATTAAGTTGTTTGAACGCGATGAAATGGTGCAGAAGGAACTGGGCTTGTCAGAGGATGTTCTTGCTCATTTAGAACAGCATATTGTGGACTGTGAAAAAGAAATGGATGATGATGCAGAATCAATTATCGCAGACCAACGCTATACATATATAGAACGAGTGATTGGAAAAGCAGTTAAGAAAAAAGCAGCAAAGCATGCTATGAGTTTGTCAGACAAAGTAGATAGAATTGTAACAAATCGTATATTGGCATTGCCGATCTTTGCAGGAATCATGTTCTTGATGTATGCGATTGCAATGGGAAGTTTTCCGTTCTCCATCGGTACTATGGGAACAGATTGGGCAAATGATGTGCTTTTTGGTGAATGGGTGTCAACAATCTTTGATAAAGTACTGACCACACTCGGTGTAAGCGAATGGCTTTATGGATTGGTTATGGATGGTATTGTAGCAGGAGTAGGTGCAGTTCTTGGATTTGTTCCGCAGATTTTGGTGCTTTCATTGTTACTTTCCATTTTGGAAGATATCGGGTATATGTCAAGAGTTGCATTTATCATGGACCGATTACTTCGCAAATTTGGGCTTTCAGGAAAATCGATTATTCCGATGCTTGTTGCAACAGGTTGTGGTGTGCCGGGGATTTTGGCAAGCCGTACGATTGAGCAGGAAAATGACCGTAAAATCACAGTTATGACCACGGGATTCATTCCTTGTGGAGCAAAAATGCCGATTATTGGTCTTTTCGCAGGTGCAGTATTTGGTAATTCACCATTAGTTGCAACCTCTGCATTCTTTATAGGTGTTTCGGCAGTTGTTGTTTCAGGTGTTATTTTGAAGAAATTTAAAACGTTCGCAGGGAAACCGGCTCCATTTGTAATGGAACTTCCTACATATCATTTGCCATCCGCAAGAAATGTTTTTCGTTCTACTTTGGATAGAGGCTGGGATTTTGTGAAGAGAGCTACAACTATTGTACTTTTGAGTTCTATTGTATTATGGTTCCTACAAAGCTATGGGTATGTAGATGGTGCGCTTGTGGCTGTGGAAGACAGCAATGTGTCATTATTGGCAAATGTGGGTAAACTGTTTGCATGGATTTTCTATCCATTAGGTTGGATGGGAGATATGGCATGGAAGGCGACAGTTGCTACGGTGACAGGATTGATTGCAAAAGAAGAAGTAGTTATGACTTTTGGTACATTATATAATTTTGCTGGTGAGTTGAGTGAAGCGGGAGATGAAATCTGGAAGATGGTAGCAGCTGATTTCGGACCGGTTCGTGCATATAGTTTCATGATTTTCAACTTACTTTGTGCACCATGTTTTGCGGCTATCGGTGCAATCAAACGTGAAATGGGAACTGTAAAATGGACTTTGGCAACGGTTGGATATATGTGTGGATTTGCTTATGTAATATCTATGATTGTATACCAGTTGGTAGGTTTCGCTATGGGAGAAGCAACTTTTAGTGTATTTACAATAATTGCAGTTCTTGTACTTGTAGCACTATTATACTTGATTTTCCGAAAAGGATATAAAGTTCCGGAAAAGGAGAGATAGAATGGGAGATGTGATTGTTCTAGTTGCACTCGGTGTCATCATTGGATTGGTGATTCGCTCTATGTGGAAAAATCATAAGAATGGTGGAGGATGCAGCGGATGTTCTTGCAATTGTGAATCTTGCAAGAGAGGTTGCAAAAGTGATATAAAAGGGTGAAAAAAGGGTTCGTAAGAAATAAATCTTACGAACCTTTATTTTTGATTTGCATGTTTTTTAATTGCATCGAAACTTTCCTTGCTAAGAACGTGTTCCAATTTACAGGCATCTTCTGAAGCAATCTCTACCGGGACACCCAGGCGTGTTAACCATTCGGTTAAAAGTTCATGACGCTCATGAATCATTTCAGCAATCTGTTTTCCAGATTCTGTTAAATAAATAAAGCCGGCCTCTGTAACAGTAATATGTTCTTTCTCCCGTAAATTTTTCATAGCCACGCTGACACTGGATTTTTTAAAACCTAGTTCATTCGCTACGTCTACGGAGCGAACAACCGGAAGTTTTTTACTTAATATATAAATGGTTTCTAAATAGTTTTCTGCGGATTCGTTAATTGCGATTTTCATCCTAATTCCTCCTTGCAACACATTTAGAATAGCATACAAAAATTTTTTTGTAAAGGAAATGGCAATGTGGTACAATTAGATATCATATATTGAGCCTAAAAAGGGGAGTTGGTTATGGCAAGCAATTGTGAAACATGTATGAATTATGAGTATGATGAAGAGTATGAATACTATGTGTGTACAAAAAATCTTGATGAAGATGAAATGTACCGTTTTATAAAGGGAGATTATAAAGATTGTCCATACTATCAATTTGGAGACGAGTATCAGATTGTAAGAAAGCAAATATAATGGGGGATGATTATGAATCAGTTTGAAGCATCGATTATATTATGGATTCAAGAAAATTTGAGAGGATTTATGGCTGGATTCTGGGTGTTTGTAACCCATCTGGGAGATGATGGTTATCTTTGGATTGCGCTGGGAATTATACTATTGTTTTTCAAAAAAACAAGACCAATTGGATTTACAGTGTTAACATCCCTGCTTATTAACTTTGTGATTGTGAATCTGACATTAAAAGATTTGATTGCAAGACCGCGGCCTTTTGTGGTAAATGATGCAATTCAAACATTAATTAGTAAGCCGAGTGCGTATCGCTCATTCCCTTCCGGTCATACAAGTGGTTCTTTTTCCGCTATGTTTGCATTGTATAAGTGGGTACCGAAAAAGGTTGGGATTCCTGCACTTATATTAGCGGCATTGGTTTCTATTTCGCGATTGTATGTAGGAGTCCATTATCCTACGGATGTGTTAGGGGGATTAGTGATCGGATATATGGCCAGTGTGTGGGCATACTATCTTGTGAAAAGAGTGCAGAAGAGACTTGGAGAGAAGAAAACAAATGCGTAAGACAAAGAAGGAAAAGTTGGCGCTGGAGATTATTGAGCGTTTGCGAAGGGAATACCCGGATACCAGATGTACGTTGGAGTTTGATGAGGCGTGGAAACTATTAGTCAGTGTACGTTTGGCTGCGCAATGCACGGATGAACGCGTCAATGTTATTGTAGAGAAATTGTTTGAAAAATATCCGAATGTGAAGTCCTTGGCGGAGGCAGATGTGGATAGCATCGAAGAAATTGTACGTCCATGCGGATTGGGAAGGAGCAAAGCAAAGGACATTAGTGCATGTATGAAAGTATTGCGTGACCAGTACGCTTGCCAGATTCCGAGGACTTTTGATGAGTTGTTGGCGTTGCCGGGAGTGGGAAGAAAAAGTGCTAATCTGATTATGGGAGATGTGTTTGGAGAACCGGCAATCGTAACAGATACACATTGCATTCGCCTCGTAAACCGCATGGGATTAGTGGACCATATAAAAGAACCGAAGAAGGTAGAAATGGAGCTGTGGAAAATCATTCCGCCGGAGGAAGGCAGCGATTTTTGCCATCGCTTGGTGGACCACGGAAGAGCAGTCTGTACGGCGAGAACGACTCCTTATTGTGAAAAATGTTGCTTGGAGGAGATTTGTCCCAAAATTGGTGTGAAAAAGTAATTGATTTTTTGAAAAGGATTTTCTATAATTGGAATATGTTTTTAAAAGCATTTAGATACTATATGACAAAAAGATACTTAAATAGGAGGAAGAATGATGGATTCAAATAAGAGACCGGACACGATGGAACGTATTACGACCCCAGAACTTGCAGAAGCATTTATTGCAGAACAAGTGAAGTTAGTACAAGAGCAAGTAGGAGATAAGAAAGTGTTATTGGCACTTTCGGGTGGTGTTGACAGTTCAGTTGTTGCAGCACTTTTAATTAAAGCAATTGGTAAACAATTGGTTTGTGTGCATGTAAATCATGGTTTGATGCGTAAAGATGAGTCAGAAGGTGTTATCAAGATGTTTCAAGAAGAGCTGGATGCCAACTTGATTTATGTTGATGCAACAGATCATTTCTTGGGCTTATTGGCAGGAGTGTCAGATCCAGAACGCAAGCGTAAAATTATTGGTAAGGAATTTATCACAGTTTTTGCAGAAGAAGCAAGAAAGCTTGAAGATATTACATTCCTTGCTCAAGGAACTATTTATCCGGATATTTTGGAATCTATCAAAGCAGCTGAAGGTAAGAAAGCTGTTAAATCTCACCACAATGTAGGGGGACTTCCGGAAGATCTTAAGTTTGAACTTGTAGAACCAATTAAACTTTTATATAAAGATGAAGTACGTGTAGTAGGCGAAGCTCTTGGTTTACCGCATTCTATGGTATATCGTCAACCATTCCCGGGTCCGGGGCTTGGCGTTCGTTGTTTGGGTGCTATTACGCGTGACCGTTTAGAGGCACTTCGTGAAGCGGATGCTATCTTGCGTGAAGAGTTCGACAAGAATGGTCTTGCTGAAAAAGTATGGCAATATTTTATTGCTGTGCCTGATATTAAGAGTGTAGGTGTGAAAGACGAAAGTCGCTATGAAGGTTGGCCGGCAATTATCCGTGCTGTCAATACGAAAGATGCTATGTCAGCAACTATTGAAGAGATTCCGTATGCAATCCTTCATCATATTACCTATCGTATTACACATGAAGTTCCGGGAATTAACCGAGTTCTTTTGGATTTAACACCGAAGCCGATTGGAACGATTGAGTTCGAATAAATCGAGTTGCTTAAAAAAGCCAGTGTTTATGCGGGTTTCAGCGATTTCGATTAGTCTTTTGATAACAAATTGATAACAGTCATAGCAAGTGCCATTATTCTTGTTATCCAGTG
>CAMFVG010000103.1 GCA_945992055.1 uncultured Clostridia bacterium | reverse complement strand
GTGTTGAAAAAAGTGGAAGAACTTCATCCACCGGTAGAGGAAGAAGTGCAAGTAGAGGAAGATGTAATCGATATTGAGCCAAAGGAAGAAATTACGTTTGATGATTGGATGAAAATGCAATTTCAAGTAGGTGAGATTATCGCTTGCGAAGAAGTGCCAAAATCAAAGAAATTACTTTGCTCACAAGTAAAAATCGGAAGCCAGGTAAAACAGATTGTTTCTGGTATTAAGCAGCATTATTCTGCAGAAGAAATGGTTGGCAAGAAGGTAATGGTACTTGTAAACTTGAAACCGGCCAAACTTGCCGGCGTATTGTCAGAGGGTATGTTGCTTTGTGCAGAAGATGCAGAGGGAAATCTTGCGCTTATGACACCGGAAAAAGATATGCCGGCGGGAGCGGAGATTGCTTAAATTTATTTTAGAAAGAAGGCAATAACATATGAGCAAAATTAGAATAGGGATTGTTGGATATGGCAATATTGGACGAGGCGTAGAACTCGCAGTAGAACGCAATGACGATATGGAGTTAGTTGCAGTTGTAACACGCCGTAATCCGGAGTCAGTAAAAGTTTTAACAGAGGGCGTTAAGAAAGTACACATAGATGATGTGCTTTCTTTAAAAGATGAAGTAGATGTTATGATTCTTTGCGGAGGTTCAGCAACAGATCTTCCGGTTATGGGGCCAGAACTCGTGAAGTATTTCAATACAATTGACAGCTTTGACACACACGCAAAAATCCCAGAGTACTTTGCCAACATGGATGCATCCGCAAAAGAGGGAAATAACGTAGGAATTATCTCTGTGGGCTGGGATCCGGGCATGTTTTCACTAAACAGGATTTATGCGGAATCAATTTTGGTACAAGGAAGCACATACACTTTTTGGGGCAAAGGCGTAAGTCAAGGTCACTCTGATGCGATTCGCCGGGTACCGGGTGTTAAAAATGCGATTCAATACACAGTGCCGATTGAGGCAGCGGTTGATGAAGTGAGAAGCGGCAGTGAGCCACAGTTTACCACAAGACAAAAACACTTAAGAGAATGCTATGTTGTAGCGGAAGATGGCGCTGATTTGAAAACAATTGAAGAGACCATCAAAACAATGCCAAATTATTTCGCAGATTATGATACAACAGTAACATTTATTACAGAAGAAGAATTAAAGGCAAATCACAGTAAAATGCCACACGGTGGTTTTGTAATTCGTACAGGGGAAACAGGCAGAGAAGGCAATAAGCACGTGATTGAGTATTCATTAAAATTAGATTCAAATCCAGAGTTTACTTCAAGTGTATTGGTTGCTTATGCAAGAGCAGCTTACAGACTTGCGGTAAATGGAGCGTGCGGTGCAAAAAGTGTCTTTGATATTCCACCGGTACTATTGTCACAAAAAACACCGGAACAATTGAGAAGAGAGATTTTATAAGATGAAACCGATGATATTTGACAGTCATGCACACTATGATTCCCACCAGTTTGATGAAGACCGTCACGAACTATTACTTTCCATGCAAGAAAATGGCATCGGGACGATTGTCAATTGCGCAGCTGATTGGGAGTCGCTCACAGAAGTGGTAGAAATGGCACAATGCTATCCTCATGTATATGCAGCAGTAGGCTTGCACCCGGATGAAGTGGGAGAATTAGATGAGGAACGCTTTGCATTTTTGAAACAGCAATGTCAAAAGGAAAAAGTGGTTGCTGTTGGGGAAATAGGACTGGATTATTATTGGGATACCGCATCCCACGATGTTCAGAAAAAATGGTTTGTTCGTCAGTTGGAACTGGCAAAAGAGTTAGATCTTCCGGTGATTATTCACAGTCGGGATGCAGCGGAAGATACATGGAACGTAATGAAAGAACATGCCCAGGGACTCCGAGGAGTGATCCACTGCTTTTCCTACTCCAAAGAAATGGCAGAAGAGTACGTGAAAATGGGATTTCACATTGGAATCGGAGGGGTTGTAACATTTAAGAACGGGAAGAAGTTGAAAGAAGTTGCACAAGTAGTGCCGTTGGATAGAATTCTTTTGGAAACGGATTGCCCATATCTTGCGCCTGAGCCGTTTCGTGGAAAAAGGAATTCATCCCTTTATGTCCCATATATCGCACAGGCCATTGCTGATATTAAGGGAATTACCTATAATGAAGTAGTAGCGCAGACAGCGAAGAATGCAAAGGAGCTCTTTTTATGACAAAGCCAACATTAGGCAATCCACAAAATACAATTGAAGTACTGCAGAAATACGGTTTCTCTTTTCAGAAGAAGTTTGGCCAGAATTTTTTGATAGACACCCATGTGCTGGACAAGATTATTTCATCTGCCGGTATTACAAAGGATGATATGGTGTTAGAAATCGGTCCTGGAATTGGAACCATGACACAGTATCTGGCTTGTGCTGCAAGGAAGGTTGTGGCAGTTGAGATAGATAAGGCACTAATACCTATTTTGGAGGATACTTTAAGTGCTTATGATAATGTGACTGTTATTAACGAAGATGTACTGAAAGTAGATATCAATCAATTAGCAGAAGAGTATAATGACGGGAAGCCAATTAAGGTCGTTGCAAATCTTCCGTATTATATTACAACCCCAATTATTATGGGATTGTATGAAAGCCATGTGCCAATAGAGAGTATTACGGTAATGGTGCAGAAAGAAGTGGCGGACCGTATGCAGACGGGACCTGGAAGCAAGGATTATGGGGCGTTGTCTTTAGCGGTTCAATATTATGCCAAGCCATATATTGTGGCAAATGTACCGCCCAACTGTTTTATGCCAAGACCGAATGTAGGGTCTGCGGTGATTCGACTGACGAGTCATACAGAAGCACCGGTTCAGGTAAAGGATGAGCAATTGATGTTTAAGATTATTCGGGCCTCCTTTAACCAGAGGAGAAAGACGCTGGCAAATGGACTTAATAATTCGTCGGAGATTCAGTTGCCGAAAGAAGTAATTATAGAGGCCATTGAAAAACTTGGAAAAGGAGCCAGTGTTAGAGGAGAGGCATTGACGCTACAGGAATTTGCCGATTTAAGTAATACCATTAGTGAAATGTTATAGAGCAAATAAAAGATGAATCACATGTGTAATATCTTTACTTCATGATATTGGACATGTGATTCCTTTTTTTATAAAAAATTCATATGAAAGACTTTATAGAGTGATTGTGTTAATTTAAAAAAAGGATTATAATATATGTTGGAAAGTTATCTAATTTGTATATAAAAGGGGAATAAACATGAAAAAAGGCTGGTGGAAAGAGATTGGGGTGTATACAGGTCTTCTATACATTGCAGTTGCCATATATTTTATCTGGCAAATGTTTTGTTTGAGTCTCCTGAAACCTGCAATTCAGTGGAGTGTTTTGTTCGGCATTCTTTTGTTTGGAACGGGACTTTTATATATGGCATTTCACAAGAGAACATCCCTAAAACTGTGGGGAAATGCATGTATGCTTGCGATAAGTTTATTCTTGTGGGTAGGCGCAATCGGACTGGATATTGCCAACTCCTTCATTGCAGACATTACCAGTGAGGAGCAGCAGGAAGAAGAGCAAACGGTAATGGAGGAACCGAACGAAACAGAGGGAAAACCATTTCGAATTACTGAGGATGCATTTGCAGTTTTAATCAGCGGGATTGATACCTATGGAGAGATTGAGAAGATATCCCGTTCGGATGTTAACATTTTAGCAGTTGTAAATCCAAAGCAAGAAAAGATTCTATTGGTAAGCATTCCGAGGGATTATTATGTTCCTATTTACAGTGGGATTCATAGTATAGGAACCAGTAACGGGCAAAAGGATAAATTGACGCATACGGGGTTGTTTGGGCCACAGTGCACAGCACGTACACTGGAAGAGTTTTTTGATATTCCAATTCGTTATTATGTAAGAGTGAATTTTAGTAGTTTGATCGATATTGTAGATGCTGTAGGAGGAATTACGGTTCAAAGTGAGCACGCTTTTGATGGATTTGTAGTCGGAGAAAACCAATGTGATGGAAAACGTGCATTAGACTTTGCGAGAGAACGGTATTCATTTCAAGTGGGAGACCGTCAGCGTGGCAAGAATCAGATGAAAGTAATTGAAGCCATTGTTGATAAGGTAACAACTCCTTCCTTACAGTATGACTATGGGCAGTTGTTTCGCTCCGTGGTGGAGTGTGTAGAAATGAATTTCTCTGATCAGGAAGTGAAACAGTTATTACAGTTTCAGATGAGTAATTGGCCAAAATGGGCAGTAGAATCTATCAGTGTCGATGGAGCAGACGGCCGAGAGTATTCTTATTATGGGGCGCAGGAATTATATGTTATGTATCCAGATCAAACATCAGTAGATACCGCAAAAAAGAAAATGGATGCGTACTTGAAAGTAGAGTAGAAAGATATCAGTGAATAAAAAGGAGGTGGCGTTATGAAGATGTGGAAGAGAATTTTGGCATTTATACTTACAATTATAATAGTGTCCGGAAATATGCACGGTTTTTGCGATGTTGTACACGCTGCCGATGCGTACGATATTGTGTTAGGGGTAGGCGATGTTTACTATATTGAGCAATATAGTTGGATTAATGATGGAGTAAGTTCTTCCAATCCACAAGTAGCCACAGCAGAGAAAGATAACAATCACAGTGGACAGGTAAAGATTACCGCACATGCAGGAGGGGATACGCTCATTTCCTTTTCTCATTGGAGTGGCACATATGCCTATACCGTTCACGTGTCAGAGGTTGCAGTGCAAGGGATTAGTATAAATCAAACAACCATGGATTTAGGAGTGGGACATCGTATCAAAGCGATTGTAACCTTTCATCCTGCCAACGCAACTAATAAGGCGTTGACTTGGAGTTCAGCAGATACCGAGAAAGTACGTGTGAATGAAAACACCGGAGTTTGTAGTGGTATAATAAATTTGTAACAACTTGTTCGAATAATATAGTATTATATTATTCAAATCAAGGAGGAAATCACTATGTCAGTACGTTACAACGAAGACTTCAAAAAAGAAGTAGTTAGAACCTACATGGCTGGCAATAAATCAACAGTTCAGATTGCTGCTGATTATAATATTGCCAAAAGTACTGTTAGCCAATGGGTTAACCAGTACAAGGAAGAATGCCTTTATACCACTAGCACAACATCTGAATCCAATGAAGCCAAGGAAATCCGGAGATTAAATCAGCTTCTCAACGAAAAAGATAAAGAGATTGCTTTCCTAAAAAAAGCAGCGGCATTCTTCGCGAAGGAAATCGATTAGTGGTATATCGATTCATTGATGAAAACAAAAATGTATTTGGTTTAAGATGGTTATGTAAACAGTTTGGTATTAGTCCCAACTGTTATTACAATTACAAAAAGGATGCAAAGCGAGAATATCACAAGCGTTTGGCACACATTTTTGAACTTATAAAGTACGTTTATTACAATAATAATCGTGTTATAGGTTATAGGGCTATGCGCATTTTTATTAAACGCTACGGGTATGAAGTTAGTAATACCACTATGCATAAATACATGAACAAAGAACTTAATCTGTGTGCTGTAATTATGCATTCTAAGCCTGGATATAAAACCGGCAAGAAACACAAAATATTTGATAATCTCTTAAACCAAAACTTCACAGTCGATTGTAAAAACAAAGTATGGTGCACGGATTTTACTTATATGCGCCAGCCAAACGGAAAATTCAGATATAACTGCTCTATCATTGATTTATTTGACAGATCAGCAGTAGCATCGTTAAACAGTAATTATATAAATACTGATTTGGCAATAGAAACTCTCAAAAAAGCTTTGGAGCAGGAACATTATCCTAAAGTGATTCTGCATTCAGATCAAGGTGTACAGTTTACTTCATGGGATTTTGTAAATTTCTGCAAAGATAATAATGTTACTCAAAGTATGAGCAAGGCAGGATGCCCTTATGATAATGCACCTATGGAGAGATTTTATAACACTTTTAAAAGCAACTTTTATAACGTAACATCATTTTCAAGTGTTGAAATGATGGATGAGCTTACTATGAAATATATCAACTGGTACAATTATGTTCGACCTCATTCATACAATAATTATTTAACACCTATGGAGGCTCGTTACAATTAGTTATTTATCGAACAATGTGTTACAAAAAAGCTTGACCAGTACAGATTGCGCTATACACCATTTTGGGAATTATCAGTGCGTCGTTAGGATTTTTGAGCAGTATTGCTGGAAAATATCTGATAGATATCATTGTCGGTCATAAAGTGCAGTGGATTGGATTACTAATTGCGGCGACGATCGGAGGAACGGTGTGCAATATTTTGTTTAACAGCATACTTAAAAGAGTTTCCATTAAATTGAGTTTAGATATTCATAATGACATTCAAT